>JBKCVM010000077.1:0-5133 GCA_046317855.1 Oligoflexia bacterium
CTGGACCAGCTTTGGCGCGTCGATCGACCGGGCGTACCGAATGATTTCTGGATTACTCCTGCGCCAGAGCGCCGGATCAGCAGTCACAACCACTAACTCCGCCGCAGTGCGAGCAGCCGATTGATTGAGGCAGGCTCGAACGAGCTTGGACTTGGCATCAGGGCTGCGCACCCAAAAAAAATCCCAGGTCTGCAAGTTCGACGAATTGGGCGCAAGCAACGCCGCGTCAAAGGCGGCTCTCAGTACTGACTCAGGAACGGGCTCGGATTTGAATTTTCGAATACTACGTCGGGCGCGGACAGCATCAAAAAAATCCATAACCTCCTGATGCAACACCGATTGCACTAAATCAAGCTGCTCGCTCTCGAGAAAGCTCAGGCTCACGAGCCACACAGAAACTTGCCAAATCTGGCGGAAGCTCTGCAGAGAGACGCATGAGCTCCTTTGGGTCCACACTCAAAGCCCAGGCATTTGAAAGAGCAAGGAGCGCCTGCTGAGTCCGCTCTTCAGCCCAGCCCCACTCGCGTGAAATTTGTCCCACCAGCCTGGCCCTTGTACTTCTGCGGTCCGGACCAAACGGGAGCTTCAGCATTCTCTCCTGAAATCCGGGCGGTAGCTGAGAAATCAAGTGCATGGCGCCAGTGTGATGCAGCCTTCCTGCAAGCGTTTCCCAGATTAAAAAGAGCGCTTCGAGTGCCCGCTCTCGAGAGATTCCGAGCTTGGTGATCTGAGCTCGATCGAAGATCTGATCCGTGTATCGAGAGACTGCCTCAGTCTCCGTGACAGGACGGCCTGCAGAATCAACAACATGAACGATTCGACCCCGTTCATGCCCAAACTCCCCGAGGCGCCTGCGCACTTGGGCCTGTACGATCCGAGTCATTCGGTACTCATCAATCCGCTGAGCGGCCAGCAGGTCATCCAGGGTCACCATTCCGACCGCGCGCTTTCGACCTTTACCGGTGCTCTCAAGAACCGGAATTCGACGAATGCCGTTTGCCTCCATGAGCCAGATCACTTCATCCAAAGTCGCTGACGGCTCAACAAAAACGGGCTGAGGAGTCATGACTCGAATCAGGGGATCGGTGGGCTTGAGCCCCTCGCCGTAGCCGCGACACGCAAGGTCTCGGTCGGTGGCGACACCCACAATGTAGCCTTCGTGATCTCCGACCAGAACGCAACCGATCGATTTTTCTCGCAGTGTTTGCGCTGCCTCCAATAGCTGCGTGTCGACATGCAAAACAGCAACCTTACGGTGAAGGTACGGCTCCAGAGCAAACTGCGAGATTGGATTCAGCATCACTCCCATCCCTAAGCAAGCTCGGTGCCCAAAGCTTGCCAGAGGGATATGAATTCAGCCACGAAGGTGCGACACTGCGCCTAGGCGGACGACCATGCAGAACCACACTCTGATCCCTCAGCTGATTCGGGACTTGGCAATTGTTTTGGCGATTGCGGCTTCGGTGTCTATTTTTTTTCACCGAATTAGACAACCCGTCGTCTTAGGCTACATCGTCTCCGGAATCGTTGCCTCTCTTGCACTGGGCTCCTACAGCTCAGAGCTCCGCACTTTGGCTGATCTGGGCGTGATCTTTCTCATGTTCAGCTTGGGGCTAGAGTTCAGCTTCAGAAAAGTTGCAAAGCTTGGTCCTCGAGTAGCGTTCTCTGCCCTTTTTGAAGTGGCCGCAGTACTCGCCGGCGGCACTCTGCTCACCAGAGTCATGACAAACCTGATTGGCTGGCCGGATCCTTCGTACTCTCAATCTGCCTGGCTGATCGGCGCGATGCTGGCGATTTCTTCGACCACGATCATCTTCAAAGCACTGGATGAGATCGGTCTCAAAACGAGACGCTTTGCTCAGACGGTACTGGGCATGCTGGTTTTCGAGGACCTCATGGCTATCCTGCTGCTGGTGGCAGCTGGCGCCGGACAAAACACTTCTGTGGCCCAATCCCTCGGAACGCTGATCCTATTTATCGGCGGATGGTTTTTGTTCGGCACTTTTGTGCTCCCGCCCCTTTTAGGCAAGATTGCAAAATCTAACTCAGAAGAAATGCTCATGGTCGTCTCAGTGGCTCTTTGCTTGGGCCTCGGACTTGCGGCTTCAAGCCTGGGGCTCTCACCGGGACTCGGAGCCTTCTTGATGGGATCTATTCTTGCGGAGAGTACCGAAAGTCATCGAATCGAAAAACTAATCCAGCCCCTCAGAGACCTCTTTGTTGCAGTGTTCTTTGTTTCTGTGGGCATGCTCATCGAACCTCGTTCAATCTGGGACCAAAAGACTGTTATCATCGTCCTCAGTCTCTATGTGGTCCTAGCCAAGCTCCTCTTTGTAACTCTGGGCTCGCTTCTTTCTGGGCAGACTTTGAAGCGCTCCGTACTGATTGCCGGCAGCCTGACCCAGATTGGTGAATTTTCCTTCCTCATGGCCGGAGCGGCGATTGCAGCCCAACACCTTCCGCCCACTGTCATGCCAGTGATTGTGACGGTTTCAGTGCTCACGACCCTCATCACGCCGTATGCCATTCGCTGGGCTCCAAAAATTGCGGCCTTTGCAGAGAGGTCAGCTCCGGTGCGACTGAGCTTGCTCATCGATCGCTACTCCAGCTGGTCAGAGCTTCGTGCAGCACGAGAAGCTCCTCAACCCCAGAGGCGAGCAGCCTGGATGCGCTGGGCCCTTTCTGGATTCATCGTTACTTTGGCAAGTCGGCTTGCCAACCCCTACGCATCACCTGCTGTCGGATTAGGAGTGGCCATCCTGACTTCTCCTTTTTTGTGGAGTTTTTTGAGAGGAATTGAGTCTGCACCTAGAATAGAGACCGGCCCTTCTCGCACTTCACGGCTCCTGACCACGGGCAGCCAAGCGCTCTCGCTTTTAATCTGTGGCCTTCTGGCTTGGCCGTTTTTTCGAGGCACTCCAGTGGCCTGGGTAGTTGCGGTTGCGTCAGTAGTGTTGCTCGTCAGACTGGCGGGGCAGCTGGGCCTTGCGTTTCAGTGGTTCGAAGAAACCTTTCTCGCCACACTCTCAGCCAGAAAAAAGAAGTCCGCACGGCAGTCTTCGATGCTTCTGCATAAGCTTGCCCCCTGGGAGAGCCAACTCGTGCGGCTCAGGCTCCATGTCGACTCTCAGTTTTCTGGAAAGACGATCACTGAAACTCAGCTCAGAAACGGACATGGGATCAACATTGTGGCGATTCAAAGGGGCTCACGCCTGATGATTGCACCCCAGCCTTCGCAGCAGCTTTTTCCGCACGATGAATTGCTCGTGCTCGCGAGTGAGGAGCAAATCGAAAGGACTCGTCCACTGATTGAGCTCGACTACAGGGAGCCTCACTCAGAACTGGAAATCGGAAACTATGAGCTCAGAGCGATCGAAGTGACTGAGACTTCTGCATGCGCCAGAAAAACTATCCGAGACAGTGGCGTTCGCGACCGGTATCAGGCTCTGGTCGTCGGCATCGAACGCGACGGCAGACGCATCATGAATCCAGATTCAGAAACTCAAATCCATCCTGGGGATCTCCTTTGGGTCGTAGGAGAAGCAAGCCAACTGGGCAGTCTCTCAGGTGGCGCTAGCCCTGAGTCTCAGTCCTAAAAAAACAAAGCGCTCGCCATTCATTTTTCTGCATCACTTTGGGTCTGCACCCGAGCGCTGCAGAATAGCGCTCGATGACTTCAGCAAGGTCAGCCTCAACTAAACCAGAAAGCACCAGAGCTCCACTGGGTGCCACGCGTGAGCAAATCGCGTCACAAAACTGAATCAGCACGGGCCTAAGAATATTTGCAAAAACAAGATCATAGCCCAAACTCGAGCCATGCCCCGAAGTTGCGAGGCCCTCGAGATCAAAAGAAAACTGAATCCTTTCACCCACAGAATTGAGCTTTGCATTTTCACGCGCATTCTCAATGGCCAGAGGATCGATCTCCACTGCATGGACCAACGACCCAAAAAGTGCCGCTCCGATGGCCAAAATTCCTGAGCCACTTCCAAAATCAAGCACCCAGTCCAGCCTTCCCCCTAAAGCACGCCACTGCGACATGGCTTGCAAACAAAGCTGAGTGGTCTCATGAGTTCCCGTGCCAAAGCCTGCCCCTGGATTGAGAATTAAGGTTGCACCGGCAGGCTCCCATGGAGGCTGAATCTTACCAAATCCAGGAACGTCTATGCCCTTAAAGTGACGCTTCCATTCGGCATCCCAGTCCTGAGGGTCTTGTCGACTGAGAGCAAGCACCCCACATCCCTGAATCAGTTTCAAGATCCCTAGCGCCGATTGAGCCGAGTTCTCATCGACAAAGTAAAGCTCAGGGCTCGAAACCCCTTGCTGGCCGATCCAATCCCTGAAATGAGGGGCCTGCCCAGAATCCAGGACCCAGGATTCTGTCTCAAGCCCGGCTGCATGGGCCTCATCACTCAGCACTGTGCCTTCGTGGATTCCCTCTAGGCCGGAGTCACTGAATTCGTCCCAGATCCAAGTGAAGAACTCTTCACGCGTGAGCCTTTCCCCTGTCGGAAAGACGAGCTCAGGCTGAACCGATAGACGCAGCAGCCAGTGAGATTGCGGGGACATGATCAGACTGGCGGCTGAGAGAAATCACCACCGCCAGAGTCATTACCACCTCCGCTGCCACCTCCGCTGGATCCACCTCCCCCAGAGTTTCCGGAACCCGAGGGATCCCGATTACCGCGATCATCGCGATGACCGCCGCCTCGATGGTCATTTCGTTCGGGGCGGTCGGGCCGTCCACGTCCACCACGGCGTCCGCGGCGCCCTCGACGTCCCCCATCACGATCTCTACCACGGCCCTCACCCGTTCTCATTTGCCCCTGAGCTTTGCCCGGCACAAATGATCCGCCCTGCTGCGACATACGTGCGATCGCGTTATCTTGAAGCGCTTGAGCCCGCTCAAACGCCCTGCGATCTTCTTCACTCATCTCTCCTTCAGCTCCCTCATCCCGCGGAAGCCCCTCATAAACCGGCTGAGAGTCTCCAGTGATGATGTCGCCTTGGTAGAAATAATTGGCAGCGTGCTTGCCCTTGGGCTTGTAATCCACTCGGTTCCCAATCGAATCAGGATCGAGGTCAGCCTCGGTGTGATGCCTTCGCTGAGCATGATGAGAGTGCTGATGAGAG
>JBKCVM010000078.1:0-8166 GCA_046317855.1 Oligoflexia bacterium
CTTTGTAGGCTCTGTTCCACCTGCAAACTCACCCGCAACGGCTTGGAGATGATTGATCTGGTTTTCGATCAATTGCACTTCTTGAGACGTAGCGCCAGGCATCGCCTGAACCAAGAACCCGGTTGCCGAGGTGACATGCCCATCCGAATCGAGAGTGACCGAGATCCCCACCGCCGATGGGATTTGCTCGCTCTGAACCCAATAAAAAGAAAGATCCTTAGCCAGGTGGCCTGTGAGCAGCGGTACAGTTCCGATGTAGGGCTGATTCTGGGTTTCAGTCTTCGTACGAAGCACGGAGAGCATCCCTTCACCCCAAGTTCCTCGAGTTGCCTCTGGAGCCGTTTCGGAAGTGATGACATAGCCTCTGGCAGTTCCATCTGGGTGCGCATCCACCAAGGCTTGCCGAACGGGGCCAGTGGCCTGAATATTGAGATTCACTCGCTCTTGACCCTTTGAGTTTGAAGCAATGAGCAAAGCACCCACCACTGCCTCACCCAAGCACAGGGCCGAAACTCCGCGTACAGTGTGCAATCGCGCCATTTTGTCGACCAGCTCGCTGGCCTGAATAGCGACTCCCCGGATATTGCCGTGAGAAGACAAACATTTGACCCAGCGATTCGAAGGATGCAGTGGAATTTTAGACATCTGCTCTACCTCAAAACGGAAGCTTGCTCTTCAAAGACTTGAGAGCCTTACCTTTCAGAGCGCTCTCGGCCTGCTTTTGAACCTGCGCAATTTTTGCTTGGGCCTCAGACTGCACCGATTCCAACTGTTTTCGAACAGACTCCAGCCTTCCGGAGACCTCTGCCCGAGCGCGATCAAACTGTTTTTGCAGCTCCGCTCTTTTCTGTTCTAGCTGACCCCGGATCATTCCATCGAGCTTGGTCCGCGCCTGAGCAAGTTGAGATTGGATCTGCCGGGCCAGCCCACTTCCCAAGGCCTGAGCCAAGTTAGACTCAATTGAAATCTCTGGGTCCGAGACCTTTCCCCAAACTTTTGCTGCAACCGTGGCATCTGGAACGGCCTGGGCGACACCGCTGACCACGGTTTCCAGAATTTTTGAGGAACTCTTGACCTCATACTGGGCTGAACGAAATGCGCTCTGAAGAGAAATTTCAAAATCGGTTGGATCTCCCCGCCACCCCCCTTCAAACGCAACTGAGCCAGACGCCTGGGCAATCGAAAACCTGAGCTGCTCCGAATCCGAAAGAGCCAAAGCCTCGACCGGAAAACTTCTGACTTCTGCCAACATCTTGGCCGCAAGTGCATCACCTCGAGCATCCACCTCTGCTCTCAATCGCGCCCCTTCAATTTTTCTTTGCGGAAGGCTGACCTCCAAATCTAAACGCGCCGGATGCCCCACCTGACTGGGACTCGTCGTCACATGAGTCAACTCACCTTTGACTTTGCCCTCCTGGCCTGTTGCGGCGCTAAAAGTAGCTCGCTTGAGCCAGAACATCGGATAAGCGTTGGGCCTGCCAAACTCATAAGCTCTGCCAAAACCCCGGGGTCTTGAGATAAACGCAGGTCGGTCGTCGCTTTTCTTCTTTGCCGGGACATACTTTCGGGCCGTAGCGACGGCAGCTTGCGCCTGCCCCACTTTTTCGAGAACCATTTGACCAAACATTTGCTGAGCAATCACCTTGGGATCCACGCTGGGAAGCTTGAGCCGGCCTTCGATTTCTTTTCGATCTTGATCCACAAGACCATCGATCGCGCCGATCCCAGCCTGAAATTTTCCGATATCACCCGCAAGCTGGTTGCCGGTTTTTTCAACGCTAGAAATCTGCTTCTGAGCTGACGAGAGTGTTTCTTGAAGTTGCTGAATCTGACCCGGAATTTCAGCGGGGCTTCCACCCAAACGGACTGCGCCGATGCGTGACTTTAACTGTGCCACGTCATCTGCTCCCGGAAGGGCGTCAAACTGCTTGGCCCACTCACCCTGCTTACTTTCTAGATCCTTTTTAAGCGATTCGACGTGCTGCACTGACTTGAGATTACCCAGATCCTTGATCTGGCTCACCGGATCAAATCCTTCGATAAAATTGGCAAGCTCCCCCAGCGGCGTGGCTGCGACACGCTGCTTGAGCGTCTCCATCAGACTGAACTTGTCCTTGCTCTCTGCCGGAGGAAGCACCCTGCCCGGACGAGATCGAGGCACTTGGGAGTCCAGTCCATTCACCCCTGCAAGCTCGATCACAAATTTTCCGCGCAATAAAGCGTCCCAACGAAGAGCAAAATCAATGCGACCAATCACCAAACGATTCAATTTAGGTTTTACAGGATCTGTAAACTCGACCCCTGAGATCTCGATGGAAGCTTTGATAAAGCTGGTCTTGAGACCGGCGACATTCACTTCAGCGCCGTTGACAGAAGTGGCCGCCCATTCCATCCCCCGCCTCAAGTGTCCGTCAAAAAAGAACTTAAAATAAGCCGAGACACCCAGTGCCACGATGACAAAGGGTCCTACCGCCTCGATCCTGAACAGACCTTTCTTTTTTGGAGTTTTATTCACCACGATAAGCCTCGTAACTGACATACCAATTATAAAAACGCGTTGCTTTCAGCGCCTTCCAGAACTTTGTGCCTTCAAAACGCGTCACAATTTTTTCACGGTACTGGGAGATCAAGCGATTTGAAGCCAGGTAAACCACTGGAGCCAACACTACTGCCACCACACCTGCGCCCATCACTGTAGAATGATTGAAGCGGGTCAAGGGGATGAGCGGTAAATGGTACAGGGTCGTCCACGTCTCCCTCAAAGAAGCCGCCTCTAAAATCCTCGAACCCACCCAATCAAAAGCGGGATCAAGAAGCCAAGCCGGAATAGCAAAGAAAAATGCCGCCAGAGTAGCGGCGCCAATCTGGATCCTGAAAAAGAACAGAATCAAAATCACCAAAACGGTCTGCAGCGAAAACGCCGGAGAAAACCCGAGAATCATTCCGCAGACAATGCCGGCTGAAATCTGCCCTGAATCTTTGTCAGAATTGAGCAGCTTAATCAGACTAAAAATCTGTTTGAGCAATAGGGTCATATGGACGCCACTGTAGCCTATCCTCAGCCCCAAGCTAAACTTGAATCAGACCTTAAATCCCCAACCCGACTTGCGAGACACCTTTAAGGCCATTTTCCTGACTTTAAGGCGCTTAAAAAAGGGCTCAGGCGCAACGGCAACCTCGGGAGGCACGGCCCCAGTGGCCGTGATCTCACCCGCAGCAAGCATCTGCGCAGCGACAGCCGGAGGGCATCCGGTATCGATATCCAGGCCGATGCCCCACTTGGGCATGCCCGCAGTGTGACAGTCGCATACCCAGGTGACTTTCTTACCTTTCGAGACGCCCTTCACGACCGCTCGGACGACTTCGTACTGCTTGAGCGGACCCACCTGCTTGACAGGGGGCTGGTTCATCGCAATTTTATTTACGAGATCGATCGGGCGCACCTTGCCTCCAGGAACCTCGATGGGATCATGCGATCCAAGCCCCAAGTCCCGCAAAAACCGGACACGATCGACGAACTCCGGGTCAAATGCGATTTTGAAGCTGACCTCCTTGACTCCCTTGGATGCGTAAGAAAGCGGAAGAGTGGCCACCTCTGAGTGAATCGTGTACATCGGCCGCCGGATCCCGATCGGCTTAGGGAATGCATGGGGCACATCACCCGACATGGGTTCTACAAAAATGAACTTACCACGCGTGAACACGGCCGGCTGAAATGAAAACTCTTCAAGAATCGTCTGGAGTGAATACGAAACTGCAAGTGCAGGTTGAGGAACATACCGAGTCCGGTCCATGCTTCCTACCCGAGTGTGGATTTCCGTGACCCGGTCCAGTCGCTCCGCACCATAGCGTGCAAGAATGTTCGTGATTCCAGGGGCAGCCCCCATTCCCAGCAGGGCGGTCTTGCCGATCGCTTTAAAACGATCATCATACTCCAGCTGTTTGCGCGTGATGTGAAAAAGACCGCCCAAGTCCACATAGTGACACTGCAGATCAAGCGCCAGCTGCATCACTGCTTCGTTAAGCTGATACTGAACTGCATTGATCAGCACAAACGAACCCTCAAGTGCACGCACCGCCTCAGCACGGTTTTTTACGTCCACGCGTACTGCCCCAACCCAGACCCCGCTAGGGCGGCTCAGACTCTCAGCCAGGGCCTGTGCTTTGGTAAAATCATAATCCGCAATCACAACCTGGTCGTCTGCCCCACAGGTCTCGACGAGATCCTTGACGGTGATCCGACCCATGGCTCCCGCCCCACCAATGACAACGTACTTAGGCATGTGGAAGTTTTCTCTCCTGATAAGGAAACCAATAGCTTTTTCGTTCCATCACATAATCGATATGCACGTGCTTAGGCTCCCTGAACGCATCCAAGCCTTCGGCACCGAGCTCACGACCTATCCCGCTCCAGCGCATTCCACCAAACGGTCCCGCATCATTGTCGGTCAGCGGATCATTGATCCAAAACGTGCCGGCTTTGATGTTCTCCATCGCGCGCATCGCAATTTCTAGATTGTTCGTGTAGATCGAGGCGCCCAGTCCGTAATTTGAGTCATTGGCCATCCGGATTGCCTCATCCGCATCGTTGGCTACAGTGATCGAAATCACTGGACCAAAGATCTCTTCTGTCGTGGGCAGCGATCCATGTTTGACGTCAGTGAGAATCGTCGGAGCGTAAAAATGACCCTTGAGTCCATCCGGATGGATCCGCTTGCCGCCTAGCAGGAGTTTTGCTCCCTGTTCGATGGCGCGCGCCACCTGCTGCTCTACTTTTGCAAGCGCCTCAGCACTAATGAGAGGTCCAATATCGGTCTCAGGTTTCATGGGATCACCCACACGAACCGTTCTGACATGGGCCTCAAGACGCCTCACAAATTCGGATGCAATGGACTTCAACAAAATGACTCGTTTTGAAGAAGTGCACACTTGACCTGCATTTAAGAGCCTTGCCCAAGCAACACCAGGGACCGCGACATCCAGCTTGGCGTCTTCGAACACGATAAACGGGTCGACACTACCCAGCTCCAAGTTCACTTTTTTAAGATTTTGCCCCGCAACCGAAGCCACTCGGCGACCTACCTCAGTTGATCCTGTAAAGGCGATAAAGTCGACTTTGGGATGCTGAATCAGTGCTTCACCGGTTTCAGCGCCTCCAGTCACCACGTTCACCACGCCAGGTGGCAGAAGCTCGTAGCACTGGGCTAGGAGCAAGTTACAGAGCGGATTTTGGTGAGGAGGCTTAAGAACAATCGTGTTTCCAGCAGCAAGCGCAGGTGCAACTTTCCAAGACATGAGGAGAAGCGGAAAATTGAAAGGAACGATCGCCGCCACGACACCGTAAGGCTCCTTGATGGTGAAGTTGACCTGATGGGGTGCTACCGGCGGAATCGAATTTCCAAAACTACTGCGGGCCACCTCGGCATAGTACTCAAAACAGGCAGCCACCCAGTCAATGCAATCCACTGCTTCGCAAAGTGGCTTTCCCGTCTCCAAAGTCATCAGACGAGAGAGCTCGCGTTCAGACTTACGGATTCGGGCTCCCAATTCCCGCAAAATCCGAGCCTTCTCGACGCCAGGCGTTTTCCACCACGCATACTGCGCCTTTTGAGCCGCAGCTACGGCTGCATTTACGTCTTGAGCATTGCACTCGGGCACCACACCCACCGTTTCGAGGGTTGCGGGATTCTTGACTTCACGAGTCCGACTCGAAGAGGACTCCACCCATTTGCCGTCAATCAAAATTTTATGCAAAATTTTATGGAGAGCCATTTTGCCCTTTCTTCTGTCTGTGCGCGTGCAGTAGATAGCGGCCCGTGGGGAAAATGGCAAAAATTTATCTCTCATTTTTCCAAGCGTGGGCTCTCTTGTGTCTTGCGCACACGGCGAATGCTGGAATGCCCAAGCGCACCGATGTGGTCATCATCGGAGCAGGCCTTGCTGGAATGGCCACTGCACTCGAGCTCAAAAAATCCAAAATTTCCTATCACATCCTAGAGCTCACTCCTCGCGTGGGCGGCCGAGTACGAACCGTGCGCTACGAACGCCCCGGAGAGCCCACACTGTTTGCGGACTCCGGGATGGAAGAATACTGGGAGAGCAATCCAGCAGTGAAGCTGATTCGAGATCTTAAGCTTCCTTTTCGCGCAGACGTTGCTGTCTCCAGCATGGTGATCGAAAAAAGTTTCGTCCCGCTGGCTGCGACCACAGAGGATTACCTGAGACGCACTTTCAGCCAAACAGAGCGCCAAGCGCTCGATCAGTTTAAGACTCAGATTACGCCCCAGGTCGAGCTTCTCAAAAAAGCGGCTGAAAAAGGCGAGCCCATTCCATCCCAAATGATGAAGCTTAAGGACGTTTCTTTTGGCAACTGGGTGCGCGACCAAAAACTCCCCAAGAAAGTGACTGAGTGGATCCGAATCTCAATTGAATGCGAAGTCGGAACGCCTTGGGACCGATTTTCAGCTCTCGATGGAATGTCTGAATTTCACATTTTTTTAGGGGGCCCCCAGGGACAGGGAGAAATGAGTTATCGGGTCATCGGCGGAAACGAAAAACTCACCGATGCCATGGCTCGCAGTATTGGGCTTTCACAGATTTCACTCAATCAGAGGGTCACCCGATTGGTGACCCGAGGAAATGAAGTCGAAGTCCACTCACTCGACCAGGCTACCCATCAGAGCTCGGTGATTCGGGCAAGCCAGGTGGTGAGCACCATCCCATTGTTCAGACTTTTTGAAGTCCAGTTTGAGCCTAAACTCTCGGACAAAAAACGGCAGGCGATCGCAACTCAGAGCTGGGGCTCGTACTTCAAGGCCCACGTGTTCGTGCCACAATCTGCTTCAAGATACTGGAAGCAAGATTCTCAGTCTACGCTCCCCATCCTCTCAGACTCGCAGCTCGGAGTGATCTACGATGGCAATCCCGACGCAAACCAAAACTCTCCTACAAAGATCTTATCGCTTCTGATCAGCGGAGACCACGCCGAGGCATTTAACCTCATGCCGCTGGATGAGGTACGGAGCATGATCCGCTCAGGTTTTGATCAACTGTGGCCAGGCTTCTCAAGAGAGATCCAAGGAATCGAGTTTTATCGATTTCATCCCCGGGCCATCGCAAACTGGCCGGTTGGGCGCTCCCGTTTCGATGAGCTCTCGCAAGAGATCCGCAAACCAGAAAATCGCATTCATTTTGCGGGTGACTTTACGGAGAACACTCATTCAAGCGGCGCTTTCATTTCAGCGTCTCGAGTGGCAGGCCAAATTCTAAAGGAGCTCGGCAAACTGAAATGACTCAGGCTTTGATTTGGCTGACTCCAGCACTCCTCGCTCTTTTTGCTTACGGCATCGGCCAGGGCCTCGTTAAAAAATGGATCTCCCAAGTCCCGCCAGCGCGCTTCTGTCTCTACTTTGTTGTGGCCAAAGCGCTGGTCAATATCGGCTACTACCTATGGCAGAGCACAGGGCTCAGCGGGGTCAGCGGGGTCAGCTTCAATGTAGAGCCACTCCCTCCGCTTTTTTCGGCCGAGACTGCAGCTTTTACAACCGCAGGAATCCTGGCCTATCTACTCGATGGAGCGGGATGGATCCTTTACTTCAAATCCATCATTGCCGGGCCCATCACCATCGTAGGTACACTCTCAGCCGCCTATCCGGCGCTCACTGTACTTTTTGCCCGAGTGTTTCTAGGTGAGGTCCTCGAGCCCATCCAATATCTGGGCGTGGCACTCGTGATCAGCGGCTGCCTGGGCCTTTCGTACTCTCCCCCTGACCGCAACTCCAAAGTCACTGATCGCAAATGGGTCATCTATGCCGGCTCAGCACTCGTGCTCTGGGGCGCAGCCCAAACCATCGTCAAGTACTCGTACGGACTTTCAGGTGCCAACGAGGCAAATCTGGCCATTTACAACACCCTGGGCGGACTCTGCAGCATTGGCGTTTACGGCTGGCTTTGGGGTCGTGGCGGCACCCACTCTTTTGCGGAGTGGGGACGCTCGTTCTTTCCCATGGGCTTGATGGCGGCGGGAGACTTGGGAGTCATCATTGCCTCCAAGTTTGGTCCAATCTCGATCGTTACTCCGCTGACTGGCGCCTATCCACTGGTCACTCTCGGTTTTGCGGCAATGATTCTTCGAGAAAAGATCAGCCGCTTTCAGTGGCTCAGCAT
>JBKCVM010000079.1:0-22413 GCA_046317855.1 Oligoflexia bacterium
CTTCAAGAACGAAATCCCCGCCGGCCGTATTCCAAAGGAATTTTTTCCCGCCATCGAACAGGGCCTTCGTGAATCTGCTCTGGGCGGAATCCAGGTGGGCTATCCGGCAGTCGACATCCAGGCGACCCTGCTTGATGGCTCCTATAACGAAATGGAGTCAACTGAAGTGGCTTACAAGATCGCTGCCTCGATGGCCTATCGCGAGGCCACGCGCAACGCCCAGCCCGTGATTCTTGAGCCCGTGATGGCTGCGGAAATCCTGTGCCCGGAAGCTTATATGGGCGGAGTTATTGGCGATCTTAATAGCCGAAGGGGGAAAATCCTGAGCATGTCAGCCAAGCATGACCTGCAGGCCATTAAGGCCGAGGTTCCGCTGGGTACGATGTTTGGTTATTCCACGGCCCTCCGATCGTCCTCACAGGGCAGGGCCACCTTCAGTATGGAATTCTCGCATTACGAGCCCGTTCCGTCGCAGATGGCCCACGACCTCAAGGTCAGGGCCGGAGTGATTATCGAGTAAGTTCTGGTTTTCTATTGCGTAGCACTTTGATTCTCGGTAAGACCGCCCAGCTCAAATGACGCTCGGAAAAGATTGCTCACGAGAAGCACATCGCTCGTGGGGGAACTTTCCGAAATTTTAAGGAGATGTGACTATGGCGATGGAACATAAAATCCGGATCAAGCTTAAGGCATTTGACCACCGGGTGTTGGATCAGTCGGTTTGGGAAATCGTGAACACTGCCAAGCGCACTGGCGCCCAAGTTCGTGGCCCGATTCCGCTTCCTACTGTGATCAACAAGTATTGCGTTCTCCGTTCCCCGCATGTAGACAAGAAGTCCCGCGAGCAGTTCGAAGTGCGTACGCACAAGAGGCTCCTGGATATTCTTGAGCCCACCCAGCAGACCGTGGATTCGCTGATGAAGCTGGATCTTTCGGCTGGTGTGGATGTCGAGATCAAGTCCTGATCTGGTCTTTGACTGGTTTGGGCACGCCGGCGACATTAGGTTTCCGGCGGGACTGCGAGATCAACTCTCGCTGGTCCAAGTGAGATGACGATACTTCCTTCTGCAATTTTCCCAGAAGGAAAGTCGTTCATCTCAAGCGGCTCATGCATGAAAGCATCCGGCGGCCCACAAGATACGGATAAAGTCCGTGTTTTTTGCGGCGGCTTCCCGGTGATGCTGTGACATGAGGTTCGTTGATTGAAAAAGCGAGATTCACGGTTGCTTTGGCGTCCGTGCAATCTCAGGAGATGAGTATGGAACAGTCAGCTCAGACGGCTCAGGGAGGCCAACGATCGCTCGTTGCCCTTTCTCAGGGTCGCGGCGGAGTGCTTGGTATCAAGGCCGGCATGACCCAGGTCTACGCAGAAGACGGCAGCCTTCAGGCTGTCACGGTCATCAATCTCAATCCGACCGTGATTACGCAGCTCAAGACCAAAGAAAAGAATGGTTACGACGCAATTCAGGTCGGTTTTCTTGAAAAGAAGGCCAAGGCCGCAAACAAGGCCGAGCAGGGGCATGCCAAGGCTTCCGGTGCATCGGGTTTCTATCACTATCAGGAGTTTCGTCTTCCTGACGATGCCAAGTGGGATGGCCTTTCTGTTGGAAACGTTCTTTCTGCTGAGTTCGTCAAGGTCGGCGACCTAGTTGACGTCACAGCAATCAGTAAGGGTAAGGGTTTCCAAGGTGGCGTGAAGCGCTACCACATGGCCGGTGGATTTAAGTCGCACGGCGCCTCGCTTTCTCATCGTCAGCTGGGTTCGATTGGTAACCGTGCCGATCCCGCCAAGTGCTTCAAGAATAAGAAGATGCCGGGGCAAATGGGTAACGAGCAAGTAACGGTTCAGAACGTTAAGGTGATTGGCCTTGATCTCGAGAATCAGCTGCTCCTCGTGCACGGCAGTGTGCCAGGTCCCCGAAGCGGCATTGTCACTGTCCGCAAGGCGATCAAGGGTTAAGGTGATTTATGGCAAGTTTTGATTTGCTCAATCAGGAAAAGAAGAAAGTCGGAAGCGTTGACCTTCGTGACGATGTGTTTGGCGTAGAGGTCAACATTCCGCTCGTTCACCAGGTGATCAAGGCGCAGCTCGCAGGACGTCGTCGTGGAACTGCAAAGACCAAGACCAAGTCGGAAGTTCGTGGCGGTGGCCGCAAGCCCTTCAAGCAGAAGGGTACCGGTAATGCTCGTCAGGGCTCAACGCGTTCGCCGTTGCAGGTGGGGGGTGGCCAGAGTTTCGGTCCGCAGCCACGCAGTTACGAGCAAGCAACCCCTAAAGAAATGATGAGGGGTGCGCTTCGCTCTGCGCTCTCTGATCGTGTTAAGGCAAAGCGGCTAGTTGTGGTTGATGAATTCAAGCTCTCGGCTCCTAAGACCAAGGATTTTCATCAGCTCATGACTAAGAAATGGGATCTTAACAAGGTTCTGATCGTAGATGATGCAAATCGGAACCTTGAGCTTTCTGGACGCAACATCCCTCGCCTCAAGGTGCTTCGAACCGAGGGGATCAATGTGTACGACATCGTTCGCTACGACTGGGTGATTCTCACTCAGCGCGCTGCCAAGGCTGTCGAGGCCCGGCTCGCGCCCGAGGCATGAGCGGCGAGAGGAAAGGACTGAACTATGCGTAGCGTATATGAAGTGATTAAGCGCCCCATCATCAGTGAGAAGTCGACCGCTCAGATGGAAGTCGCCAATCGGTATGCCTTTGAGGTGGCTGCTCAGGCGAGCAAGCCCGAGATCAAAGATGCCGTACAGCGACTTTTTAATGTGCGTGTTAAGGATGTTCGCACCATGGTGATGCATGGAAAGCTGAAGCGCCTCGGGCGTTTCGAAAACAAGCGTTCAAACTGGAAGAAGGCCCTCGTCACCCTGGCAGATGGCCAAAAGATCGATTTCTTCCAGGCTGCTCAATAAGAGGTAACGACCATGGCAGTCAAAACTTTCAAAGCAACGACTCCTTCGCTCCGGTTCAAGACGGTTGCCGACTTTTCTGTGCTGACCCCCAAGAAGGATCAGCCTAAGAAGCCGCGCAGTCTGCTCCAGCCACTCAGCAAGACCGGCGGACGTAACACGCTAGGAAAAATGACCGTTCGCCACATCGGTGGTGGTCACAAGCGTAAATATCGGGTGATTGATTTTGCTCGTAGCAAGCGCGACATTCCGGCAACGGTTTCTTCGATCGAGTACGATCCAAATCGTACCGCTTACATTGCGCTCCTTACCTACGCAGATGGTGAAAAGCGTTACGTGCTTGCTCCGATGGGATTGAGTGTGGGTGACACGGTCCTTGCGAGTGAATCGGCTGACATCAAGCCTGCAAACAATCTCAGCCTGGCTTCGATTCCGGTGGGTACTGTGATCCATAACATCGAAGTGGAGCCGGGGCGTGGCGGACGTTTAGCTCGTTCCGCCGGGAATTTCGCCCAGCTCATGGCTAAAGAGGGTGAGTATTGCCAGGTCAAGATGCCCAGCGGTGAAATGCGTCTGATTCACTCCCGTTGCCGGGCCTCGATTGGCCAGTTGAGCAATCAGGAGCACGAGAATCTAAAGATCGGCAAGGCGGGCCGTGCGCGTTGGATGGGGATCCGCCCCACCAACCGCGGTGTTTCGATGAACCCGATCGACCACCCACATGGCGGTGGTGAAGGTAAGAGCTCCGGTGGTGGCCACCCCCGTACTCCATGGGGCGTGCCTACCAAGGGATACAAGACTCGCAACAACAAGCGGACTGACGCATTTATCGTCAAGCGCAGGAAATAATTAAGGAGACCGACCGTGGCCCGTTCAATTAAAAAAGGCCCTTTCTGTGACGACCACCTTCAGAAGAAGGTCGAAGCTGCTCGTGCTTCGCAGGACCGCAAGGTGATCAAGACCTGGTCCCGCCGTTCGACCATTCTTCCTGATTTCGTGGGACTGACTTTTGCCGTGTACAATGGCAAAAAGTTTGTTCCCGTTTATGTAACTGAGAACATGGTAGGCCATCGGATGGGTGAATTTGCTCCCACCCGTACTTTCCATGGACACACTCCTGCTGATAAGAAGGCGGCCGGTGATGCTGGCGCAGCCAAGCCTGCAGCTGGAGCAGCAGCTCCGGCTGCTGCAGCTCCTGCAGCTAAGCCTGCGGCCAAGTAACTGAGGTAGATGACCATGGAAGTGAACGCAAAAGTCAGTTTTGTCCGGATCACCCCTCGAAAGATGGGTGTTGTCGCAGACGAGGTTCGTGGCAAGGGCGTCAATGAGGCGCTGAACCTGCTTCGGTTTTCTGCTCGTAAGCGGACCGCAGGTATCATTCACGGACTCATCAAGAGTGCTGTTGCCAATGCCGACCAGAAGGGCGTTGGTGACGTAGATAAGCTCTTTGTCAAAACAATCCTGGTTGGGCAGGGTCCTACGATTAAGCGTTTCCGTCCCCGTGCTAAGGGTTCGGCATTCCGCATTAACAAGAAAACCAGTCACGTTTCAGTGACCCTGGCAGAGCGCAAGTAAGGGAAAGGGATCAAAATGGGTCAGAAGGTTCATCCGATTGGTTTTCGCCTGGGAATTACCCGGACTTGGGATAGTCGTTGGTATTCAAAGCGGGATTACGCCAAGCTCCTCCATGAGGACATTAAGCTTCGGCAGTACATCAAGGAGAAGCTCTTTGGTGCAGGCATCGCTCGTATCGAGATTGAGCGGGCAGCCAATAAGGTCAAAATCAACGTCCACACTGCACGCCCTGGAATTGTAATTGGCAAAAAAGGGTCAGGTGTTGAGACCCTGAAGGCGGACGTGCAGAAGCTTTCCAAGAACGAAGTGTTCCTGAATATCGTTGAAGTGAAGAAGCCCGAAGCCAATGCTACTCTCATCGCTGAGAACGTGGCCGCGCAGCTTGAGAAGCGAGTGGCTTTTCGTCGCGCCATGAAAAAGGCGATGACCGCTGCGTTCAAGCAGGGAATCAAGGGGATCAAGATCCGCGTTTCGGGTCGCCTCGGTGGCGCCGAAATCGCGCGCACCGAATGGTACAGTGAGGACAGCGTGCCTCTGCACACCCTTCGGGCGAACATTGACTACGGCACCGCCGAAGCTCGCACCACCTATGGCGTCATCGGCATTAAGTCGTGGGTCTACAACGGCGAAGCTCAGACGCTGAAGAAGCAGGCTGCTGTTGAAGCTAAAGCGGCCCAGAAGGAGTAACGAACATGTTGTCACCCAAGCGCGTAAAATGGCGTAAACAGCAGAAGGGCAAGATGCGTGGTACCGCAGATCGTGGCGGCACTCTTTTCTTTGGGGAGTTCGGGCTTCAGGTAATTGGCTGTGGCAAAATCACCGCTCGCCAGATTGAAGCGGCCCGTATCGCTATGACCCGGTCTGTCAAGCGTGGCGGGCAGATCTGGATCAGGGTTTTCCCGCACAAGCCGATTACTAAGAAGGCTGCTGAAACCCGAATGGGTTCCGGTAAAGGCAACGTGGAAGAGTGGGCGGCTGTGGTGAAGCCTGGTCGCATCCTTTTCGAAATGGGCGGGATTCCCCAGAGTGAGGCGTTTGAGGCGCTTCGCCTTGCAAACAACAAGCTTCCTGTATCCTGCAAGCCGATTAGCAAGGCCACTGAGGCTCTTGCTCTGAAGGCCAAGGCAGATGCGAAGGCTGCTAAGGTGGCCAAAAAGGCATCAAAGCAGGCAGCAAGCCAGGCTCAGGCATAACGAGAGCGAAAGGAACGAGCCGTGTCGAACAAGAAGTTTAAAGAAATCCAGCAGCTCTCTAAGGACGAGATTCTCACCAAGATCCGTGAGACGGAGTCGAGTCTGTTTAAGGCACGCATGCAGCGAGCCACCGGACAGCTCAAGGATACCTCGATGCTTTGGCGCGAGCGTAAAACTCTGGCTCGTCTCAAGACCCGTCTGACCCAAGTCAACGGTTGATCGAAAGAAGGAAGTTTATGGCTACTGAAAAGAAGACTACCGCCAAGCCGGCAAACAAGTCCGCAAAAAAGACCACTGACAAAACTGCAGTTTTGCCCAGGAGTGCGACTGATAAATCTGCCGCCCCTGCGGTTGCTGCCGTGAAGAACCTCGGACAGCGCAAAGAAGTGGTTGGAACTGTGGTAAGTGACAAGATGCAGAAGACCATTGTGGTCAAGGTAGATCGACGAGTGCGTCATCCTCTGTATAAGAAGTATGTGACCCGTTCGCGTCGCTTCAAAGCACATGATGAACAGAACACTGCAAAGGCGGGAGACTTGGTGCGCATTATCGAGTCCCGTCCACTGAGCCGTGACAAGCGTTGGGCTCTCAAAGAGATCGTCCGTCGTGCGGCTCAGACTCTCGAGCTGTCGGTTTAGGGCCAGGGTGTCAAAAGAGTTGAGGAGATGAGTTTATGATTCAGATGCGAACCCGGCTTGATGTGGCCGACAATACCGGTGCCCGATCCTTGATGTGCATCAAGGTTCTTGGGGGCAGCCGCCGTAAGTACGCTTCGATTGGCGACGTGATCGTCGTGACTGTTAAGGATGCTACCCCAAGCGCAAAAGTGAAGAAGGGTCAGGTCCTCAAAGCCGTGATCGTTCGCACGAGAAAAGAAATTAATCGCGGAGATGGAACCTACATTCGTTTCGACACGAATTCGGCAGTTCTAATCAATGCACAGAACGAACCCATTGGGACCCGTATCTTTGGTCCAGTGGCCCGTGAGCTGCGCGCCAAGGCGTTCACGAAAATCATCTCCTTGGCACCAGAAGTGTTGTGAGGTCGAGTGTCATGATGAGCGCAGAACGCATTCAGCTACATGTTCGTAAGGACGATCAAGTCCAGGTCATTAGCGGCAAAGAGAAAGGCAAGACCGGTAAAGTCCTGAGTGTGAACAGCAAGTCCGGCAGGGTAACGATTGAGAAGCTGAACATGGTGAAGCGCCATGTGAAGCCCAGCAATCAAAATCCTCAGGGTGGGATCGTTGAAAAGGAGCTTCCGATCCACGTGTCGAACGTCCTTGTGATGTGTTCGAAGTGTGGCAAGGGAACCCGCCACGGCGCCAAGGTCGTGGAGGTTTCGTCTAAGAAAAAAGGGGCGGCTAGTGCTAGCTCCCAAAAGATTCGGGTCTGCAAGCGTTGCGGGACATCACCGGACAAGGCGTAATGCCTGGTTCGTAATCCCCGGACGTGAATTCGGACTGAAGGAGAAAATGTCGTGGCTGAGAAAGAAGTAAAAGCTGGAGAGGTCGGCGCCGAAAAGCCGGCAAAGGCCGAAAAAAAGGCCCCTGGCGCAGGCAAAGGAAAGAAGAAGGATGCCGCCGCTGGCACCGTTCGTATCGCCGCCGAAGGTGAGACCAAGGTTTCGCCTTCTAAAACACCCCGCCTTGAAAAGCTCTATCGTGATAAAGCTGTTCCAGGGCTCATGAAGCAGTTTCAGTTTAAGAACCCGATGCAGGTTCCCCGCCTCACTAAGGTGACCGTGAACTGTGCCGTCAAAGAAGCTGTAGGTAACCCTAAGGTACTTGATGGCGCCTTTGACGAAATCATGGCGATTACTGGCCAAAAGCCTGTCCTGACCCGTGCTCGTAAGGCGATCGCAACGTTTAAAGTGCGAGAAGGCAACGCAGTGGGTGTGATGGTGACTCTGCGCCGCGCCCGCATGTTTGAATTTCTGGACCGTTTGATGAATGTTGCGTTGCCGCGCGTTCGTGACTTCAAGGGAGTGCCGACCAAGTCTTTTGATGGTCGTGGAAATTACTCGCTCGGTCTTCGTGAGCAGATCATTTTCCCGGAAATCAATTATGACAAGGTGGACAAGGTCCGTGGGATGACCGTGACCATCGAAACCAGCGCTAAGACAAATGAGCACGCACGAGCACTTTTAACCGAGCTCGGCATGCCGTTTCGTAAGTAAAGATTCGAGCAAGAGGAGAGACGACTTTGTCTACTAAAGCAAAACTCGAGAAATCGATCAAGAAGCCCAAGTTCAGCACGCGGGCAAGAAACCGGTGCCCGCTCTGCGGACGCCCTCGCGCTTATATGCGTGAGTTCAATATGTGCCGTCTGTGCTTCCGAGGACTTGCCCTGAAGGGCCAGCTCCCCGGCGTCACTAAGTCGAGCTGGTAGGCCATAGGGAAAGGGATAAGGAAAAGTTTATGAGCATGACCGATCCTGTTGCAGATCTGTTGACCAGAATTCGGAACGCCAGCCTCGAAAAGCACGAGAAGCTGGAGGTTCCGGCATCGCGCCTTAAGGCCAATGTCATCCGCGTCTTGAAGGACGAGGGATACATCAAGAACTTCCGCTTGGTACGTGAAGAGGGCCGTCCGATGATCAAGATTTTCCTCAAGTACACGGACGAGGGAGCAAGCGTGATCCAGGGGATCCGGCGCATCAGCCGGCCGGGCTTACGAAAGTATTCAAGCTATGAGCAGCTTCCACGGCCTTTGAGCGGTGCTGGTATTTCAATCGTCTCCACCTCCAAGGGAGTCCTATCGGGCCAAAAGGCACGTCAGGCCAAGGTGGGTGGTGAAGTCCTCTGTGAGGTCTGGTGATTTATGTCGAGAGTCGGAAAAGCCCCTGTTCGAGTTGTTCAGGGCGTGAAAGTGGAGATCAAGGACGGAACTGTCCGAGTCGAGGGCCCAAAAGGAAAGCTTAATCATAAGCTTCCCTCCGGAGTTCTTGTTAAGGTTGAAAACGGGCAGGTGCTGGTGATTAGGGATGAGGGTGTGGAGAACGCCACAGCACTGCATGGCCTGACCCGCACTTTGATCCAGAACATGGTGCATGGGGTTTCAGTCGGCTTCACCAAAGAGTTGGACATCGTGGGCGTCGGTTACCGTGCAGCCACCAAAGGTAGCACGCTTAACCTCACCCTAGGGTATTCCCATCCGATCGATTACGAGCTGCCTGCTGGTGTTACCGCTAAGGTAGAAAACAACACCCATCTCGTTCTCAGTAGCGCGGACAAGATTCTTCTCGGAATGGTTGCCGCTAAAATTCGTTCGTTCAAAGAGCCGGAGCCGTACCAGGGCAAGGGCATCAAGTACACGAATGAACACATCATTCGTAAGCAGGGTAAGGCTGCTGGCGCTAAGTAAGAGGTCGTCATGAGTAAGAAGATTGGTCGACAGACAAGCAATAAGCTGGTGGTTCGCTTTAAGCGAAAGCGCCGAATTCGTGGTTCCCTCGAGGGAACGACTGAGAGGCCGCGTTTGGCAGTGTTTCGCTCCAATCGCCATATTTCGGTCCAAGTGATTGACGACACCAAGGGGGCAACCCTGGTTGCTGCAACGACTCTTGAGGCGGATCTCAAGAGTAAGGTTACTGGAAGCGTCGATGGAGCGAAGGCTGTTGGCGGTCTCATCGCAAAGAGAGCGCTGGCAAAGAATATTTCTCAGGTTGTTTTTGACCGCAGCGGCTACCTCTATCACGGCCGGATTAAGGCTTTGGCCGATGCCGCACGTGAAGCTGGATTGAAATTTTAAACGGAGAGATTTGAAATGAGCAGTGGACAACAGGGTCGCTTTCAGCAGGAAGATTCAGAGTTCGAAGATCGGGTCATCCATATCAATCGCTGCGCTAAGGTCGTGAAAGGTGGTCGACGTTTTAGCTTTGCTGCCATTGTCGTGGTTGGAGACAAGAAGGGCCAGGTCGGAGTAGGGCTGGGCAAGGCCGGTGAAGTTCCTGAGGCGATCAAGAAGGCTGGCAAGCAGGCCAAGAAGAACTTAATGAAAGTTCCTCTCGAAGGTCATACCATTCCTCATGAGGTACTAGGTCATTTTGGAGCTAGCCGTGTTCTAATGAAGCCCGCTCCAGAAGGTGCCGGGATCATTGCAAGCTCTTCGGTTCGCGCGATCCTGGAAGTGGCCGGGGTCCAGAACATCCTGACCAAGTCGATTCGCAGGGACAATCCTCACAATGTGGTGCGGGCTACGCTGGATGGACTGCGCAATCTTCGGAGTTTTGGTGATATTGCCAAGGCTCGCGGCAAGACTGTGGCTGAGATCCTCTAAACGGAGAAGTTATGGCAACGCAGGTTAAAGATAAGGTTAAGGACAGTAGGACGGAGGGCTCCCCCAAGGGTTCTTCCCGGAGCTCGTCTTCAAAGGTCGCTAAGAGAACAATTACGATTCGCTTGGCTAAGGGTAAGATTGCCTGCAATCCTTTGCAGAGAGCGACTATTAATGGTTTGGGACTCAAGCATCGTGAGCAGGTCCGCACTCTGGAAAATACTCCGGCAGTTCGTGGGATGATTAAAAAGGTGCTTCACCTATTAGAATTAGTTTCCGAGACCCGCTAAGGGGGTCTCCTGAAAGGGTTTTCGAGTATGTTGCAGCTCAATACGATTAAGGCTCATCCGGGAGCGACACATAAGAAGAAGCGTCTCGGACGTGGAGCGGGTTCCGGACACGGGATTACCTCCGGTAAGGGTGAAAAGGGTCAGCTAGCCCGCTCAGGTGGAAGTGTTCGGCCTGGGTTTGAAGGCGGCCAGATGCCGCTGTATCGCCGTATTCCAAAGCGCGGTTTTAAAAATATCGGTCGTCGCAGCATTGCGATTATCAATCTTTCTGAGCTGAACCGACTCGATCCAAAGTCCTTTAAAGAGGTGACTTTAGAGACGTTGGTTTCTGCGAACGTAATCAAGGGACGTTTCGATCGCTTGAGCGTTCTAGCAACGGGAACAATTGAAAAGGCCTTTGATGTGAAAGCGCATCGTATCAGCAGTGCGGCTCAAGAAAAGATCAAGAAGGCAGGTGGATCAGTTGAGGTCCTTCCTGTACCTGGTCCACAGCCCAGGGCCAAAAAGGCTAAAGCTGAAAAGAAATCCAAGCAGTCCAAGTGATCCGGGATCTCGGGCGCATGGAAGGTGCTTGAGAGCAGGAGTTGAATAGGCGCCCCGGACCTCTTCCGGGGCGCTTTTTTTTGGAGAGATAAGATGGCTGCAGCTGAAGGCATCGTAAAAATCCCTGAACTCAGAAAACGTATTCTATTCGTTCTTGTGACCTTGGCGGTCTATCGCATTGGGGTGCACGTCCCAACTCCGGGAGTCGATGGAGCCGCGCTAGCCCAGGTTTTTGAGAATATGAAGGGCACGATTTTTGGCTGGTTCAATCTGTTCAGCGGGGGGGCCCTTGAACGTTTCAGTATTTTCGCACTGGGTGTGATGCCGTACATCAGCAGCTCTATCATTTTTCAGCTTTTGACTGTTGTTGTTCCACACTTTCACGAGCTTCAGAAGGAAGGGGACCAGGGTCGCAAAAAGATCACCAAGTACACGCGTTGGGGGACCGTTCTTCTTTGTGTGGTCCAGGGCTATGGAATTGCCGCCGGCCTTGAGCATACCAATCCACCCGTTGTACTCGAGCCGGGCATGGCTTTTCGATGGTTTACTATTCTAACGCTTACAGCTGGCACGCTTTTTTTGATGTGGTTGGGCGAACAAATGTCTGAACGAGGTATTGGTAACGGGATGTCGCTCATCATATTCGCTGGGATCGCGGCGGGTATTCCAAGTGGAATGGGCAATACTTTTGCCTTGTATCGTTCAGGTGAGCTCTCACTTTTTCGTATCCTCTTGGTCGGACTGATTATCTTGGCCACCTTCTTCGTGATTATTTTTGTTGAGCGCGGAGCTCGGCGTATTCCTGTTCAGTACGCCAAGCGAGTCGTGGGAAGAAAGGTTTACGGTGGCCAGAACACTCACCTTCCTCTCAAAGTGAACACGTCTGGAGTTATCCCCCCCATTTTCGCCTCTTCTCTTCTAATGTTCCCTGCGACTTTGGGGACCGTGGTTCAGGTGGAATGGATGCAGAAATTGACGGGGCTTCTGCAGCCGGGCGGGCTGGTCTATGACCTGGTGTTTGTTGGTCTGATTATTTTCTTTGCCTATTTTTACACGGCTGTGAGTTTTAAGACCGAAGATGTCTCTGAGAATCTCAAAAAATATGGGGGTTTCATCCCTGGAATTCGTCCCGGGGCAGCTACGGCGGAGTACATCGACTACGTACTCTCTCGGGTGACCTTAGGTGGAGCTCTTTATATTGCGGCAATCTGCGTGCTGCCGACACTTTTGTCGCAATTCTTAAATGTCCCTTTCTACTTTGGTGGGACGAGCGTGTTGATTCTTGTTGGCGTGGCCATGGATACGGTTGCGCAGATTGAGACCTTTTTGATCAGTAGAAATTACGAGTCATTCATGAAGCACACTCGCGTGAAGGGACGCTCTGCCTATACATGATTACTGTTTTTTTAGGCCCTCCGGGTTCGGGTAAGGGAACGCAAGCTAAGAAGCTTTCTGCAACCCGACGCTGGCCGCAACTCTCCACGGGTGACATGTTCAGGGCCGCGATTGCTGAAGGCTCAGAGCTAGGCATGAGAGCGGGTCAATATATGTCCCAAGGGGCACTCGTTCCTGATGAAGTGGTCATCGGTTTGATTCGAGACCGTATCAGCAAGGCTGATTGTTCTGAGGGATTCATTTTAGACGGTTTTCCGCGGACTCTCACTCAGGCTAAGGCCCTGGATGAGATGCTGTCGGCCCAGGGAAGAAAAATCTCCGCCGCAGCGCTCTTCGAAATTGCCGACTCTGAGCTCGTTAAACGTCTCACTGGACGCAGGACCTGTTCCAAATGTGGCGCAATGTTTCACATCGAGACTCTGAAGCCAAAACAAGAGGGACTTTGTGACCAGTGTGGTGGTCCCCTTTTTCAACGCGATGATGATCGCGAAGAGGTGATCCGAAAGCGATTAGACGTTTATGCAAAGCAGACATTTCCCCTGATTGAGTTTTATCGAGGCCAGAGCAAGCTTTTTTCGGTTGATGCCCGCAGAGCGCCGAATCAGGTCATGAGTGACCTGTTGGGCGGGCTGAAGTCTTACGCATGATCACTCTCAAGAGCCCTCAAGAAATTGAACGCATGAGAAAATCTGGCGCTATTGTCGCCCAGATTCTTCATGAAATGGCAGAACTCGTGGTGCCCGGGGTCACGACTTACGACATTGATCGTCTTGCGGAGAGTCGCTGCAAAGAGCTGGGAGCTGTGCCCGCATTTAAGGGTTATCATGGTTTTCCTGCGTGTGTTTGTGTGTCGATTAACGACGAAGTCGTGCACGGAATTCCCTCAAAGAAGCGTGTCTTGAAAGAGGGGGACATCATTGGGATCGATTTTGGGGTCCATGTAGATGGGTGGTTTGGTGACTCGGCCAGAACCGTTCCAGTGGGAAAAATTTCGCCTGAAGCCCGTCGTTTGATGGACGCCACCCAGAAGAGTCTGGAGCTTGGAATCGCGCAAGCTCGCGAAGGGAACCGCATTTTTGACATTGGGCATGCTATCCAAAATTATGTTGAAGGCTTTGGATACGGCGTGGTACGGGAGTTCGTCGGCCATGGAATAGGCAGGGCACTTCACGAGGAACCTCAGGTCCCAAACTACGGGCCTCGTGGAAAAGGGCTCGCGCTGAAAGCCGGTATGGTTTTGGCGATTGAGCCCATGATCAACGCCGGTTCTCCAGAGGTAAAAGTCCTCGCAGATGGGTGGACAGCGGTCACACGAGACCGATCCCTTTCCGCCCATTTTGAGCATACGGTAGCGATTTTGCCAGAGGGTCCAACGATCCTCACGGCGTTAGTTTAGGTGAGCCAGGATTTTTTAAGGGTTTAGATGTCGAAAGAAGATGCGATTCAGGTTGAAGGAGTTGTTGTGGAGCCGCTTCCGAACGCAATGTTTCGGGTGAAGCTTCCCAATGGTCATGAAATTCTGGCGCACATCTCCGGCAAGATGAGGATGAACTACATCAAGATTCTTCCGGGGGACAAAGTTACGGTAGAAATGTCGCCTTACGATTTGACTCGTGGGCGCATTACTTTCCGTGTGAAGTGAGTTGGAGCAGGGCGTGCGATGAAAGTTCGAGCATCGGTTAAGAAAATTTGCGAAAAGTGCAAAGTTGTTCGGCGCAAAGGCGTGGTGCGTGTGATTTGTGAAAATCCACGCCACAAGCAGCGTCAAGGTTAATTCTTTAGAGAAGGGATAAGCAGTGGCTCGTATTGCTGGGGTAGATTTACCCCGAAATAAGCGGATGGAAGTAGCATTGACCTACATTTTTGGAATTGGTCGTTCGACCGCCAAAAAGGTTTTGGTTGAGGCTAAGATCGATCTCACTAAGAAAGCCGAAGCGCTTTCTGAGGGCGAAGTGGCCAAGGTTCGTGAAATCATCGATCGGACCCTTAAGGTCGAAGGTGATCTTCGTCGTGAAATTAGCCTGAACATTAAGCGCTTGGTCGATCTGGGGTGCTACCGAGGAGTTCGTCATCGCAAGGGTCTTCCGGTTCACGGCCAGCGTACGCACTCCAATGCGCGCACTCGCAAGGGTCCAGCCGTGGCGATCGCAGGCAAGAAGTCTGTTAAGGCGATGAAGTAGTCGGGAGTTTTAAAGTATTATGAGTGAGCAAAAAGTAGAGAAGAAAGAAGCCTCGCCGTCAGCCGCCGCTCCGGCAGCTGATGCCGTTAAGCGCGTAAAGAAAGGTAAAAAGAGCGTGGCCAATGGGTCGGTTCACGTACTTTCGACCTTCAATAACACCATTGTTACGATCACTGATGCGATGGGCAATGCCATTGCCTGGTCAACGGCCGGCGCAAAGGGCTTCCGTGGATCCCGCAAGAACACTCCGTTTGCTGCTCAGGTGGCGGCCGAGGATGCGGCCCGTAAGGCCGTAGAAAACGGAATGCGCTCTGTGCAAGTGTTTGTCAGCGGCCCGGGGGCAGGGCGTGAAAGCTCGCTTCGTGCTCTAGCGTCTGCTGGCCTTCGAGTCACCTACATTGAAGATGTGACTCCGATTCCACACAATGGTTGCCGTCCCCCCAAGCGTAGAAGGGTTTAAGTCATGGCTCGTTATGTAGGTAGTGTTTGTCGTTTGTGTCGTCGTGAAAATCAGAAGCTCTTTTTGAAGGGCGACCGGTGCATGACTGAGAAGTGTGCAATCGAGCGCCGTGGCTATCCTCCTGGGCAGCACGGTCAGGGCCGGATCAAGTTTTCCGAATACGGTGTCCAGCTGCGAGAAAAGCAAAAAATTAAGAGGATTTACGGACTTCTCGAGCGCCAGTTCAGGAGCCTATTCTCTAAGGCAGATCGGGCAAAAGGAATTACGGGTTCGAACCTCTTGGTTTCTCTTGAGAGCAGGCTGGATAATGTTGCTTACCGAGCTGGGTTCGCCGGATCTCGTTCGGATGCCCGGCAGCTGGTGCGCCACGGACATGTCCTGGTGAATGGTAAGCGTGTCAATATTCCTTCTTTTCTGGTGGGCAAAGGGGATGTCCTTGAGATCCATGAAAAGAGTCGGAATACCACTCGTGTCGCTGCCTCACTGGAAGGCGTAAAGCGTCGTGAGATTCCGCAGTGGATTGAGCTCGATGCAGCAGCATTCAAGGCTCGAGTCCGCGATCTGCCGTCGCGTGACGATATTACTGCTCCAATGCAGGAGCGTTTGGTGGTCGAACTGTATTCGAAGTAATCCGCATCCTTGTCTTTAGGGTGCTGGGCCAAGAAGGCCTGATTCGGTGGTCTCGCATGGTGCTGCTACGATGGCAGGAACGAGAGGTCAGAAGGGAACTGTTATTTTTATGGGTATGATTGAAAAGAACTGGCGTGATTTGATTCGTCCGAAGGGTCTCGATGTCGACAAAGATAGCCTAACGGCCAACTATGGCAAGTTTGTGGCCAAGCCGCTTGAGCGTGGCTACGGGCTGACTTTGGGTAACTCCTTGCGTCGTGTGATGCTCTCCTCTTTGCAAGGCGCAGCCGTAGTAGCTGTAAAGGTGGACGGAGTGGTGCATGAGTTCACTTCTATTCCTGATGTGAGCGAGGATATGGCCGAAATCATCCTCAACCTCAAAGAGGTCCGATTTGAACTCCATACTGAGGCGGCCACTGTCATGATCGAAAAGATCGGTCCTGGAGTTGTGACTGCGGCAGACATCATTTCGGGTGAGCAGGTCCAGGTTCTGAATCCGGATCAGCATATTGCGACTCTAGGTAAGGGTGCAAAGTTTCGCGCAGAGATTCGGATTGCTCGCGGACGAGGTTATCAGGCTGCAGAGGCAAGTCAGAGTGAAGATTTGGGTATTGGCTGGATTGCAGTTGATAGCTTTTTCTCGCCGATTCGCCGGGTCAATTATAGCGTTACTCAAAGCCGTGTTGGACAGCGAACTGACTACGACAAGCTGACGCTTGAGGTTTGGACTGATGGCTCGGTGAAGCCTGAAGATGCGGTTGCATTGGGGTCCAAGATTCTTAAGGACCAGCTTTCCGTGTTCTTAAATTTTGAAGAAGAACCAGAGCCAGTTGCTGAGGCAAAAGAGGAATCTGGTAGCCAGTTTAATCCTAACCTGTATCGTTCGGTCGAGGAGCTTGAGCTTTCTGTTCGTTCGGCTAACTGTCTGCAGAACGCAAATATCAAGTATATCTATGAGCTCGTTCAAAGGACTGAAGCAGAGATGCTGAAGACCAAAAATTTTGGTCGTAAGTCGCTGAATGAGATCAAGGATATTTTATCTGAAATGGGTCTCGGTCTGGGCCTGAAGCTCGACGGATTTGTGGCGCCTTCGACTCCACCCAAGGCCCCGGAGACCGATCTGGACGAGAACCGCGCCGGGCGTGAGCATATGGCCGGAGAGGATGAAGATGAGATGGGGGATGATCTCGAGGATTGATCCGTAAGGTCAGTTCTTGGGTTAGCAGTAAAAGGAATGAGTTTATGAGACACTCTGTAGACGGCCGCAAATTTGGTCGCAATACCTCACATCGAGTTGCGATGTTTAAGAACATGGCAAATTCAGTGATTCTTGAAGAGCAGGTGGTGACGAGCGTGCAGAAGGCAAAAGAGGTCCGCCGTGTGGTGGATCGCCTGATCACGTTGGCCAAGAAGGGTAATGATGCCTCTCGGCGCCTGGCGTTTGATCGTACTAGAAGCAACGAAGTCGTGAAGAAGCTCTTCACGGTCTTGGCTGACCGGTACAAGGCTCGCAACGGCGGATACACTCGCGTACTCAAGTTGGTTGATCGTCGCTGGGGCGATGCGGCTGAGATGGCTGTGCTCCAACTAGTAGACCGTGCTGAACTGAAGCGGGGTAAACAGATCAAGGCGTCGCAAGCTGCCGATGGCCAAGGTGCAGAGGCGTCGCAGGGGTCTCAGGGTCCCAAAGATCCTCTGGCTCGTGTAAAAAAAGCATTTGCAGGCAAGAGCCGTCCTGCGGGAACCGGCAAAGCGGGGAAAGCCACCGAGTCTGGTAAGGCGGCTAAGGCGCCTGCTCGCAAGGCATCGAGCCGCGGCAAGTCGGGAGCGAGCTCAGCATAACGCTGACTTAGTTTTGCCTTCTGTTTCAACCCCTTGGGTGAGGTTCATTTTTTTGGCGCGGGGGCGGGCAAAACTGCAAAGCTTTTGGGTCCGGTCTACACTGCCGGGCTACACTGGATGTATGAGAGCTTTGGCCTGGGCTGGGGCATTCTTTTTGGGTGTGGAAGCACTGGCCTCAAGCGTGGGAGTTTTTTCGGTCCCCAATGGGAGCTTGGCCGCGCGTCTAGGGCCTGGCGGGTGCAAGTCTTCGCAGTCATGCATCTATCAGAGGGCTAATGAGGTTTTGAGTCTTCAAGCCTTCTACCTGTCTGAAAAGACCACTAGGATTTTTAAATTTTTTGAGACTTCGCGCTCTTTGCCTACTGAGCTCGACGCTTTTTGTAAGGCTCAGGCGCGGAGCCCTTCTGGGGGTCGGAGTTCGGATAAAGAGTGTTTGAAAAGCTATCTCTTACAAGTGCGTCGAGGAATGCAGCAGCTTAGGACTGCCATCGTCCGCAACGAGGACATGCTGTTCAAGATTGCAAATAAAAAGGGCGCAGTGGCGCAAGCACCGGTCATAGGCGAACCTCCGGAGGCATCACCGGGGGTTGCAGGCATTGATGGACCTGGAGCAAATAGGCCCTGGCAAACGCGATTCGATGAGCAGGTTAGGACTGATGCGCCATTCATTCCGAGCCTACCGCTTCTGAAAGATGCGTTCTTGGACTCGATGGAGAATGCCTTCAAGGCGAGGAGCGCAAATCCGCAGGAGCAGCAGGTCATGGATAACGAGTTGGGGGGCTGGTGGGACTCGTACCCCAAGTGTCCTGACAAAGATGAGTTCATCTTAGTTGAAATGGTAGAGCGATTTCCGTCCCGCCCGACGGGAGAGCTTTTGAGGAGGGTTAAGACCAATCCCGACGGCAGCGTTGCGTGGGATGAAAAGGCTTTTCAGTCGGCCAGGGCTGAATGTGAGAGAGCGCGCCAGGATTGGGTGAGGCAGGCGCCGTTTGCCTCTCAGCAAGCAGCTCAGTCTGCTGCCAGGGCTCGAGCTAACCCCAAGGCTCCCGATCTTCTTGTGGGTAAGAGTTCGGTAGAGTCGAATTTCGATTTTGCCAGTGTTCAGCAGTTTGTCGTGGATTGTACTTCTGGAAAGCTGAGCGCTGATCAGTGTCAGGGGGCGGGTGCCCGAGGGGGAGGGGCTGCTGGCGGGGGCTCCACAGGGGGGAGAAAAAGGTCCGGATTCTTTCTGCAGGATGCTTTTTTTACAGGTTTCGACACCAAATTGGCTGCCATGCTGAGCGCTTTGTAGTTTGACTAGGTGAGCGAGAGCCAGATCACTACTCTGGCCGCGCCGTTGGGCAGTGGACGTTTCGAGCGGTTTCGGTACCAAGTAAAAGGCTGAGTGGGATTGGGGTGATCTGCCACGGTATGGTCCTGTGTGGGTGAATGCTCTTCAGAGAGTTTTTGTAGTACTTCTTTGAGTTTGGTGATCGAGGCTGCTGGGGCCAACACATCAAACTGAATTCCACCAGGAGCCACAAACCCATGGATCATGCGCGACTGTGGACTTACGCCTGCAGTGATCAGCGCCTCGTGGACTTTGGGGCGCAAGTCCTGCGGGCTGTCTGTTCTCAAAATAAATCTCCACACTTGAGCTCCAGCGACCTGAATCGTGCCACTGGCTGCCTTAGCCTGCGCTGAGCTATCCCATTCGCTTGGTGCGGGTTCTTGGATTGCGTGGTCTGCTAGGCCGGTTTCTTCTTCACCCTCATCTCCCGAGAAATCATCATACTGGCTGGCGTCCTCTTCGGCTGAGATGTCCTGAAGTGGCGCTTGCGTAATCGGCAGCTCAGCAAAGTTCACAGAATCGAGCCGTTTTTGAAGGCGGGATTCGTAAAGTGACTGAAGTTTGGGAAGGGTCGTCAGAACGACGAATCCAATGATTGAGATTCCAATCCAGGTCCAGGACCTGGAGCTGAGATTCTTGATTGGCCTGAGAATCGGTCTAATCAGTCGGTCCGAGCGCCTCCACCCGGGAGCAGCCGTCTTTGGCTGGGTGTGGCTTTGGAGTTCGCGTTCATACTTGATCTCAGGCGGGGCCCGATATCGTTCTAAGTTTCTGAGTGATTCGAGAATGAGTCGGTAGCGTTGAAGGCGCTCAGCGCAGTCCTTGCATTTTTCGATGTGCGATTCAGCCGCTTTTTGGGTGGAGGGCGGGAGGGCTCCATCCATGAAGGCTGAGGATTGGCTCGTCCATTCAAAACAGTTCAGCTCAAAGCAGTTTGGTTCAGAATAGTTCAGGTCCGGTCCCATAACCATTCCTCCATTGCCCGAAGAGCCTGCTGTCTTTTGATTTTGAGAGCTCCTTCTGAATAGCCCATTGCCGGTGCGATGTCCGAGTAGGGCAGGCCGTACTTGTCCCTCAAAAGAAGCAAAATTTGATCAGAGACTCCAAGCTTGTGGAGATAGCTCTCAAACTGTCGGAGGCGAGCGGGCACATTGAGATGGGCATCGAGCATCACTTGCTCCGAAGCGGTCAGGGTTCGCCCAAGCTTAGGTGCTCCTGCTAAAAGGGTCTTCACTGCGGCGCTCACAACCCAGGCGCGGGCGTGGCGTTCATAGGTCTGCGTACTTTGAGATAGCTCCCGGTCCATCTGGTTCCAGAACGAAAGGTAAAGCGTGTCTGCTCCCTTTGAGTTCCAAAGAATCGAACGAAAGAGGTCGTAGATAAAATCGCCGTAGTTTTCCTCCCACCTCTGGCTGGGCCTTTGGGGCTGGGCCCTCTTCTTTTTTGTAGAGTCAGATACGGATTCGGTCTGAGCGTGAGATGTGCTCCCCGAGTCTTTGGCGATCGAGTCGCCCTGTCGTTCTGGTGGCCCGGGGGGGCGAATCTTCTTTTTGCGCTTGAGCACTGGAATTTGATCTCGAGATTAAGGCTGATTTTGAGATGAGCTTAGGTCTTTCTACGGTTGGAAGCTCCCCGAGGGTCATCCTCAAGCTGAAGGTACAGCTTCCAGCGCTCTGGGGTGATCGCCACTCCGAGTCGAAGTGTCGTCGAAGGAAGCCACAGGGGTCTGCGAGGTTTTTGAATGAGTTTCATCGAAGACTCTTGGGGTGTTCTGCCGCCTTTTCGTTGATTGCAAGGCTTGCAAGCGGTCACTATGTTTTCCCAGGATTTTCCGCCACCCTGAACCACCGGAACCACATGGTCTAAGGTCAGCTGAGAGCGCTGGAACTGCTTGCCACAGTACTGGCATCGAAACTCGTCTCGAGTAAAAACGTTGGCTCGAGAAAACCGGATCACTTGTTTCTTTTGAGTAATAGGCACGTAGCTGAGAAGCCTCAGGACTGCAGGGACTTTGATGCTGAAGCGGACGGTTCGGATCTCTTGATCGCTTTCCTCTACGACTTCGACTTTACCTTGAAACAATAACTGGAGGGCACGTTGCCAAGAGACAATGTGCAGCGGTTCGAAGGACGCGTTGAGTACCAATGCGTGTCCCATACGACTATTATAGATAATTCTTGGGGATGAGGGCAATCCCCACCGTCGGACTGTCGAAAAATTAGACGGTGGGCTTTGGCCCGCTTTTCGAGCAAAGTGGGGCCCATGCAAAAGAGCTTGAACGTCAAGTTTTTGGCTAAAAGATGGATGTTGGGCCTCGCCTTGGCCGTCGTGGTCCTGCAGTTGAGTTGCACTCGCCGAGCGCCCCATGTGAGTGAAAGTCTTCCTGAGCTTGCCGCTCTCAGAGGAAAGCCCGTTTTGGTTCATTTTTGGGCCAGCTGGTGTCCACCCTGTCTGCCTGAACTTCCTCAGATGATCGAGTTTTCAGCCCGCGTAGAGAAGGCGGGCTGGACAATCCTTGCGGTGGCCACTGATTCCAAGCCGGAGGCCGCAAAAGCGGCACTTCCGAAGGGCCAAAAGCTCCCAGCTAATTTTCGAGTTGTTTTTGATTCTCAGTCTAAGGCCGCCGAGGCGTTTGGGAGCTTCGTTTTTCCAGAAACCTATTGGATCGATGAAAGCGGAGCCGTGAAGCATAAATGGGTTGGGCCTCAGGATTGGGATCGTATTGCTAGCTCCGGCGCTCTCGGTGCACGGTTCTAGGTCAGGTTCACTGACTAGAGTTCTTTCAGAATGCGGCCAAACCTCTGGAGTCCTGTGGGGATGGGGGTGTCGCTTTTATTTTCGCCACTAACCCATTGAAGTGACTGTCCTTTAGACAGCCGTGTCAAAAAAATGATCTTTGGCCTCAAAATCTGACTCAAAAGATCCGATACTATGTTTGGGAAAGGGCAACCACTACCATGATTAATTGGGAAGAGCTCAAGCACATCCACGTCATCCGAAAACTCCAGGGCATGTTGGCTCAGTGGTTTCAGACCGAGATCCTGTTTGTGGACGAGCGCGGAGAGGTCAGAAATTTTGATTTCCTGGAGAGGTCAAAAGACTTCAAGAATCCTCTTAGTGCAGCGCTTCTGCCAAAAGAGAAAGGACGAGAGCTTCTCTTTCAGCATGTGAAAGAGATGACCGAGAAGGCCTTTCGTTTTGAAAAAGCCTCTTTTGTTTCTGGGGGGCCCATTGGCTGTGAGCAGATTGTGGTTTCAAGAATTGCCGTGGACCAAGAGTTTTTGGGGACAGTGTATGCGTTTTGCTACATCGATCGCCCGGTATCCGAGGCAGCCCGGGGCCAGGCGCTGAGCGCGGCTCGGCAGCTAGGACTTGATGAGCAAGCCTTTGGTCAGGCAGTTGCAAAACTCAAAGTCCTTTCCGAAGGAGAGCGGAAGTACTTTCATGAGCTCGTGGATCTGGTGGCGCAAGAAATCGTCACCTTCCATATCGAGATCTCCAAGCGTGAAGAGCGCATTCATGCACTCAATCACCAGCTGGGTTCTCGCTACAGTTATGACTCAATGATCGGAAAATCTAAGCCCATGCAAGAGCTCTATGCGATGCTAGATAAGATCAAAGCATCCGAGTCAACGGTCTTGGTCAATGGTGAAAACGGCACAGGAAAAGAGCTTATCGCCAGGGCGATTCACTTTAACTCACGCAGAAAAGACGCGCAGTTTGTCACTGTGAACTGCTATGCGTTCAACGACATCTTATTGGACAGCGTGCTTTTTGGTCACGTCA
>JBKCVM010000080.1:0-22593 GCA_046317855.1 Oligoflexia bacterium
AAGAAAGGCTTCAACTCTTCTTCAAAACGCTCCGAGACGAACAGCGACAGAGCGAAGCACTCAAGCTTGCGGCGTGAGTCTAGATCATTCCTGCCCGGTGCGGTTTACTTTTGAGGCAACACGGAGTGTGATGCGCTTTAAGTAGCCAGGATCTGAGCCAATTTAAGAAGGTCCATCGAAAGCTTTTTCTTGGAGTCAGCAATTTTTTTGAACGGAACCAACTTGATTTGGCTGCTTTCAATTCCGACCATGGCGTCTGATTTTCCGGCCAGAAGAAAAGCCACTGCCGTGGCGCCCATGGCCGAAGCAATGAGTCTGTCGTGAGCTGTCGGAATTCCGCCACGTTGAGTGTGTCCCAGGATGCAGACTTTAGCTGAATAGCCTCGCTTCTCGAGAGAGTGCGCTACTTGGGCAGAGAGCCCAGGTTTCTCGCCTTCGGCCATCACGATGATGCTGCTCGATTTGCCACGCTTGAGTCCTCGCTCAATGGTGCGAGCAATCTCGGAGACTGAGATTTTGAGTTCAGGCACGAGGATGGTTTCGGCACCGCCGCCCAGTCCCACTTGCGAGGCAATGAATCCAGAGCTTCTCCCCATCACTTCAACGATGAAAATTCTGTCGTGCGAACTTGCAGTGTCTCGGATCTTGTCGATCGAGTCGATTGCAGTGTTCACTGCTGTATCGAAACCGATGGTGTCTTCTGTGCCAGGAATGTCGTTATCGATCGTTCCGGGAATTCCAATCGTCGGAAAACCCGTCTCTTTTTCGAGCAAGTGTGCCCCTCTAAATGAGCCGTCTCCTCCGATGACAACGAGCGCGTCAATTCCCTTGCGACGGAGTAAGTTGGCGGCCTCTTGCCTCACGGACTTTTTGAAAAACGCAGGGCAGCGGTCAGTTTTGAGTATGGTTCCGCCGCGTTGAATGATGTTGGCCACGCTGGAAGCCGTCATGGGATGCATTTCTCCCTCGATCAGGCCACTGTAGCCTTTGGTCACACCAAAAACTTCAAGCCCTTGCGCAAGCGCATAGCGGACCACGGCCCGGATCGCTGCGTTCATTCCGGGCGCATCGCCTCCGCTCGTCAGTACAGCAATCGACTTATAGTCCCGAGTCTTTGTAGGTGTTGGAATAGTCAGCATCAGTGGTGTTCCTTAGCCAGGGATTAGGCTTTTTCCTGTGACTTCTTTAGGGAGCGGAAGGTTCATGAGCTGGCAGAGCGTGGGCATGACATCAGCAAGTGTGCCGTCCTTCATCGCCACGCGCGAAGACTTGGGAGCAATTGCCGAGCCCGGAGCGATCCAGATGGCAGGGACGGGGTTCAGTGTGTGTTGCGTGTGCATGTGGCCTTCGCTGTCGCACATTTCTTCGGCGTTCCCGTGGTCGGCAGTGAGCAGGACGTGGTAGCCTGATTTTTCGGCGGCGCCCACCACTTTTGAAAGACACTGATCCAGAGCTTCCATGGCTTTAACTGCGGCCGTGTAATTTCCCGTGTGTCCTACCATGTCTGCATTGGCAAAGTTCATGAGCACGAAGTCATAATCCTGGCGTGAGATCCGTGCCACGGCTTCATCCGCAACGGTAAAAGCGCTCATTTCTGGCTTCAGATCATAGGTGGCGACATCTCGTGGCGACGGAATCAGGACGCGGTCCTCACCCTGGTACGGCTGCTCGCGCCCGCCGTTAAAAAAGAAGGTCACATGCGCGTACTTCTCAGTCTCGGCAATCCTGAATTGCCTGAGTCCGCGTTCTTCTAGCCACGCTCCAAAGAGATGGTCCAGATTCTGTGGGCCAAAGGCGGCAGTGAGCTTTAGTTTTTCGTCGTAGACTGACATTCCGCAAAAGGCAGAAAGTCCGATTGGCTCGCCGCGTTTGAAGCCCTCGAAATCCTTCTGTGTGAGTGCAGCACTGATTTCGCGCGCACGGTCGCTCCGGTAATTGAAGAAAACGACCGAGTCGCCAGCGCGCATTTCTCGCCCCGACTCTAAAAACACGGGCTCCACGAACTCATCGGTCTTGCCCGAGTCGTAGGAGTTTTGCACGGCCTGCCTTGCACGGTCCAGGGCGCTTGGGCCCGGGAGCTCAGCCGAGGGCTGCCTTCCGGTCATACAAAAATACGCTTTTTCGACCCGCTCCCAGCGCTTGTCGCGATCCATGGCAAAATAACGGCCCATGATTGAAACGAGCCTGGCGGGACCCAAAAAAGCTGGATGCCTCAAGAGCTGCTCCAAATACCGGGGCGAAGAGTTGGGTGGAGTGTCGCGTCCATCTAAAAATGCATGGACACAAATTTCTGGCACAGCAAGCTCCAGGCAAAGATCCAGAAGCGCAAGCAGGTGTTCGATCGTGCTGTGCACGCCGCCGTCTGATAAAAGCCCCATGAGGTGAACCCGGCCCGTTGTCGAAGCGCCTTTGCGGATCGTTTCAGTCAGGGCCGGGTTCTTGAAGAATGACTTGTCGTAGATGGTTTTCGAGATGCGAGTCAGGTCCTGATAAATGATTCGTCCCGCACCCAGCGTAGTGTGGCCCACTTCACTGTTGCCCATGATGCCAGGAGGAAGGCCGACGGCTTCGCCGTGCGTGAGAAGTTGGGAGTGCGGGTACTTTTGCAGCAGCTCGCGGTAAAAAGGCATGCGCGCGTTTTCGATAGCGTTGAATGCGGAGTGGGGTCCGATTCCAAATCCATCCAAAACAATCAGTACCGCTTTTCCCGTTTTCATCCTGCCTCCAGCCCCCGAAGGTCACTCTAGCAAGCTTGCCTGGTTTAAAAAACCTATGTGTTCCAAGGGCTTAAAAAAACCCTCGACTTCATATTAGAGAAAGCTAATAACTACTAGGGTGTTGGACACCTTAGAACTTCGCCCCAAGGCCGATCAGGTAGCTGCGCTCCTCAAGGCGCTCGCTCATTCGGACAGGCTACTGCTTCTCTGTGAGATGGCTGGCGCGCACCGGCGGGGAGGTTGCACGGTCTCGGAGCTGGTCAAGAGCTGTGGCATTTCGCAGTCGCTCACATCGCAGTTTTTGGCGCGGCTCAAGTCAGAGGGGTGGATCGAGTTCAGGCGCGAGGGAAAAGCCGTGCGCTACCGAATTGCCGACCTCAAGGTACTCGAACTGCTTTCGACACTAAAAAATCTTTTCTGCAGACCTGAGAGTACGGATGGAAGTTCAAACGACAGATCATTGGAGGAATCAAAATGACTGAAGGGACTGAGTTGATTTTGGACGTTCGTGAAGTGGATGAGTTCAAAGCCGAGCGCGTACCGGGTTCGCTGCACTTGCCGCTTTCGCAGATCGATTTGATTGCTGAGGGCGTACTGAAGCCTTTGGCGCCTTGCAGCTTTGTCCTCCTGTGTCGAAGTGGAAATCGCGCAAAGCTTGCGCACGCTCAGCTTCTGGGGCGCGGACTGCTCACCTCCGATCGCAGCCGGATCTTTGACGGCGGAATCCTTGAATGGAAGCGCCAGGGGAGGCCCACTGAGGGCACGCGTGCGGGCCGGGGGCTTCCTATCATGAGGCAAGTTCAGCTCGCTGCGGGTCTGCTTACTGCCTTGGGTGCCACGCTTGCTCTTACAGTGCATCCGGCTTGGGGATTCTTGTCACTTTTTGTCGGGCTCGGACTCACGGTGGCAGGAAGCACAGGGTTTTGCGGAATGGCGATCTTGCTCCAAAAGATGCCATGGAACCGCGAAAAAAGTAGAGTAACTCCACCCAAGGCGGCCGCTTGTATTGCATCTGCAACCGAAACATCCAACCAAACATCAAAGGAGATGTCATGACCAGCGCGATGACTCGGGTGAGGCCTTTCAAAGAAATCCTCCAAGGCCCCGGTCAGCTTCCCGCTGGCTGGGATGTCATCCTGATTCAGAATGATGATAATCTGTGCTGGCTCTTGACCCATGAGCCCTCGTGCGAGGCCGTCTTTGTAGACCCTGTGCACGGGGACGAAGAGGCCCTCTCGCGCCTGCTCACGGACCTGAACTCACGCAAGTTCAAAGTGCTTGCCGTAATCGATACCCACACGCATGCCGATCACATCACTTGTGCTCCCTGGCTTGCCGAAAAGTCGGGAGCCCCAGTGGTGATGCATGAAAAGGCCCCCAGCCGAAGGGTGCACCTGCGTGTCTCAAAGGATGTGGAGCTATACAGCCATGCGGCTCCGCTCAAGTTGCTCGTCACTCCGGGCCACACAGGCGATAGCATCACTCCGATCTGGGGGCCATTCATCCTGAGTGGAGACACCATCCTGTACGGTGACACGGGCCGTGATGACCTTCCTGGAGGCGATGCTGATGCGCATTTTGATAGCCTGCAAAAAATCAAAGCGCATGTCCGGCCAGAAATGATTTTTCTCGCAGGCCATGATGCCGAGGGCAGGATCAGTAGTTGGAAGACACAGCTTGAGGTGAACGTTGGGCTCACGCAGCCACGCGAAGTCTGGGTACCTGAAGCCGCAGCTTATCGCGGTCCTTCGCCCAGGCTACTTAAAGAATCACTCTTTGAGAATTTTAAGTGATGTCGACACTCGTGATTGCGGGTTATGCGGCAGCGCTCCTCGTGGGTGCGGTGCTTGGGGTTCTGGGAGCGGGCGGCGCCACGATCACGGTTCCGATCTTCGTGTATCTCTTTTCGATCCCTCCTAAGGTAGCAACTGTGCTCTCGCTGGGGGTCGTGGGCGGTGTAGGACTTCTAGGTGTCGTACGTGCCTGGCCGCGCCGCGAGCTCCAATGGCCGTGGGCGCTCCGGGTAGCACTTCCATCGATGGTCGGAGTTTGGGTGACGCGGAGGTGGCTGGTGCCACTCATTCCTGCACAGGTCGAGTTCTTGCTGATGGTGGCCTTTGCAGTCCTCGTACTTTTCGTTGCCCGGGCGATGTTGGCCCCTCAGACCACAGAAAGGAGTCGCAAGCTTTCCGCGCCTGCATTCATGCTCCGCTGTTCGGGCGTGGGCGTGGTCACAGGACTCCTTGGAGCAGGGGGCGGATTTTTGATTGTGCCGATTCTCACTGAGTGGGCCGGCCTTTCGTTCCGCAGTGCTGCATCAACCTCTCTTCTCGTGATTGTGCTCAATAGCGCCATGGGCCTTGCCAGCGGGTGGAGCACAGAGCTTGCGCCCTGGTACCAGGTCTGGGCGGTGTTTGGGCTACTTGCAGGCGCCGGTCTATGGCTCGGTGCAAGAGGTGCTGCGCATTTGCCCGCACAAAAGCTCAGGCAGGTTTTTGCTTATTTTTTGGTGCTCGTGTCCGCGGTGACGCTCGTGACTGAAGCAGTGCGATGGATCTAGCCCCCGGGTTTTGTTCGTTCCACTTCAAGTTATTGTTTTAAAATACCGATAAGTTGGCCAGATGGCGGGATTTCAGACCTTCATTCGATCCCTGGTTGCACTCACGGGCCTTTTCTTTGTGGGGGCAGTTCGTCTCGCCCTGGCCTGGCCGCCCGAGATTGGTCCAGAGCTCATTTTCACCAATGATGAAATCGAATTAGCCTGGAAAGCGCAGTCCGATTTGACCGATACAAAGAATCCGGTCAGCCTCAGAGTTCAGCAATCTTTTCGAGATGAGGTCAGGTTGCGGTGTCCGGAGTGCCCGATCAGGGAACTTACGGACAGATATGGGGTTCTAAAGTACCGGGTTTTTCCGGCGGTTCCTTCAATTCCAGGCTGGTATTTCGAGATCACGCTCGATGTCGGAGTCATCGAGATCACTTCTAAACCCATTCCGGTAGACCGCATGCTGGGAGTCTCTGAAGCGCTCGAAGAGCTGGTGTATCATGTGGCGCAATCACTCAAACTGAGGCCGGCTAGAGCAGGGCACCTGAATCTAGGAATTGTGTCCACTTTTGGGGGGGATGCCTACCTTTTCAGAAACTTCATCGTCGACTACTTCAATCATCCGAGCCTCACTCGAGGCGTAACAGGCTATTACGACAAAGCAAACGCACCCCATCCTGAGGAACTCGAAGCCTTTGAACGCCTACGTCTGAGGAAAATTCTAGACACTGCTTCCCCGAGTGCCTACGATCCGGCACGCGAGGGGATCGAGGTCTTGGCTCGCAGGCTCTATGACGAAGTGTATGTCTCGACTCCCGTTTTCTGGGACGAAATCGGGTTTTCTCCTCAGAAATACCAGGCTCTCAATGTGAGCTCGATCGTAGAACAGGACAAAAAGGCCTTGAATTCATGGCCCAGGATTGAGCTTCGCGCCACTGCAATGCAAAAAAGTGTTCGCGAGCTTCAACTGATTTCAAACCTTTTTGCTGCTCGAATTGAATTTCTTAAGCGCAGGTATGGCCCCTATTATGGAAAACCGTTGGGCCTCGTGCCGTACATCGGGCACGAAAATTATCATTCACTCTCGCCCGATGCGGCGATCGCCGACTTTTATCGTTACATCACCGAGGCAGGCCTTGCTTGGAATGATTACAAGGGGCTAGTGAATCAAAAGCCCTCGTATCGGCGTGCGCTAGAGAAGTTCGAAAGGGGCGGAATTCCTGAACCCGAGCTTCCGGCCGGACTTGCGTCTACTCCTGCATTCAGGTCCGGGTCTACCTGTCCTGATGTTTTTAGTCGTCTCGGTCGTCTGCTCGGCCTTCTATAAAGAAGCCTCGACTCCTGCAAAGAGCGATCTCCCGGGAGTGCCGTAACCCGCGACTTCTTGGTATTTGCGGTCGAGCAGGTTTTCGATGCGCGCTGAAAGCCAAAATCCTTTGCGCCACTGCCATCGTGAGGAGAGATCCAGCACCGAGTAGCTAGGCATCCGCACTGCCGGAAACGCATTGCGTCTGGCGCCATGAAAACGAAAAGACGCATCGACATTCAGTCCGGCCATAGGCTCGAACGTTGCCGCCGCAGAAAGTTGAAATTCTGGGCGTTGGGCTAGCCGCTCTCCAGTCACATCGTTTTGTGCTTGGAACAGGTGAGTGCCAGAAACCCTGAATGAAGAAAGTGCACGGAACTCCCATTCGATTCCGCGAGACAGTGTTGCGCCGATGTTCTGGTAGCCCAAAGCCATTCCCTGCCAGTCGATCTGATGATTAATGCGCGACTCAAACCCCGTGAATTGAAGCGACCAAAGCCGAGTTTTCGAGGCAAGCTCAAATCCTAGCTCGGCAGAAATGCTGCGTTCCGGAGCAAGATCTGGATTGCCTCCCTGTTGATAAAAAAGTTGGTAGAGAGTGGGGGACTTGAAGCCCGTTCCGATGCTTCCCAGGATGGCTGGCTCAATCAAATGAGATCCGCCCAGTTTTACTCGGTTCTGAGACCGGGCGGTGAGTGCAGAAGGTGAGCCCGGTCTGGAGTTGCGGTCCCAGCGTAGACCAGCGGTGTGCGTGCTTCGTTCAAAATCCCACCGCATTTCTGCACCCAGCGATCCTGTGTCTTGCCTCAGTCCGCGCTGGGCTGTAGTGCCTTCAGAAAAATCTCCTTGTTCACGTTCATATTCAGCAAACAAAGCAAGTGTGCTCTGATCTCCGAGCTGCCAATCGAGGCTGGCCTCTGATTCAAAGCGATCGCCAAAATAGAAAATGGCTCCGGTCGAACTGCCGGATTGAGTCATTGAGTTCGAAAGAAACTCATTGTTTCGTCTTTGCAAACTGGCTCCCTGCGAAAGTCTGAGTGCCAGACGATCGCTCAGAGCAGTTCGGTTTTCGAGCTTGAGCCTCAGTGACCGCTCCCTTGAAATCGAGTCGGGGTCATCGATTGCCGTGACGGTGAAGTCATCGAGCTCGGTACGGGAGAGTTGAAAGCGCCCTAGAAGTGAAAGAGTCGAAGTTTTTCCCCATGGGTGCGAAAGATGAGTTGAGACCGTAGTGACTTGGCGGCCATCGGGTTCGGTGTTACCGGCGCTTTCAGCCGCAGCTGAAATCCCTTCTGAGTGCAAGTGTTCTGCTCCTAGTCGGTAGCGCAGTCCCTCAGACGTCCCGCCCTCCACCGAGGCAGAAGCCAAGCGTGTTCCAAATGCCCCGCCAGATGCTCCCGTGCGCACTCGCAGGCCGGATTTAGGTTTGCGCGTAAAGATCTGGATCACGCCGCCCACCGCCCCTGGGCCGTGGGCAAGACTTTGAATGCCTCGCGCAACTTCGATTCGGTCGATTTCAGCGGTCGAAAGGGTAGAAAAGTCAAAGAATCGCTCGGGGTTGAGTGGATCATTCAATGCGACTCCATCGAGAAGTACCAGCGTCTGTCCCGACTGGAGTCCTCGCAGGTAGACTTGCGTCAGTTGTCCGGCGCCTCCTGATGAAGTCACCGTGGCACCCGGTATTTGCCGCAAGAGTTCAGCCGCAGTGGCTACCCCAGCTCGCTCGATTTCATCTCGGCTGATGACGCTCAGCGCAGAGCTTGCAGGCGCGTGAGTGCGGAAGGCGACGCGGCTTCCAGTGACTGATATTTCTGGGACTTCGCCCGCGCTGACCTCAGCTGCCATCGCCGATTCTTGTGCGGCAAAGAGCAGGCCGCAAAGCCATGCTCTAGCCTTCGACATGGTAGGGATGTCCCGCGTTGAGCGATGTCGCCCTGAAAATCTGTTCGTAGAGCACCACTCGCGCAAGCTCATGCGGAAGGGTCTGGGGGCCCAGCGAGAGTATGCCGCGCGCCTTTTTTTTGAGCGTGCTTGAGAAACCAAGCGAGCTTCCAAGCGCAAAATGAACCACTGAGAGACTTTGTCGCGAAAGATCTCTCAAGAGCTTGGCCCAGCCCTCGGTAGATAGGGCACGCCCGCCTTCGTCGAGTAAAAAAAGGCAAGAGCGCGGAGCAAGCTCCTGCTCCAAAATCCTCTGTTCTTTTTCTTGAATGGCTTGCCGGGTGGTAGGGTTCTTGTCGTGAACAGCCAGCGGTTTGAGCTCGCGCTCACTCAGCTGGACGAATTTCTGTGAGAGCTTGAGGTAATGGTCAGCCGCCTCTCTCAGGCCAGGACCTCTGAGTTTTCCAAAGGCCAGGGCCTGCACCTTGAGCATGGCGTGCTTAGACCTTTAGTTAGCGCGGCTGGCAGCCGGTCCGTAAAACTCTGAAGGAATGGCCACGCGGGGAGCGTCCGCCCAGAGACCTTCGATGTCATAGTACTCGCGCAAGGCGTCTTGAAAAACGTGAACGACCACGTCGCCGTAGTCCATCAGCACCCAGCGGCCGTCGCCATAACCTTCGAACGCGCGGGGTCTTGCGCCTTGTGCTTTGAGGTGTTTTTCGACCGAGTCGGCGATGCTCTGCACTTGTCGGTCGGACATTCCGCTGCAGACCACAAAGTAATCGGTGAAACCCGAAAGTTTGGTAAGGTCGAGGACGCGCAGGTTTTCAGCCTTCTTGTCGATGGCTGCTCGGGCGCACTCCAGCGCGCGGGCTTTGGATTCGATTAGCTTGAGTTCAGTTTTCATTTTTGTGGCTTTCTTTTGTTACGCGCTACCATACAGGCCATGAAGCTTCAAATACGCCTCGAGTTCTGGGGCAAGCGTGCCCTCAGGTGCCCGGCCGGTATGGGCAAAAGCTTGGCGAATCGCCGTTGAGCTCACTGCCCTGGCCGGGGTTGCCACTGGGAGAAGCCAGTTTTTGGATGTTCCTTTTAAGCTCCCGGGAACGTGAATCCTGAAACCTGTGCGGCCTTGGCGGCTCCGAATGGAGGAGTCCGGTCTAATGAGGCTAGAGGCCTGCCACTCAGAAAGAGTTGCATCGCCGCTGGGCTCTCCAGCCCGCTCTAGAACGACCCAGTTGACCCGCCCCAGGACATCCGGAAAGCGATCCCAGCGGTGAAGTTGTGGCAGCTGGTCGGTGCCAATCACCCAGGCCAACGGCTCACCCTGCGCCATCCGCTCTAAAAGCGGGAGCGTTTTCCAAGTTGTTGAAACCTCACCCGGATGATCTTCGGCCCACCTGACTTCCGTGTCTAGGACTTCAACCTGGGGTCCAACGCTGGGTTCCGAAAATGCGATGTGGGCAAGTTTCAGGCGCTCCTGGCCTCTCAGGAAGGGTGTCTTGGTGCCTGGCCTACCCGACGGCAAAATCCAGACTCGCTCAAATCCTGGCTCATCAAAAAGTCCGTTGATGGCCTCAGTGTGACCCAAGTGAGGGGGGTCAAAGGTACCCCCAAAAATCGCGATCACTGCAACCCCTCGTCGTCAGGAAGTCTGACGGCCGGGGTTCCCTGCGCGCGGCGTTCTTCTTCTTTCCATCCGGCCTCCACATACTTAAAGACGGCGGCGACAAGCTCACGGATTCCGTGTCCACTCACGCCCGAAAGCAGATAGGGTTCGTCACCTTCGGGGTGTGTGCCGCGAATCTCGGCTAGGCGATCTCGCAGCGCCTTGCGTGCGCGCTCAATGATCTGGGGGTCACTCTCAAACAAATCAAGCTTATTGATGGCCACGATCTCAGGCTTGTGAAGCAGTGCTTCGTTGAAGAGGCCCAGTTCATTTCGAATCGTTTTGTAGCGCTCGACGACCCTCTCAATGCCTTGATCAAAGCTCTCGTCTCCAGGCTGGGTCACATCCTCGAGGAGCTGAGTTCCGTCCACCAAATGAATGAAGACTCGAGTACGTTCAATATGCTTAAGAAAGCGGTGACCCAGCCCCGCTCCGCGGTGGGCTCCTTCGATGAGACCCGGAATGTCCGCCACAACAAAAGTCTGATACTCGTCCACAGAAACCACGCCGAGGTTAGGTACGAGCGTTGTGAAGGCGTAGTCGGCAATTTTGGGACGAGCAGCACTGATGTGCGAGATGAGTGTTGACTTGCCGGCGTTCGGAAATCCGATGATCGCCGCATCGGCCAGAAGCTTGAGTTCGAGCCTGATCTCCTTGAATTCACCTTCTTCACCCGGCTGCGCAAACTTGGGTGCCTGAAAGGTAGAAGAGACAAAGTGTGCATTGCCTTTTCCGCCTCGGCCGCCCTTGCAGGCCACCCAGGTTTGACCGTCGGTTTCGAACTCGATCAGTACTTCGCCTGAGAGCTCATCACGCACAATCGTGCCCACGGGGACCCGGAGTGTGATGTCTTGGCCATCACGCCCAGCCTTGTTGGATCCGCTCCCGTGCTCGCCGTTTTCTGCGCGGTATTCACGCTTAAGACGAAAGTCTTGAAGAGTGCTCAGCTGGACAGTGGCTTGAAAAATGACGTCACCGCCGGCACCGCCTTCACCGCCATCGGGCCCGCCTCGAGGAATAAAAGTCTCACGACGAAAACTCACTGATCCTGGCCCACCTCGGCCGGCAGAAATCTTGATTTTGGCTTCGTCGATGAATCTCATAAAAGGGGCCGATGCTCTAAAGGTGACCGAAAAGTACCAGGAAAGTGCAAAGAGCCAGCTTTTTGAGCTGGCTCTTTTAAGAACTAGGGCGAACTACGAAATCAAAAGTCGAAACAGACTCGCTCGATCAGGCTGCCGGATAGATCGAAATCTGTTTACGTGTCTTGTCATAGCGCTCGAACTTCACCGTTCCGGCTACCAGCGCGTAGAGCGTGAAATCACGTCCGAGGCCCACGTTACGACCAGCATGGAACTGCGTGCCAGTCTGGCGAACGAGGATCTCTCCTGCCTTCACCAATTGACCGCCGTAGCGCTTCACGCCGCGCATCTTTGGGTTACTGTCACGTCCGTTTTTGGAGCTACCACCGGCTTTTTTATGTGCCATGACTTACTTACCTGCCTTCTTAGATGCAGTAGCCTTTGCGGGAGCGGCAGCTTTTTTGCCAGCGGCTGCAGCCAGGCGTTTGCGTGAACCCAGGGTCTTTGCCGTGCGGGCTGGTCCCTTGGGAGTGAGGTTGGTCTGAAATTTATTGATCCAAGCGGCCTTGTCGGCAGCCGAGAGCTCGGCCTTCTCACCAGTTCCGTTGGAGACCTGGGTCACTACGAGCTGAGTGAGGTTTTGGCGATGGCCCTGGGTCCGGCGGTACTGCTTGCGGCGCTTCATTTTGATGATGAGCACCTTTTCTCCGCGGCCCTGGCCAACGACTTCTGCTTCAACAGTTGCGCCGCTCAGGTAGGGCTTTCCGAGCCAGATCTGCGCGCTATCAGCAGCGCCCTTGCTCGCAAAAAGCACTTGTTCAAACTTGATCTTGGTTCCCACGTCACCCGAAAGCTTTTCGACCTCAAGAAGGTCTCCGGGCGCGACACGGTACTGCTTACCACCGGTTTCAATGACTGCGTACATAGGTGGGGTAACTTGCCCTAGGCCGTTTGTGCTGTCAACCATCAGGGTGCCGAAGTCACACGGTTTCTTCCTGCTTTTTTTGAAGCGTAGACCGCTTCGTCGGCAGCCTTGAGTACGGCCTCAGGGGTAGCCCCGTGGTCCGGAAAGCTTGCCACCCCGACACTGACTGAAACTAGGCCCAGGGGCTGGTGGGCGGCATGGGCAAAGGGGTGTGAGGCCACCGCAGTACGGACACGTTCAGCAAAAGTCATGCAGCCAGAATGGGGGGTTTCAGAGGCAAGCACCACGAATTCTTCACCCCCGTAGCGGGCCACGAGATCCGTCTCGCGGGACTGATTCTTGAGGAGTTTCGCAAACTCACGCAGTGCTTCATCTCCGGCGGGGTGTCCGTTCCGGTCATTGTACTGTTTGAAGTGGTCGATATCGAAGAAAAGGATGGAGTAAGAGCGATGGTAGCGGGCTGCGCGTTGGTGCTCGTCAGCCAGTCGTTCTTTAAAATACCTAAAGTTTGAGATCTGAGTGAGTTCATCAGTCGTTGAAAGAGCCTCTAGGCGAGCGTTCAAGAGCTTGAGTTCTTCAGTGTATTTCTGGTTTTGCTCCTGGGCGTGGCGTTCCTCGGTGATGTCTGAGGCTACGATCTGAACGATGATTTCTCCGTCGGGGGTTTGGAGTTGGCAAAGTGCGCAGCGATAGAGCCTAAAATCATTACCCTTGCGCTCAGTCGAGAGGTGAAATTCAGCATCGCGCGCATGATAGCGGCGCATGGCGATTCGGAGCTGTTTTGCAAACGATTCGAGCTCGTCTGATCGAACCCAGTCTGAGAGTGGAGAGTTTAAAAGCTCTTCTTTAGCAATGCCAAGCGCATGCTCGGCCGAGTCGTTAGCATCCAAGACCTGTTGGGTCTTAGGATCTACCAAGAAGGCAGGATCCAAGAGCCTAAAGAACAGGTCAGAATAACGGGCTTTTTGAACCCATGGGGTGAGGTCGCTCACTTTTTGGCCGCCTTGAGAAGGGTTTTTTGAGCAGCTCTGGCCTGCTGAATGAGCCGCGTTTTCGAGAGCGTGTGGACTCGGCCGCTCGAATAGAGGAGGCGTCCATCTACCCAAGTGTACTTCACGTGTTGCGCTTGAGTGGCGTAGACCAACGAAGAAATCACTGCATCAGGCTGATCCTTCTTTTGGACCGAGTCAACGGGTGAAAAGTTCTCAGGCGTGCAGAGGTCCACGAGTGCAAGATCTGCACGCTTTCCGATTTCGATCGAGCCGATCTCTTCCCACCATCCCAGAGCTTTGGCTCCGTTTCGAGTGGCCATGTCCAGTGCAATGCGCGCTGGCATCGAGCGAGGTCCGTTTCCTGGTTTTTGAATCAGCGCTGCAAGGCGCATCTCGTCAAAGGCGTTGAGACGATTACTGCACGGGGCGCCATCAGCGCCCAGGCCGACATTGATGCCGCGCTCGAGCATCTCGGGCACACGTGCAATCCCGGAGGCTAGCTTGAGGTTAGACGAAGGGCAGTGCGCAACGTGGGTTCCGGTGCGGCTCAAGATCCGCATTTCATGGGGTTTGAGCCAAATACAATGAGCTAGCACGAGCCTCGGTGAAGTCAGTCCGAGCTGGTGAAGATACTCCACGTTTTCACAGCCTACGAGTTTCTTGACGAGCTGTATCTCTTTGAGGTTTTCGCTTGCATGGGTGTGAATAAGGGCTTTTTGCTCTCGTGCCAGCTTGGCTACCTCGGTGAGAAGGGTCTCGGTGCAAGAAATAACGAATCTTGGAGCGTAAGAAATTCGAATGCGGTCGTCCTGAGTCCCATTCCACGCGGAGTACAGCGCGCGTGCCTCAGCAAGGGCATCACGAGTGTTCTCACGAAGCGACTGGGGCGTGGTCTCCGGATGGTCCATGAGGCATTTGCCCACGCTTGCGCGGATTCCAGAATCCCGCACTGCCTCTAAAATCGAACTCGTATGTCTGACCGTGCCCATGTCGAGCACGCAGGTGGTGCCCGATGAAAGGAGCTCATGGATTCCAAGCTCGGCGCTCGTGCGTAGGGTTTTTGCAGTGTGGGCAGCTTCAAAGACCCAGATGCGCTTGGAGAGCCAATCGAGCAACTCTAGATCATCAGCTAAATTTCTAAACAGAGTCTGACAGAGGTGAACATGGCTCTGAATGAGTCCCGGAATCAGGGCTGCGCCTGCAGCGTCGATGACTTGTGTTGTTTTTTGGATCTTTGAGGGGAACGACGAAGTGACCGCAGTGATTCGGCCTCTCTGAACATGGACATGGCCCCTCAGTACCTTGCGGCGTGAATCCTGGGTGACGACCCAGGCATTCTTGATCCAGAACTCTTTTTGAGGAGGAAGCGTCTTCACTTGAGTAGATGACTGGGGGTGAAGGCTCGGGGCATGAGCTCCTCAAAATCAAAGCTCTCATGCTGACCTGAGGTGCTGGCTGTATGGATTCGGACCTGTGCTGAATCAGAGCCCAGAGGGGGGGCAAACTCTGCGATGACTTGACGGCAGATTCCGCAGGGCGGCCAAGGCGGATTGGACTCAGTGACGACCATGACCTCCAGGATTTGGGTATGGCCTTCACTTACGGCTTTTTGGATGGCTACCCGCTCGGCGCAGACGGTGCCGCCATAAGAAGAGTTCTCGATGTTGCAGCCTGTAAAGATCTTTCCCTCGTGGGTTCGAATGGCTGCTCCCACTTTGTGGCCGCTGTAGGGGCTGTAGGAGCGATCACGGGCCTGCTTGGCCGCCTCGAAAAGTGCGAGAGTTGGGGTATCCATGGGGGTTGTTTTTTTCACGACGAGGCTCCTGTCTCGGGTCCAGCATGAATGTTGGCAAGCCGGGGAATGGCATTTTGCAGAAGCTTTTCCAGTTTGCCAGCCCCAAGTTTAGCGTTCTCGATCACTTCTTGGTGAGTGAGTTTTCGGCCTGAGAGTCCGGCCGCAAGATTTGTGATGCTGCTGATCCCCGCTACGCGGACACCCAAGTGGTTGGCTGCGATGGCTTCAGGGATCGTGGACATCCCTACTGCGTCGGCTCCTAGAGTTCTGAGCATTCGTACTTCTGCGGGGGTTTCGTAAGTGGGTCCAAGCACCCCAGCATAGATTCCTCGGGTCAGGGGGATTTCATGTTCTCGAGCGGTATGCTCGAGGCTTTCGATGCAGATCCTGCTGTAGGCCTCAGTCAAATCAGGAAATCGAGGTCCGAGTTCAGCGATGTTTGGACCCATGAGAGGGTTGTCGCCCATGAGGTTAATATGATCTTCGATGAGCATGAGGTCTCCCGGCCGGTAACGGGTGTTCACTCCGCCTGATGCGTTGGTCAAGATCATCGTGTGAATCCCGAGAGCGCAGATGACTCGAGTCGGAAACACGACTTCGTCCATGGGGTAGCCTTCGTAGCGGTGAAATCGGCCCAGTAAAAAAACCACCGGCACTCCTCGAACGGTGCCCAAAGTCATCAGGCCAGAGTGTCCTTCGATGCTGGTGGCATAGAAGTGAGGGATTTCTCCATAAGAAATGTGAACGCCGTCTTCGACCGCTTCCGCGATTGCGCCGAGACCAGAGCCTAAAATGATTCCAACTTGGGGCTTGATCTGGGTTCGGGACTGAATGGCCCGTACTGCGTCCAAGATCCGAGGGTACAGGGTGCTAGTTTGCTGAGCCATCGTTAGGTCACCCTGGCATGAATGAGTGGGGGCACCTTGCCCCGGGTTGACGAAATCTCTATGGCAGACAGAAAGTCCGCTTCGAGCGCAGAGAGAGCTGCATGGGTTAGGCTGGGGGAGGCAAAAACCGTAGCTAGGATATCCTTAGGATTCACTTTGTCGCCCAGTTTTGAATGAAGCCAGTAGCCCACGCTGGGATCGACTGAGTCGGAGGCCTTCTTTCGGCCGCCGCCTAGCTCAACCAGGATCTTGCCCAGTTTTTCAGTGTCCATCGAGCGGATGTAGCCGCGCTTGCGAGCAGTCCATTCGAGGCGCACCTGCGCCAGACCACTTGCTCCACCCTGGGTTTCGATCCGGTCGATCCATTCGAGTGATCCGCCCTGAGCGCCAACCATCTCTCTAAATTTTTGCCATGCCGATCCATCCTGAAGCTTTGCTAGCGCAATTTTGCGAGCATCTTGAAGGGATTTGGATTTTTTGCCGAGAAGCAGCATGTGTGCACACGTCTGAAGGGTGAGCTCACGTAGGTCGGCTGACGAAAGTCCCGGTGCTCCTGCAGGCTTCCTGTTGCGCAGGACTTCGACGCATTCGATCACTTCGGTGGCGTTGCCGACAGCGTACCCGAGGGGTTGGTTCATGTCCGTGATCAGGGCGCGGGCGGGGAGCCCTAGTTTTTTGGCCACTGCAATGAGGCTCTTTGAAAGGTTGCGTGCCTCGCCTAGGGTTTTCATGAAGGCGCCCGAGCCTACCTTGACATCGAGCACCAGCGCATCCGTGCCCTCGGCTAGCTTTTTAGAAAGAATCGATCCGCAGATGAGTGGAACGCAAGGTACCGTGCCGGTGACATCCCTGAGTGAATAAAGTTTTTTGTCCGCAGGTGCGATTTCATCAGTTTGGCCGATGATCACGCAGCCTACTTGGGCGAGGATTTTAAGCGCCTGGGACTGTTCAAGTCTGACCTTAAATCCTGGGATGGACTCCAGCTTGTCCAGAGTGCCTCCGCTGTGTCCGAGTCCGCGGCCCGCCATCATGGGGACAGTGAGTCCACAGGCTGCCGCCAGCGGAGCCAGGATCAGCGAGACTTTATCTCCGACGCCACCCGTAGAGTGTTTGTCGACTTTTACTCCGGGAAGGGAGGAGAGATCGACTTTTTTTCCGCTCTCCAGCATGGCTCGGGTGAGTGCGACCGTCTCTTCAGGGGTCATGCCCTGAAAATAGGTGGCCATTAAAAAGGCGGTGGTCTGATAGTCTTCGATTTGTCCTGAAGTGACGCCTTCGATGAAGCTGTAAATTTCTGCTGACGAGAGCTCTTGCCCATCACGTTTTTTTTCGATCAGAGTGACCGGATTGAAGTTCATGGGACCTCCGCAGAACGGGATGGAAACCCCATTTCCGGCAAAAAGGATTTTCCCTCAAGGTTCATCCCCTGTGGAACGGTCTCACCTGTGAGGGCATGGAAAACAGTGGCGCCGACATCGGCAAACCCTGAGCGAATGCCCAGAGGGATTGCACCCTGAGGTACTGGGATCAAAGGAGTGGCCGGACTGTAGGCAAGAACAGGAATGTATTCACGCGTGTGGTCAGTGCCCCGGTAGGTGGGGTCGTTTCCGTGATCGGATGCGAGGATTAAAAGATCTTTTGGTCCCAGAGCTGAAAAAATCGCTGGGAGTGCCCTGTCGAATTCTTCGAGCGCTTCGCCGTAGCCCTTCACGTCGCGGCGGTGACCGTAGAGCATGTCAAAGTCGATGAGATTGCAGAACAAGAGCTGGCCGGGTTGGCGCCTGGTTTTGATCTGCTCAATGAGGACTCGAATTCCGTCGGTATTTCCCTGGGTGTCGATGTTTTCTGGGATCCCTTGGCCTGCAAAGATGTTCGAGATTTTACCGATTCCCAGAGTGTGGATGTTTCTGCTTGCCAGGAGATCCAAAAGCGTCTGCTGACCGGGGAGTTGTGCATAATCTTTTCGGTTATAGGTGCGCTTAAAAGGGATTCCTTTTTCTGGATTTCCGACAAAAGGCCGCGCAATGACTCGACCGATTTGTAGATCGTCGCAGAGCTTACGGGCGGATTGGCAGACTTTGTAGAGGCGCTCAAGCCCAAAGGACTCCTCGTGAGCCGCTACTTGCCAGACGCTGTCCGCGCTGGTGTAGAGGATCGGCTTTCCGGTGCGCATGTGTTCAAGGCCCAGTTCATCGATGATTTCGGTTCCGCTTGCGGTTTTGTTTCCGAGGACTCCGGGGAGATTGTTTTCGCGGCACCAGTGTTCGATCGACTCATTCGAAAAACCGTTCGGGTAAACGGCAAAAGCCTTGGACACGACGAGTCCGGCCATTTCCCAATGGCCTGAAGTTGTATCCTTTCCGAGGGAGCGCTCTTGGGCCTTTCCGTACGCACCGTGGCCCTGGCCGGGCGCGCAAGGAGCAACGCCTTGGATGGGAGTGAGGTTTCCGAGCCCCATTTTTGCGAGATGGGGGAGTTGAAGTTCTCTCCCTGCTCTTGCCAGAAACGCGCGCCCCAGGTTTCCGAGTGAGTCCGACCCTGTGTCTCCAAATGAGGCAGCATCGGGGAGTTCTCCTGCTCCGACACCATCCAGCACAACCCAGATCACACGGTCAAAAAGAGGCTTTCCAAAAAGAGGCTTTAAAGCAGTGTGCATCTCAGTAGTCTCCTGCGGTCTGGGTGGTAATGGATTGAAGAAGAGCCACGCTGCTTGAGGCTCCCAGTCGGTCTGCGCCAGCCGCAATCAGAGCTTCTGCGATCTCGCGTGTCCGGATTCCGCCAGAGGCCTTAATCTTCACCTTGGGTGAGCAGACTGCGCGCAGGAGTCGAATGTCGTCAGGAGTTGCTCCGCCTCCAGAAAACCCCGTGCTCGTTTTAACAAAAGCTGCCCCAGCCAATTGGGCAAGCACTGCGCCTGCCACTTTCTCTGCATCCGTGAGCAGCGAAGTCTCTAAAATCACTTTGACGGGCACCGAATGAGCTGCTTTGACCACCGCGCGGATGTCGTTCAGGACATATGAAAACTCACGAGACTTGAGCTTTCCAATTGCAATGACCATGTCGATTTCCCGCGCGCCCGCGCGAACGGCCAGTTTTGTTTCAGCTGCTTTGGCTTCAGTGAGCGATGCTCCGTGCGGAAATCCAATCACTGCGATCGGCTTTACTTTTGTTTTGCCTTTGAGGGCTTGCACCACCTCGGGAAGCCAACTGCTTTGAACACAGACTGTCGCAAATCCATGCTGGATAGCCTGTGTGCAAAGGGCGAGGATCTCATCGCGGGTTGCCTCGGGCTTCAGGAGGGTGTGGTCGATTCGAGCCGCGAGGGGCTGAGGTTTGGTTGGCTTTTGTAAACTTTTGCGAGAACTTCGAGGTAAGGCCGTCGGTGTGGCCGCCTTGCGGTTCTGCTCAAGCAGCAGGCTGACTTGAAGCTCAAATTGTTTCCAAAGAGATGACTCAGGCATGGGGGCAGCCATTTCTCCAAGATTTCCCTTGTATTGCGGCTCCTGATTCGTTACCCCTAAGCCGGTAAAAAAGGAAGGTCCGGCAAAAACTTCCGATTGTGAGTGCCTCCGGTTTTCGAGACACTAGTGAAGTATCGAAAAAAAATCAGCGGAGAGAAAGCAGCGGAAACAAAACGCAGGATTTCTTCCGGCAGCCCTGGCGGAGCCAGCGAGCAGAGCCAGTGAAGACAAACATTAAACTTTTAAATCTTGTTGGAGTGATTTTTTGGATGGTGGTCGTTTCGGGAATGGGTTTCCCGAAAGTTCGCGAAGCGCGGGCCGCCACGGGTAGTAAGACCGGGGTTGAATCCGGTGAACAACTCAGTTTTAAGGAAACTTTAGGCACCGCGGGAGCGGTGGGATTGGTTTTGGGGGCCTCGACCCTGCCATTTTATGCACAGCCTGGTTCGCATCTCGTTAACTTAGGTTACGGAGCGGCGCTTGGGCTTCTGGCAGGAGTGGGGATCTGGATGATTCAAGATCACGATACTCAAGCATTGAATTTGAATTCTCCGATTCCCTGTAATCCCAATAGCGTCTGCGTGCCTGTAGTTGTCCTTACTTGGTAAGGGGAAACGCATGTCTACAGAATTGATTATTAATGCCTCGCTTCCTGAAACGCGCATTGCGCTTCTGGAAAATGGTGAGATCCAGGAGATCCTCGTTGAGCGGGCCTCGGGTAAGGGAATCGTAGGAAACATTTACAAAGGCCGCGTGACCCGCGTCCTTCCAGGAATGCAGGCAGCATTCGTAGATATCGGCCTAGAAAAGGCTGCGTTTTTGTACGTGGACGATGTCTACCAGCATTCTGAGATTTGGGAGGCTGAAGAAGGCAGTTCTTCGACCGAAGGCGGTGAGTCCTTAGAAGCGGGTTCTGGAGAAGGCTCGGAAGACCTTTCTGGAGGCGAGACTGGAGCCACAGGGTCTCATGAGGAGTTTCCTCAGGATCTCAGGCCCTCGGGCGACAGCTCCGGGAGTGCTCCAGAGCTTAACTCAGACCCTCAACCTCGAGAGGACTTTGAAGAGGACTTTCAAGAAGATCTTCAAGAAGACCTTCAAGAAGACATCGAGGATACCCAGAGTTCCACAGGCCCAGAGAGTGACCGGGACGACGATCCGGTGGCTATGGGAGCCGAGGGCTCAGAAGGGGACGAAGGCGATGGCGGAGAGTCTGCACCGGCCGGAACAGTGGCTCCAGAGGCAGCCTCAGTAAGCGGCGCGCCAGACAGCGGAAAGCGTCAGCGTCGGGGAAGGCGGGGAGGCCGCAATCGGCGCAGAGGTCGCGATCGCGACCAGAACCGTGATCGAGCCCCGGGCCAGTCGCAGTCGCCTGCAGGGGCTGCCGGACAACCCGGATCCGAAGTCTTTCATGAACAGATCGAAGATTCAGGGTTTGTAGACTCTGATCGTGCTGAGCTTGGCGCAGGTGGGGCTCAAAACTCTGAAGCAGAAGAGTCAGCAAGACCGACCGCACCGGTTCAGTCTCAGTCAGGCCGCTCTTTTCAGGGTGGAAATGTGGGGTCGGGCTCCCAGTCCGGGCAAGCAGCACAAGGTGGGAGTCGGGGTGGTTCTCGGCCTGAGTTTCGAGAAAATCGCGATAAGTTCCGTCGAATTCGTGGCAAGGGCGGCCGGGATTCTGGACGAACCTCGCAGACCGGTGGTCGCGGGCAAGTCAACATCCAGGACCTTCTCAAGGAAGGCCAGGAGGTTCTCGTTCAGGTAGCCAAGGATCCCATTGCCACCAAGGGCGCAAGGCTCACTTGCCACATCAGCCTGCCGGGCCGTCACCTGGTGTGCATGCCCACGATCGACCATGTGGGTGTTTCAAAGCGCATCGAGCGCGATGACGAACGCCGCAAGCTTCGAGATTTTGTTGAGCGCAATCGCCCAGCCGGGCTTGGGTTTATTGTTCGCACTGCCAGCGGAAAGCAGCAGTCCGAGCGTCGCCTCAAGCAGGATATGGACTACCTCTCCCGTCTTTGGGAAGAGATCCAAGAAAAGACCCGCAATGTTTCGGCGCCTGCCCTGGTGTACGAAGACTTGAACGCGGTGCTTCGGGCGATCCGCGACTGGGTCAATGAAGAAATTGACCGCATCGTCGTGGACTCTCGATTTCAGTACAACGACATCCAGCGTTTTGTGGCGCATTTCATGCCCTCGCTGCGCCAGAAGGTAGAGCTCTACCAGGGCGATATGCCCATTTTTGACCAGTTCAATATTTCTTCTGAGCTTTCACGGGCATTGGATCGCAAGGTCTGGCTCAAGTCGGGTGGCTATATTGTCATCGATCAGGCCGAGGCCCTCGTTGCAATCGACGTGAATACCGGAAGGTTCGTTGGAAAGAAGAACCTCGAGGACACGATCGTCAAAACGAACCTCGAAGCCGTTCAAGAGATTGCCTATCAGTTGAGGCTTCGTAATTGTGGCGGAATCATCATTCTCGACCTGATCGATATGGATCGCGAGGAGAGCAAGCAGCGCGTCTACCGTGCGCTCGAAGAGGCGCTCAAGAAGGACCGCGCAAGGCCAACGATCCAAAAGATCTCGGACCTGGGGCTCATCGAAATGACACGCAAGCGTACGCGAGACACCATGGTCCGTATGCTCTGTGAGTCCTGCTCACATTGCGAGGGCAAGGGTTTCGTCAAGAGCCGACAGACGGTGGCTTACGAAGTTCTTCGTGACGTGGAGCGCGACGGAATTGATCGCGATGTTCGTAAGATCCTGGTTCAAGCGCACACTGAAGTGATCGACCTGCTGGCACTGGATGAGCGCGAGACGCTTGACCAGCTGGAACGTCGATATCGTAAGCCGATTTTTCTGCAGGCCATGGGTGATTTCCATCTGGAGCAGTTCGAAGTCATTGCCGACCGTGTTCCGGGCGCTAAGGCCAAGGACCGCGTAGGCAAGCAAGGTGAGCGTGAGCGGCGTGCTGAGCGCATGGCCGAGCGGCAGCGCGAGCGGGATCAACGTGAAAAAGAGCGACAGGCCGAACGGGAGGCAGTTCGTGCTCGTCTAGATGCCCAGCGCCAGTCGCAGGCTCTTGCCTCAGGGCAGATGTCTGTCGATGCGCCGGTCGATGCAAGTGAGTTCATGGCCGAAGAGGGCGGAGGCTCTGTTCAGACGGATCGTCTGGAGGCTCGGTCTGAAACAGCGCGCGGGGACCAGCGCGAGCACCGCGACCACCGGGACCACCGAGGAAATCGCGGGCGGGACCGGGACCGCGGTCGTGACAGAGACAGAGGCAATCAGCAGCACTCTCATCAGCACTCTCATCAGCACTCTCATCATGCT
>JBKCVM010000081.1:0-24532 GCA_046317855.1 Oligoflexia bacterium
CCGCCCAAGAGACCTGATCTGTTCTTCAGCCGAGAAACAACGAGTTGAGGAAGAAAATCGACTCCGTGGCGGCGCCTCATCAATAGTTGTTCGAGCCGGATTTTGGCTTGCTCAAGAAACAAATCTGAAGCCTGAGCAAAACTTCCGGCAAGGATGACTGTTCGAGGTGCATACAGAACCACGAAATTATGAATTGTAGTTGCCAGAAGATCTGAATATTCCGCAAAAAGCGCCCGGCAGTCTGAATCTCCTGCGCGCGCCTTTTCGGCAATCTCTGCTGCGCTCCCGGCACTTGAACCCAGTCGGGCTTCTGCTCTACGCTCAAACCCACGCCCTGAAAGATAGGCTTCTGCGCAACCTAGATTTCCACAGCCACATCTTGCCGAGTCATCTCCGGCGCGAATGATCACATGCCCCCCTTCGGTGTGCATGTTTTGGCCAGCCCTCATGAGCCTGCCCTGGACCAAAATCCCAGTTCCAAGCCCGGTTCCCAGCGTCATGATCATGGCATCTTCATGTTTGCGTGCGGATCCTACCCAATGCTCCGCCAGAATGGCAGCGGCCGCGTCATTTTCGAGCACTGCCCGCCGATCGAGCCCACGAGAAAGGAGTCTCACCAACGGCACCTTACCCCAGCCCCCAAAATTCGTCGGATCCAGCAAATCCCCGCGCACTGGATCCAGCGGCCCTGCACTGGCCACGCCCACTCGAGAGATCTTTTTTGCTAAGGAGGGATTGCTCTCGAGCAGCTCCTGTCCGACAGCGATCCACTGTTTGATCACTGCGCGACTGCCCGCTGAGAAATCAACCAGCACGCGTTTTTCAGCCACTACTTTTCCGCGTGCATCAACAATCCCGGCATGCACTTTAGTGCCACCTAAGTCGTACGCTAGTACCCAACCAGAAAAACGCGAACTTGCCACTCTAGACATCACGAACCTAGTCTTCTTTCAGCTCGAGCCTGGGGTCAACAGATTGACGCCGTTGCAGCAACGGGCGCTTCTAAGTAGGCATCGCGCCGCAGAAAGTTTACCATTTTGAGCATGGCATCTCTCGTAAAAGTCTCTCGACCCAAGGAACTCAAAGCCGAGCTCGGAAGTGTGGCATTGTTTGCACTCGCTCTCTTTAGCCTCTGCGCTCTAGCCACCTATGCTCCCCAAGATCCTGGCTTTTTTTCAAGCTCACTGAATCCGATTCAAAACGCATGCGGAAAAGTAGGAGCCTATCTGGCCTCACTCTTCATTCAGTGTTTTGGAATGGGGTCTTTTCTATTACCGGCAGCCATCGGCTTCATTTCGACCTCGGTGTACAAGCGTGAAGGAATGGTTCGGGTCATTGCGACCCTGGGAGGGATGACGCTTGCAGTAGTCTCTCTCACTGTCTTTTTGAGTCTTCAGTGGAAATACTGGCCGTACGCTGGGTCTCTCCTACTCACAGGTGGACTCTTTGGAGAATGGCTCTCCAATCTGCTCGTGAGCCAGTTTCACTCTTTAGGTGCATCGATCGTTTCACTTCTTTTGTTCTGCCTAGCGCTTGCTTGGAGCACTCCAGTGAGCGTGGCCAAGGTCGGCGCCCGCATCCTTTCTTGGAGTTGGCACTGGGGCTGGAGGCTTTCAAAAGTACTCGTCACTTGGCTTGCCTATCTCGTTGGCCTTGCTTTGATGCGCTTGGCACATTCAGTGAGCAGCGCCATCAGTCAGCTCCTTACGGTAGCAGTGGAGCAAACGCGCGAAAAACTGGCCAGCTTAGCCGACTTAAAAGAAGCTCGTGTTGAGAAATCACAAGAAACCCAGCTGGAACTCAAAGGTGTACCGGTGATCGAACTTGAGGGCAGCTCAGTACCCGCCAGATCGGATGTGCTCGAACCGGCGCCCATACAGCTAGTACACTCGGATGCCCCCAATATCTTGGAGCAAATTTCAACAGACGCGGCTCCTTCTGCCTCTGCCCCTGAGATCCTCCCACACGACGAAACCTCAACGGGCGCAGCTCAAGCACAGATGCCCCAAGGGCCAGAAATCAGCGGAGCAACCTCTCAAAAACGCACTCGAGTCTCTCGCCCACGCAAGCAGGGCAACTGGAGACTGCCTTCGATCGAATTCTTGCGCAAACCTCCAGAAGACAAGGCCGAGGTCAATCGCGATCAACTGCTCCGGAACTCAGAAAAGCTCACTCAAAAGTTCTTAGATCTTGGAATCGAGGGTGAAATCACTGCTGTGCGTCCGGGCCCCGTGGTGACTCTTTACGAATTCAAACCTGCCTCAGGCATCAAGCTCTCGAGAATCGCCAATATGGCAGATGACTTGTCGATGGCACTTTCAGCCCAAAGCGTTCGAATTCTTGCTCCGATTCCTGGAAAATCGGTGGTCGGGATCGAAATTCCGAGTGATCGCCGCGAAGCTGTTTTTTTGAGAGAATTCATCGGCCACGATGAATTCTCAGGCAGCAAGCACCTGATTCCGGTGGTCATGGGAAAAGACATCGGCGGACAAGCCGTCTTTTCTGACCTGGCACGAATGCCCCACCTGCTGGTGGCAGGCCAGACCGGGTCCGGAAAGTCAGTGTTCATGAATGGGCTGATCAACTCTCTGCTCTACCGCTTTACTCCCGACGAACTCCGCTTGATCCTGATCGACCCTAAGTTCATCGAGTTCAGCGCGTATCAAGACATTCCGCACCTGTTACTTCCGGTCGTCGATGACCCCCGCAACGCAAGCACAGCGCTGAAATGGGCTGTGCGTGAAATGGAGAGAAGATACAGAATTCTTGCGATGTTGGGAGCCAAGAACCTTGCCAGTTACAACGATAAGGTTCAGCAAATGGGTGCTGAGGTCGTCCGGGATCTCCTCATCGACGAACAGAATCAAGGTGAAGAACAAGGAACCTTCAAGGGAATGTCGGGTGGGGACTGGATGGCCGCCTTTGAAACCGATGAAGAAGGAAATCCTCGCATTGGAAAACTGCCCTATGTCGTCGTGATCATCGACGAACTTGCCGACCTCATGATGATTGCCAAGAAAGAGGTGGAGGTTTCGATTGCTCGCATTGCACAAAAAGCCCGAGCTGCAGGCATCCACTTGGTCGTTGCAACCCAGCGTCCCTCGACGGATGTCGTCACGGGCCTGATCAAAGCAAACCTCCCCTCACGCGCTTCTTTTCAACTGGCCAGCTACATCGACTCTAAAACCATTCTGGATCGAATGGGTGCAGAGCGACTCCTGGGCCAAGGGGACATGCTGTTCATTCCGCCCGGAGTCTCAAGCCTCCTGAGGCTACACGGCGCCTATCTGTCTGACGATGAGATCGAAAAAATCACTGGGTTCTTGAAGGCTCAGGGTAAGCCCGTTTATCGAGATGAAATTCTCGAAGACGAAGACTCTGAATTGAATGAAGACGAGAATGAGGATGGAGAGGACGAACTCTACGACAAGGCCGTCGAGCTCGTACGCGAGCAAGGTCACGCCAGTGCAAGCTTCTTGCAACGTCGGTTTAAAGTAGGCTACAACCGCGCCTCGCGCCTCATCGAGACGATGGAAGTGCGCGGCGTGGTGGGCCCGGCCGATGGAGCGCGGCCCCGCGAAGTATTCATGAGGTGAGCGTGAGATTTTTGCCTTTTTCTATCCTTTCTGCGGCTGCAATCGCAGCAGGTGCGCCCGCGCTTGCCCAGGCAAACCGCACCGCTCAGGAGAAAAGCTCAGCCTCCGAAAATGTAATCTCCCAAAATGGAACCTACGACGACGAAGTCCTACCTCCAGGAACTCGCCCTGTTGCGCCCCCGCCCGCAATTAAAAAGCTTCCTCAACCCACCCGACCCCGCCCCACCCTCAGAGAAGCGGAGGGCACTGAGGCTCCCAACCGATTCGAAGCAGAGACAGTCATCAAGAGCTACTACCAACAGAATGGACAACCCCTTGAAGTGGATCCGGATTGAGCGACCGATTGCCGTTCCTGCGCCCGTGCGCGAGATCCTCTCGCGGATCGACGCCGCAGGGTTCGTTGGGTTTTTGGTAGGCGGCTGCGTTCGAGATGCCCTGTTACAGCGGCAGACCAAAGATTTTGACATCGCCTCAAACGCATCACCCGATGAGCTCGAAGCTCTCTTTCCGCAAGCTCTCACTGTTGGCAAACAATTTGGAGTGCTTAAAATCCCGGTCGGCGGCGAGATGGGCGTCATCGAAGTCGCCACCTTTCGAGAAGATCTTGAGTATCGCGATCATCGGCACCCAGTTGGAGTAAAGTTCTCTGGGCCAGAAGAAGACGCACGCCGACGGGATTTCACCATTAATGCAATGTTCTATGACCCCAAGACTCAGAGAATCCTCGATTTGACCGGAGGAATGGAGGACCTCAAATCCCGCACTCTCCGCGCTATCGGAGACCCACTCCTGCGGTTCAAGGAGGACTCCCTCCGGTTACTCCGAGCCATCCGATTTGCAACGACACTCGGATTTGAGATTGCCCCCGAAACTCTAGAGGCCACCCGCAAGCAGTCCAGATTGATTGCGAAGGTCAGTCACGAGCGAATTCGAGATGAGCTTACCAAAATGCTGATAGGACCCAAGCCCGCGCAGGCATTCAAGCTTTTATCGGATTGCGAGCTCCTGCCCTGGGTTCTCCCCGAGGTGGAGGCGCTTAAGCGGACAGAACAACCCACTTACGTTCAACACAACCTCTGGCTCCATACTCTTAAAGTATTGGAGACGTGCGCCCAACAAAACCCTCATCGAAGCACCTCTCTGGCGTGGGCGGCTCTTCTCCAAGAGGTCGGAAAGCCAGTGGCCTGGAAAAAAAGCGGCCAAAAGTCTTTTGCCGGCCACGACCGCGAGGCCGCAATCACCACGGAGAAGATCGGACAAAGGCTCCGATTTAGCCAAGAGCAAACCCAGGCCACCTCTCACCTGGTTAGGGATCACCTAAAAATTCGAGAAGTTTTTAACATGCGTGAAGCAACACTCCAGCGCCTGATTAGAGACCCGCTTTTCAGTGAGCTTCTAGCGCTTCACCGAGCGGCCGCCACAGTGACCGACGGAAACCATGCTTGCTGGGAATTTGCGCGCTCTCGCTACCAAGAGTTTCTAAACTCTCCTTCAGTCACGCTCTCTCAGATTTTAACCGGAGAAGATCTGATTGCGCTCGGGCTCCAACCTGGACCTCGGTTTTCGGAGATCTTACGGCTCGTTGAGGACCGAGTCCTTGAGCGGACGATTCAAACCAAAGAGCAAGCCCTTGAATTCGTTCTCACTCTAATTTGATCGCAGCTCAGATTGCTGCTGTGAGAGCAAACGAGTGAGCCGCTCCTCATCGGGCGCCACGATGAGTGTCTTATTGTTAACGTAGGATGCCTCGGTGCTGTCCCGGATTCGCTTTACGTTCTTTTTAAAAGTGTAGTCGACTTCTGTCTTTCCCCAGTTTTTTCCACCGCTATGAAAGATCACCAGTTGTGCGGCGTCCAAGAGCGTCTCCAGTGAGGCGCTTTTTCCGGAATCGAGTGGAATCACTAAGTGGGCCCCAGGCCTGCCTCGAACGTGCATCCATAAGTCATTGCCACGCGCGATCTTGAAAGTGAGCTCGAGGTTTTCTGCACTGGAGCGCCCCACCCACAGCGGCAGCCCTTCTTTTGAGAAGTAAGTTCTTCCCGTCCATCTAGACCGTGAAACCTTAGGAGAAAGAACCTTATTTTTAACACCCCCCATGGGTGCAAGCCCCGCCACCTTTTCAAGCTCGCTCAAATCTAAGGTTTCTCCGACGTTGAGCGCTGCAAGTTGATGCCGCGCTTGCTCTGCTCGGGCGGCGGCCTCTTCGATCCGTCGTTTTTTTCGACGAGCCAAAGAAAAAAGTTTTTCCATTTGCTCTGCTGGGGTGCGCCCTTCTCCGCATGGAACCCTGATCTCGCCCAGCTCCCAGTGCCCCTTCACCGCTTGCGGGAGCGCATAGAGCCACTGTTTGAGCGTCTCTCCCAATTTTTGCCAATCCTGCTCGCTCCGAGCCCGCTCCAGTTCAAGCTCGCTTTGCTGAAGGCGAGAACGGAGGGTTTTTGTTTTTTCACGAATCTCACGAAGCGCCCGCTCGCGCCGCAAGCCAAGAGCCTCAGCGGCAAGCGACTCTTCTACCTGATGACTCCATGCCAAAAGTTTGGACCCCCAGGGCTCGCGCACCTGGACTTCAGGGGCTTGCCTTTCCGCTAATGGCTCAAGCCACTCTAGACCGAGAGGCTCTTTGATGCGCGAACGCGCCAGGATTTTTCGAGTGCTCGCATCTACGAGCAAAGCCTCCGGAAGTGACGGAATGAGAGTGAGAACGAGCCAAAACCCCAGGTCGCCAAACTCGAGCACAACGATGCGTTCTCGATGATATGCCCTCAGTGCAGTGAGCCTTCCACCCTTCAGGTACTTGCTGAGAGCTTGATCAAAAGCCGATCGAGTCGCTGCGCTGGAGGCCTTGGGCCCCTTTCCGATCCGCGCGGCAAAGTAGCAGCTCCTCGGACGAACACTAAAGGATAGGACCGACTCCCGCTTACGATCTTCAAACCGCAAAAACCACTCGTTCTTGAGGTAGCCTTGGGCAAAATCAGGGCGATCGGCAATGATGATCCGGTCGAGGCGCATCCCCACCAGAAGCCGACTGGCTTGGTCGGCGCAAAGCGCAATCTCACGCCAATTGAGCGTGGGAAACACAGCTGCCTAGAAACGCATTTGCGCGCCGAGCGCCACAAACTCACGTGAAAGCTCAGCACGGAGGTCCACCGGTACCAATGTCTGGCGCTCGATATTCAGGATCGCTCCCACACCAAAGCGCGGCAGAAGTTGAAAATCTCCCCCCAGGCTGGAGCTTGTCTTATTTCCGCCCAAGCCGCCTAGTCCGTAAAAGGTCCAGTCGCCGTTGAGCACAAAATCCCAACGAATGTGAGTACTAAAGAGAAGCGCTGATCCATTGGAAACTGAAAAGGGTCCAGCTTGAACTTCAAGGAAAACTTGATTGTTCATTTCTGGAGCAAATCCTTTATCGAGGAGTTTGTACGCTCCTGCAATTTGCAGTGAAAACCCAGTGGTTGAATTGATGGTGGCCACTCCCGGAAGGACCGCCACTGTCCAATCATGCGTCGGTGACGGCCACTGCCAGTCTTCATGCAGCGCCAAAGGAGCAGCCGCAGGAACTGGCGCCGCAGGAACTGGCGCCGTCGGGCTTGCAAGTGCAGGCGCACTCAAAAGCCCAGCCACTGAAAATAGAGAAGAAAGAAGCAGAGTCCCAGCAACCAATGAAGTGGATTTCATGTCCTCACGCTACCCCACCCGGTCGATCCGATCCAAAAAGTTTTTTAGCAAGGTCCCCGTCACTCCCCAGATCCGATGCCCCCTCACCTCAAAAACATCGATTGGGTAGCGTTTGATCGTCTCAAGACGATAAGCGCCGACGAGCTCCTTGAGTGGAATCCAGAGCATCACATCGATCTCTTCGGGCGCAGCTCTGAGCTCCACCTCACTGAGGGGCTGATCAATCCAACCCACGACCGGGCTTACCCTGAATCCAGTCACTGTTTGAAGCTCTGGCAAAACTCCCAGCACATCCACCAGCGAAGGATCCAGGCCCACTTCTTCGCGTGCCTCTCGTAACGCGGTAGCTACAGCGTCTAAGTCCTCAGGATCTTTTTGCCCTCCCGGAAACGCCATTTGTCCCTTATGAGTTTCAACAGTCTGGGTGCGCCTCGTGACGAGTACCGAAGCCTCCCCTTCGAGCATGCCGACAGAAATGAGTACTGATGCGGGGGTAGCCCGCAGCCTTGGCCTAGGAGACGCCTGATACGGAAGCTCCAATAGAACGGCTGCGGAGAGGACCTGCTTCACCTGAGTGTCCTGTGCCTCACAACCCGGCCGCTCCAGCTCTAGCGATCCTGTTGCAGCTGCTTCTGGGCGCGTCTCTTTGCTCTACGCAGCTGGTTTTCTTTTTTCTTGATTCGCCTCTTCAAACGGCTCGCCCGTTTCTTGCGCTTCTTATCTTTTTTGATCTGGGCGCTGGTATTGGGAGAGGCCTCATTCATGAGATTTTGCTGATGGGGATTAGGCAGAGCCTGATTGAGTGGGATATCTCCTGCTTCGGTGCCTGCGGGTGCGCTCACGGGAGGATTGGTCTGAGCAAGCGCTTCTTGCGCCGAAGGCGTAGTCAGCGCCGCCATCAGAGCGCCTCCCCAGAGCAGCGCCAAGACCACTCCGCGCCCAGACCCCAAAGTCTTTAAGAAGCCCCTCTTTTGAATTGGCTGATCATCAGTGTGCATCATCCACGTATCTTTGCTGCCGACTGATGCCGGTGACAACCAAAAAAAATCGTGATTAACGCTGGACTATGACCACCCTACGAGGCCGAGTATTGCAATTTGAAGCCGGACCTCACCCCAAGATCTGGATTTCAAGTAGCCCCGTCGAGCTCAGAATCCCCCATCTCCCCCCAGGCCTAGCCCTGGGAGACTGGGTAGAGTTCAGTCCAATGGGACTAAAAATCCTGACTCCCAACCGCAGAAACGACGGCCGGACGCCCCTGTTTCAAAGAATTCAAGACCCTCGGCGCAAGCGAGGCACCGAAATGCGTCAACGGGTCGAATTAGAAATTCGATCTTTTTTTAATCAAAGAGGCTTTCTTGAAACTCGCACTCCGATGCTCGTTGCCTGCCCAGGAATGGAAGCTCACATTCGGCCATTTAAGCTTGAAACGGGAGCCTACCTTCCTACTTCACCCGAGTTTGCACTCAAACGACTACTGGTCGGTGGACTCGAAAAAATTTTTCAGATTGCCCCCGCCTTTAGGCTTGAACCCAAGAGCAACACCCACAGTCCAGAATTTACACTGCTCGAGTGGTACCGCGCTTTTGCAGGAATGAACGAGATCATGACTGACACTGAAGAATTGATCGAGCAGCTTGCCCTGAAGATTCGAGGCGAGCCAGCCATCTCCTTTCAAGGCCGACGTTTTTCTGTAGCGAGACCCTGGCCCCGACTCTTCATTCGAGATCTCTTTCGTGAGCACGCCGGCTTTGACTGGGTTCAAGCCCAAAGCGTGAGCCAGATGACTGATCATTGCCACCGCCTTGGGCTTGAAACTGCAAAACAAGACAGCTGGGATGACCTCTACTTTCGCATCTGGCTCAATGTGATTGAACCCAAGCTCCCACAAGAGAGAGCTGTTTTTGTTTACGGTTACCCTCCCTCTCAAGCCGCGCTCTCGGTGATTCAACAGGACCCCGCTGGATCGCGCTTTGCTCGACGCTTTGAGGCCTACGCAGCGGGCATCGAACTTTGCAATGCCTTTGAAGAACTCACGGATCCCAGCGAGCAGCGAGCGCGTTTTGAAAAAGACATGGACCTTCGGCAGCTCCAATATGGAACGTCTTTTCCTCGAACTCCCTTGGATGAGGAATTTCTGACAGCCTTGACCGAAGGGATGCCCCCATCAGGCGGAAATGCCTTGGGCGTGGACCGTCTGATCATGCTCTTGGGAGACGAGCCAGACATCCGCTACACTTTTTGGCTCGAGCCCTTTGACGGAACGCAACCCCAAGGCTAACCACAGAGCATGAGCAAGACTTCTTTAAAGTCCACCCGCCGCGGCCCGATCCTCATCACCGGAGGCGCGGGATATATCGGCTCACACACCCATCATGAGCTCATTGCTCAAGGCTTTGAAGTCGTCGTCTATGATAACTTAAGTACGGGTTTTCAGCGGGCAGTCCATCCCCGTGCTCACTTTGTCCAAGGCGATATCCACGACGAGAAACTCCTGGCTCAAGTCGCATCTCACTACCAAATCAGCGGGGTCATCCACTTTGCCGCTTCTCTTCTGGTGGGTGAAAGCGTTGAAAAGCCGCTCGACTATTACTGGAACAACACTGCGGGACTTCTCTCAGTACTTCGTGCGCTCAGAGAAGCAGAAACAGTTCCATTTGTGTTTTCGTCTACCGCAGCGACTTACGGTGAGCCCTCCTCCAACCCGATCCCTGAAGACACCCTACAGGCCCCCATCAACCCCTACGGAAGGAGCAAGCTCTTTTCTGAGGTCATTTTGCGCGAGCACGCAGATCGTCTGGCGATGGGAGTCGTGATTCTGCGCTACTTTAACGTGGCGGGTGCCCGAATGGATCTGAGCCTTGGGCAAATGACTCGCAACGCAACTCACTTGATTAAAGTGGCCTGTGAGGTTGCTCTCGGGCGACGCAAAGCGCTCGAAGTTTTTGGGACAGACTATCCCACTCGGGATGGCACCGGAGTCCGGGATTACATCCATGTAGACGACCTGGCCCGTGCTCACGTGGCCGCACTTCAGTACTTATGGGATGGCGGAAAATCAGACGTCTTTAACTGCGGCTATGGCCACGGGGCCAGCGTTCTTGAAGTGATCCGCGCTTTCGAAAAGATCACTCAAAAGCTCCTTCCTCACCAAATCACTGGGAGACGCCCTGGAGATCCGGCAGAGCTTGTGGCAGATGCCTCTCGCCTCAAGCGCATTCTGGGATGGAAGCCTCAGTGTGATGATCTCGAAAAAATCTGCCGCAGCGCCCTCGAGTGGGAGCGCAATCAAGGGGTTCGGCTCGAAGGATAACTCTGGAGCTGGACCAGCTTAGAGTAGACTCCGCCCAACCTCACCAACTCGTCGTGCTTGCCTGATTCGACGCACTGGCCCTGATGAAGAACCACGATCCAGTCGCAATCCTGTACGGTAGCCAAGCGGTGGGCTACCCAGAGTCGAGTTTGCCCCTTCGAGCTTTCGGTCAGCTCTCGTGCAAGCTCCGCTTCTGTTTGTGAATCCACATTGGACGTCGCTTCATCTAGAATCCATAAATCGGGCTTTGCAGCCTTGGCGCGCTGAAAAGCGATCCGCTGCCGCTCCCCCATTGAAAGGTTGACTCCCCTCTCATAGAGCTCCCTCTCTCCGCCCTCCCCTGTGGCTCCAGGCTTAAAGAGCGTGACATTTTCTGCAATAGTTCCAGAAAACAAGAAAACATCCTGTTGAATCATACCGATTCGAGACCTAAGCTCACGCCGATCCCAATCCTTTAAATCGATACCGTCGATCAGAATTCGCCCACGCTGCGGCTCATAGAATCTCAAAAGCAGGCTAATGAGTGTCGACTTACCTGCCCCAGTATGACCTACGACTCCCACTTTCATCCCGGGCCGAATATGAAGCGAAAAATCTCTTAAAACCCAGTTCGTGCCTTCGTAAGCAAACCAGACATTCTCAAACTGGATTTCACCCCGTAGAGCTCCCAAGCCAGAATCCGCCCGATGGGCTAGAGGCTTCAAGTCGGGGACTTCAACCTTCCAATCCAATATTGAAAAAATGCGCTCAGCAGAAGCCATGCCGCTCAGAAAAAGATTCCACTTGTCCGCGATCTCTCGAATCGGCTGAAAGAGCGTCATGACATAGGCAAAAAAGGCGACCAAAATGCCCGGCGCAAGTCCCTGATGCCCCCCATAAGAGATGACGGCCGCCATCGATATTCCAGTCGCCAAAGTGATTGCCGGTTGAAACAAAGCAAACACTTTCACGGATCCGATCTGTGCCTGAGCATAACTTTCATTGATGGCCGCGAGTTGAGCCAGCTGGCGTTTTTCACGCCCAAAAAGCTGCACCACTCGAATCCCCATGATGTTTTCTGCAAGGCTCGCATTAAATGCGGAGAGCTTGGAGCGAGCGTCTCGGTAAGCGACCCGCAAACGAGCGCTGAACCGAACGGACGCCAACATCAAAATTGGAAAAACCGCCAAGGCAGCTACCGCCACTCGAAAATCGAGCAAAAACAGCCAAATCATGATGCCCACGACTGTCAGCACATTAGAGAGAATCGTGATAAACCCGGCAGAAAACATCTCAGCCAGCGAACCGATGTCGTTCGTGACGCGAGTGACCAGGCGCCCTGCTGGGTTCTTGTCAAAAGTAGAAACAGGAAGACGTTGCAAATGAGAGAGCAGCTCTAGCCTGAGATCCTGCATCACTTTTTGACCCACGAGCGTAAAAATCAAACTCTGCGCAATCATTGAAACGACGCGGAGGACTTCGACCCCCAAAAAGAGAAGTGCATACCCTTTGAGTTTTTGGAGATCTTTAGGGATCACTGCCTCATCAATAGCGTAGCCAAAGAGGCGGGGCTGAAAAAGTGCAGCCGCAGTCGCCACCAAAATGAGCGCCACGCCAGACCAAAATAGGCCTCGATGTCTTTGAAGATAGGTCATCAAACGCAGTAACTCTTGGATCGATGAACGATCTACTGAAGCCTCTAGCTCTTCAGATCTAAAATCCAAGTCAGTTTGAGAGGTCTTTTGAGTGGCTTTGCCCATGGCTCTCCAGCTCCTCCTCAAGCTTCTGATGTTCATAGAAAGTTCGGTACAGTCCCGCTCTGTCCTTCAACAGCTCTCGATGGCCGCCTTGTTGAACTTTGCGACCCTTTTCTAGAACCACAATGAAGTCAGCGTCTTGGAGGGTCGAAATCCGGTGACCTGCAATCAGCTCTGTGGCGCGATCAGACCGCTGCCTCAGCGCTCCAAGCAATCGGCTCTCTGTTTGTGTATCCACCGCTGAGAGTGCGTCATCTAGAATCAAAATTTTTGGTCGGCGCGCCAAAGCACGTCCGATCGTCAATCTCTGCTTTTGCCCCCCAGAAAGATTAATCCCACGCTCCCCAAGACGAGTCTCCCAACCTCCCGAGAGACGCGACACGTCGGTCGAGAGCGCGACCTGATGGATGAGCTCATCTCGACTCTCCGGGGCCAGAGGCTCAGGGAGTCCCCAACTCAAATTCTGTTCGATAGTCTCTGAAAACAGAAAGAGCTCTTGGCCGACATGTCCTATCGCCTTTCGAAGGTCCGCCAGATTCCAATCATTGACGTCTACCCCGTCCACAAAAACAGTCCCGCGTGGAGGCGTGTAAAGACGTGGGATCAGAGACAGCAATGTGCTTTTGCCAGACCCAATCGAACCCAAGAAAGCAACCCTGCTGCCTGCCGGAACTTTGAGTGAAAAATCTCGAATCACCCAAGGCAAATGGTCGGCGTATCGAAACGATAGATTATTGAATTCAATCTCACCTCGAGCCGAGTGAGAAGTCTCTCGCTGCCCTGGCTGTCCACAATCCTCATCTTCTGGGCGACGCGTTGGAGCCTCATTCAAAACGGCCTCAATTCTACCGGCGCTGGCCACCGCGCGCTGAAGGTAGCTGATCGCCATTCCGACCGCTGCCATCGGCCAAACCATCTTTTGGATATAGCGTTGAAAGGCAACGAAGGTCCCCAGACTCTCGTTACCGTCAATCACTTCATGCCCTCCTACCCAAAGTAGGATCACTAGTCCCATGCTCATGGTAAAATCCAACAAGGGACCAAAAGTGTTCTGCACCCACGCCATGGCCATATTGAGCTGGAGATAGCGCTGGCCCTCCCTCGAAAACCGCTCCATCTGCGCAGGCTCAGCAGCAAAGGCCTTAATCACTCGGATTCCGGTCAAGGTTTCTTGAGCAAGCGCCGAGAGCTTGCCAAAGCTCTCCTGAACTTTTTCAAAACGGGTGTAGAGTGCCTTTTCGTTGCGAGCCACCAGCCACGGAATGATCGGAAGCGGAAGAAACGCCAAAAGAGTGAGCTGCGGAGAGAGCATCAGCATCGCCACTGGCACCGTCACAAAATAAAAGAGCGCGTCGGCTGCGACCAAAAGTCCTGGCCCCAGAGCCATCCGAATTGCTTCGGTGTCGTTCGTCGAGAGCGACATGAGATCGCCTAATCGCTTTTGGTCAAAAAAACGGATCGGGAGTCGAAAAAGATGCGCGCTGAACCGATCTCGCAGATCACGCCCAGCAAAAAGACTGGAGCGAATTAACAAAATCCGCCAACCGTAGCGACAAAAGCACTGGAGCACCGAGATGAGCAGATAGACTCCTGCAATCCCGTGGAGGTGCGATAGAGGACGCGCACCCGTGACCGAATCCACCGCAAGCTTTAAAAGAATCGGGGGCAGCACTTCGAGCGCATCCACCACAACCAGAGTTCCAAGCCCCCCCAGAACAGAAAATCGGTACTTCCAGATGACCGATCTCAGGAGAGCAGTTTTTTTCCAGAAACCCTGCCCAGCGCTCATGCTCCGCCTCCGGAGCTGAGTCTTTTCAAGACGGCTTTAAACTCGCTCGGCAGAGGGCTCTGAATCTGGATCGGTTGACCGGTGACAGGATGCACAAAAGTCAAACTTGCAGCGTGGAGCATGAGCCGCGGACCGTGCTGGATAGGGGATGGGCCTAGGCCCTTTTCACGGCCATAAGTGAGATCTCCAAGTATCGGATAACCCATCTCTGAGAGATGAACACGAATCTGATGCGTGCGGCCTGTTTTTGGCCAACAACTGAGCTCCCACGCTCGGCTGCCCAGTTGGGATCGGATCTCAAAATCAGTATGAGCTAAGTCCCCACCCGAGCGCACGCTCCCATAACGGGACAACTTTCCAGGAAGTCTCTTCAAAAAATTACGAACGAAAAAGCGTTCACCCACTTTAAATCTTTGCTCCGCGCCCATCGCCTCAAGACACAGTGCGCGGTACTCTTTTTGAACCCGGTGCTCAGAAAAAAGAGCGGCCACCCCGGGATTGGCCTCTTTGCTCTTGGTAAAAAGCACAACTCCAGAGGTATCTCGGTCCAAACGATGATGGAGGCCCACATAAGCTTGCGGATCATGAGCCCGATGGCGCACCCATTTTTGAAGGGCAGCAAAGAGGTTGAGCCGGGCTTCATCTACTGTGGGTTGAGTCGGAAGGCCTGCTGGCTTATCGACTGCGATCAACCAGTCGTCTTCGAATAGAATCGAGTTCTCACCCAGAACCCAATCCGATCGAAATCTCTCAGAACGCACTGCCCCAGTCTCAAGTCTCGAAAAATCCACATGAAGCGTGAGTTCTGCTCCGACGATCACGGGTTTAGAGGCGATCCGAACTCGTCGTCCGTTTAAGTACACTGCGCCCGCCACAATCAGTTTGCGAGCCTGCGATTTTGAGAGCGCTCTCTGAGGCTTGGAGGCGAGAGCCACGATCACATCATCCAGTCGGCGGCCTGCATGCTCGGGAGGAATTTTAAAACGCAACCGCTCCAGCGCCATAGTTCAAAACACTCAACGAGAAAGTAAAAGTTGCCGAGCCTGCTCCAGAGTGGCGACCGGACGGCCCATCCCTCGCGCCAGCTCTGCGACTCGGTCCACCAATTGGGCGTTCGAAGCGGCGAGTACTCCTTTACTGAGATAAATATTGTCTTCAAATCCAACCCGTACATGCCCGCCCATCATCATGGACTGCACCGCCAAGGGTAGCTGGTAGCGCCCCACCCCTGCCACGCCCCAATCTGGCAATGCAATTCCGGCTTGCGCCGAAAGGGCGGTTAGGCGCTGAACCAAAAAAATCAAATTATCAGACTCGCCCGACATTCCTCCCGGAACTCCGAGCACAAACTGAACGTGCAAAGGGGTTTCGATCACTCCCTGAGAAAGAAGCCTAAAGGCGGTCTCGAGCATTCCGACCTCGTAGATTTCAAGCTCTGGGACGACCCCGTGGTCTCGCATCATTTTTGCCAGACTCACGATGTCTTTGGGGTGATTGTAGAAAATGTCGTCCCCAAAATTCATGGTTCCAAGATTCAAAGAAGCCATCTCTGGCTTGAGAGAAAGCGGACGTGCACGGTTTTCAATCGTCTCTCCCACCGCACCTCCCGTTGAAATCTGAACAACCACACCGGGGGCTTGAGAGCGAATCGCCGAAATGGCCTCAGCAAATCTATCCGGCCGTTGAGACGGCGTTCCGTCGTCCTCGCGCACATGCAAATGAATGACAGAAGCGCCAGCCTCCACGCATTCTTTTGAAGCTTGCGCCTGCTGAGCGGGAGTGATCGGCAACGCAGGCTGCCTCGCCTGAGAGGTTTCAGCTCCCGTGATGGCGCACGTAATGATTACTGGTTTCACGAGTTCACATCCCTTCCCATCACCAGCGGCTGAGCTGCATTCAAGATCCGATGGAGACGATTGAGCACTTCCCACCTCAACAAATCCTCAGAGGCTTTTTGGGCCCAATTTCGATGAAAGGTTCGATCAGAATCATTTCTTTCACGAATTCCAAACTCGACTCCTCTTTGGGCCAAGGCAACGGCAAAGTCTGCATACCATTCCCACAGACGCTCCGGAGATTCTGCTCGACGATACTCGATAGCGCGCAGAGCCCAGTCGCCCAAGACTCTTTTGAGGGTATAAACTGACGAGCCCGTATAATGGGTGGCAATTTTTGCGGCCAAGGCCTCAGGCGTCGGTCGCTCAGGAGGGGCACCTTCACGCCCGACGAGCGGAGCAAACTCAATGACCTTGGGGCCTGCAGACGGCCTCAGCGCAGACTCATCTAGAGGATTGATTTCTGCAAGAGGTCCAGGGTCCAGCTCAGTGAACTCTGGGATTTCCTTGAAGACCAGAAGAAGCTGAGACAACTCCTTTGCGAAGGAGTTGAGAGCCGCAGGACTCGCGGTGCTGCGGGGCTCAGACTCCAATTTTCTCTGGTCCTTTGAATGAGTAAACGCATTGTACACGCCCTCGTAGGAGGCGCCCTGATTGAGCGAATCCAACCAGCCGGCAAAATCGGAGTTTGCCCGGGGATCGACAGAAGGATCAACGACCCGAACGACCCGGTAGATCTCTTGAAGGATCTGGGCGTTACGCTCAGCCGCAGAGGGTGGCTTCTGATCACGCGGCTCACCGAGTGGACCATGCTGCCCTGAAATCCGCGTTGCCCACCCGGCAATTTTTTGGCACGAGGCCCCAACCAGCCCTGTCCCCAGCGTACTCAGACCCAGTAGAAAATAAACGGAACGCAGTCTTTGCGGAGCACTCACTGGCATCGTTTCTGGAGTATACTCGGGACCATGCCAATCTCGAAGCCCTCGTTCACGCGTCTGATCTGCTTGAGCACTCTCTTGAGCACTCTCTCGGTCACTGGCCCCCTGGTTACTGGCCCTGCTCTTGGGGCAGCCCCCCTCCCCGAGCGGATGGAGACCTATGAGGGGATAGCAAAGACCGAGGACGGTAAAATCGTGTACCGAGAAAAACATGAAGTGATCTACGATGGAGTGCCACCGGCGGCCAGGGTTCTCTCAGCCAGAACCACTTACCTCAGCCCAGACGGGACCACCCGAGCAGAGCTCACCTCTGAATTTAAGGGTCCGGCGTTTCTCCCGGCTTATTCGTTCAAGGACCTCAAGCTCGGAATCCAAGAAGGGGTGCGTTGCTGCAGCCCGGACGGCACCCTCGAAGTCTACCACCAGGACAAGCGCAAGCAGATCGCCTTCAAGCCAGACTGGGTCAGCGGCCAGGGCTTTCATTATTTTTCACGAGCTTCGCTAGAACAAATCGCAAGCGGAGAAAAGCGACTGCTGCAATTTCTCATCCCGTCGCGGTTGGAGGATTTTGCGTTTCGTATCAGGCAGGGCAAGGGGCAGGCAGACCGGAGCGGCGGAGCAAACAAGGAAGTCGAAGTTGTCCTTGAAGTCCAAAACTGGCTTTTACGCTTTTTTGCCCCCTCAATTCGAGCCACTTACGATACAAAAACTCGGCGCCTGCTCCGCTACCATGGACCTAGCAACATTTTTAACGATCAAGGCCAAGTTCAAACCGTCAAAATCGAGTACCAGTACCCCAACTAGCTCAACCCTTCGCATCAAAAGAAATGGATCTAAAGTCAATCGCTCGAAAACTCTCGATCGACCTTATTCTCACGCACGAGCGCATTGGCACTCACGAGCTGAAAATCACAACACTCCGGGACCTCAATGCGACCATCGACCGAATGTTCGAAGAGCTCGAGATTCTCGGAAAACCCGAGCTCCTTGAGCGACTCTGCCCGTACTTTGGCGTCGTCTGGCCCTCGTCGCGAGCGCTTGCACTAGAAGTCCTCGCCACTGCTCCTTGCAGAATGCTGGAAATGGGCTGCGGTCTTGCCATTCCAAGCCTGCTTGCAACGCGTTTGGGATTTAACGTCGTGGCCACCGATTTTCATCCCCAAGTAGAACGATTTCTGGAAATCAATCGTGACCAAAACTGCACCACCACTCCGAATTCCTGCCTATCCTACCTCGAATGGGATTGGCAGAACGCCTCTCCCCACTCTTCAGGAATCAACGGAGCAAAATTTGACTGGGTCGTGGGGTCCGACCTGCTGTACGCCCGAGAGCTCCCAGTTCCGCTGGCCAATACAATGGCAAACGCTGTGGCACCCGGAGGTCGCATCACGATCACTGACCCTGCACGGCCCTACCTCCAGATTTTTTCAGATGAGCTCACGAACCGACTCGGCTTTACTGCAGAATCAAAAGTAGTGTCGGTCCCTCACCCCAAGCCAGAGGCGCCAGAGTGGATGCAAGAAGTTTTTGTGATTCATTTCACTCGCGCTAACGACCCAACGCGCTAGGGGCACGAGCTCGCCCCACAAAGCCCGCCAACACTAAAAGCGTCGCCGCATAAGGCAGGATCTGAACAAACTGAGCAGGAATCGCGACTGAACCCAACCTAAACTGGAGTGCCTCCGCAAAACCAAAAAGCAAACAAGCCCCTAAAGCAGGCCATGCCCGCCATTTTCCGAAGATCAGTGCAGTGAGCGCCATGAACCCTCGACCCGCGACCATGTTGCGCGAATACGCCGAGGCAAGCCCAATGGCTAATACTGCGCCCCCCATGGCGGCCAACGCACTCCCGCTTACCACGGCCCAGTGACGCACACGCTCCGGCCGCACGCCGGCAGCCTGAAGCGCTTGAGGGTGCTCGCCTGCAAACCTGATCCACAGACCCACAGGCGTGCGACGTAATAGCCACGCAAGCGCCGCTACAGCGATCAAAGCAAGCGCTACGCCCCACTGCCACTGCATGCGATCTTCGATTGGCAGTGACGGGGAAGTCCCGGTGTTTCCGTAAAGAACTTTCAGCACAAACGGGGCAAGCCCCATTGCTAAAAAATTCATCCCGGTTCCGGCAACGATTTGGTTTGCTCGGGCTCGGATAGCTAGCCACGCATAAATCGAGCCAAACACTGCCCCACCCAGAGCTGCACCAGCCAGGGCCACCCCGGGAGAATGGGTCTCGAGTGCCACAACGGCGGCAATGAGCCCCCCCACAATCATCAGGCCCTCCAGGCCAATCTGAATCACTCCCGATCGCTCACTCAGGAGTCCACCCATTGCCGCAAAAACGAGAGGTGCAGAAATGCGAAGCGTTGATTCTATGAGCGCCAGCATCTCATTCCTTTCTTTTCCAGAGCCCATCCGCGGCAACTGATCCGATGATGAGAGCTTGAATCACCAGCGCCAGGTCGCGCGTCACATTTTCTGTCTCTAAATCTAGGTCCGCTGTTCCTTTATGAAGGGCGCCAAATAGAAAGGACGAAGCAATCACCCCGTAGGGATTTCCACGAGCTAGCAACGCCACTGCAATTCCAACAAAACCGTAGTCCGGAGAAAATCCCAACTTGTAACGATGCGCCGAACCCAGCACTTCTCCCAGTCCAACTCCCGCTGCAAGCACGCCCGAGAGAACCAATGCAAAGCACTGAACCCGCTCTACAGAAATCCCCGAGAGCCTGGCTGCGTGCTCGTTCTGACCTACCGTCTTGAGCTCAAACCCCCAGCGAGTGCGCGCCAGGGCCCAGCCCATGGCAAGGGCGATCAAAAGACCGACGAGCAAAGCCCAGCTTGCCGGCGTTTGCCCCAATCCCGGAAGCTGAGGCAAAACATACGAAGCTCCGATTGCAAGGGTCTCAGGAGCCTGGGTCTCTGGATTTTTAAAAAGATTCAGCACCGCGTAGCTTGCCAAGCCTGCCGCAATGAAGTTGAGCATGATCGTCGAAATGACTTCATGACTTCCTCGGCGGGCCTTCAGCCAACCTGCCAGTCCACCCCAAACTCCTCCTCCCAGCGCTCCAGCAAGAATAGCAATCATCCAAGACCATGGCGCCCCAAGACCGGGAAAAGTAAACCCAACCCACGCCATAGCAAGAGCCCCGATCGCAAGCTGGCCCTCGGCGCCGATATTGAAGAGTCCTGCCTGAAAAGCCACTGCCACCGAAAGACCGGTAAAAAGAAGCGGCGTCATGTAAAACAGAGTCATTCCAAAATCGTATCGAGACCCAAAGGCTCCGACCCAAAGCACTTTCAAAACATGCAGAGGATTTTCACCTGCAATGGCGGCAACTCCGAGCCCCAAACCCAGCCCCACTGCAAAGGCAATGAAGGGGCGCAGCGTCTTCATGCAACCCCCACATTGGCCATTGCCTTTCCGATCGTCAGCGCATCCGCCTGACCCCGAGAAAATTCAGCCACGATCTTCTGATCAAAGAGCACTACGATTCGATCCGAAAGCGAAAGGATCTCATCCAGCTCGGATGAAACGAGCAGCACCCCTGCACCCTTGTCGCGAGCCTCAATCAGCCTTCGGTGAATCCATTCGATAGCGCCCACGTCCACCCCACGGGTCGGATGGGCTGCAACCAAGAGCTCAGGCTCGTGTTCAAACTCACGAGCAATCACAAGCTTCTGCTGATTTCCGCCCGAGAAATTTCTGGCGGCAAGGCCTGCCTGCCTGGGACGCAGATCAAACTGCTCCCAAGCCCGCTGAAGTGCGGCCGACAAGGCGCCTTGTCGGATCACACCGCCTGGGCCGACAAAGCGCTGATTGCGCTGATGCCCCAAAAGCAGATTACGCTCGGCACTCTCATCCAACACCAAGCCGTCTCGCTGCCTATCCTCGGGCAAAAAACCCACCTTGAGTCCTCGAATCTTGGCGGCACTCCAAGAACTCACATCCTGACCCAAGATCTCCACAGGGCGACCGGCCGGAAACAAAAGCGCCCGAAGTAGTTCACTCTGTCCGTTGCCCTCCACCCCCGCTACTCCCACAATTTCTCCAGAGTGAACTTCGAGCGAAACTCCCTTAAGCAGATCCTTCACGCGCAGGCGGGCATGCCCCGGAGCCGCCGGAACTGACGGAACAGGACGACGAGGAGGCTCGACGGAGAGCATGACCTTTCGTCCAACCATCCATTCAGCAAGGCTCTCAGCAGTGGCATGAGAAGTAGCCGTCGACCCGGCTGTTTTGCCTTGCCGGAGCACCGTCACTTCGTCCGAGAGTGCCAGGACTTCTTTCAATTTGTGAGTGATCATGAGGATCGTACGCCCCTCATCCCTCAGCCTCCGCAAGTTAGTAAAGAGGGCCTCAATCTCTTGCGGCGTGAGCACGGCGGTGGGCTCATCGAGAATCAGCACTTTAGAGTCGCGGTATAAAAGCTTGAGAATCTCGACCCTCTGCTGAACCCCAACTGCAAGCTCTTCAACCCTTGCATGCGGATCCACAGGCATTGCGTAACGCGCTCCCAGTTCACGGAGTCGCTCCTCAGCCTGGGACACTGAAATCGCAGAGAACGGCCCGACTCCCTCCACCCCTAAAAGCACATTTTCAAGAACAGAATACGGTCCAGCCAGCATGAAGTGCTGGTGAACCATGCCGATTCCAGCTTTCATCGCCTGGATCGGACTTTTAAAATCTGCTTTCTCTCCATGAACTCGAATCTCTCCTGAGTCGGGCCGGAGCATTCCAAAAAGGAGCTTCATGGCGGTGGATTTTCCCGCGCCATTTTCTCCCACGATGGCGTGAATGGTGCCGGCACGGACGACCAAATCGACCGAGTCGTTGGCCACCACACGACCAAAAGCTTTGGTCAGTCCTTTGAGTTCAACAGCGTTCATTTGCGCTGTTGATAATAATCCGGAACTTTCAGTTTGCCGGCGAGAATCTGCTTTTTGACCTGCTCCAGCTTGCTGCGCATGGCAGGGGTGAGGACCTTTTCATTGTGCTGGTCGATGGCGGCATCCACCCCCTGGTCCCCCAAGCCGTAGCGAACCACTCCGGACTGGAACTTTCCGTTTGCTGCGGTTTCAATGGTGCGCTCCACAGCAAGGTCAACTCGTTTGAGCATGCTGGTGAGCACCCGTCCAGGCTTGATCCAGTTCTGATTCGAATCTACTCCGATAGCGAGCTTGTTCTTTTCTTCAGCCGCATCAAAAAGCCCCAGACTGCTAGCTCCGGCCGCAGAAAAGATCACGTCGGCGCCTCGATCGTACTGAGAAAGCGCAAGCTCCTTACATTTGGGCGGGTTGTTCCAGGCTTCACTGGTCACTCCCACATAGTTCGAAAAAACTTCAGCCTGAGGAAGGATGTGGCGGGCGCCCGATCGAAAGCCCAGTTCAAAACGCTTGATGAGCGGGATTTCCATTCCGCCGATAAAGCCCACTTTGCCGGTCTTGCTTGCCATCGCAGCGGCAACTCCCATCAAAAACGAGCCCTCGTGCTCTTGAAAGAGCAGCGAGCGAACATTGGGCCCAGAAACTTCGGCATCCACCACTGCAAATTTGCGTTCCGGAAAGGCTGCTGAGACTTTCTGAATCGCCTCAGCCTGAGAGACGCCCACGCCAATGATGAGGTCAAAATTCTTTTGCGCAAGCGCTCGCATCAGCGGCTCAAAGGCATTGTCATCGGTCGCTTCGACCACTTTGAGCTCAATGCCGAGCTTCTTTTTAGCGTCCTCGGCACCGCGGTTGGCGGCGGCATTGAACGACTTGTCGTCTTTTCCCCCTTTATCGAGCACTAAGCCCACTTTAAGGGGCGCGGCATGTACCTGCGTCACCCAAACTCCTGCAGCAAGCAAAGCTAGCCATAAACTCTTTGGGGAACCCATCCCTAACCGACCCAGCACTGTTTTCATGCCGCACACCGTAGTTCTAGAAACCGCGGCAAACCACTAAAAAATCGACTCAGAATCGGGCATTTCACGCACTTGACCTGAGCCATCCCGGCGCATTACGGTGCTCCGAATGGACTGGGCTGAACTTCTCCCCGAATCTCAAAAAGATCGCTTGTCGGCGGCCGCTGCCCAGGCTCACCCCTGCGTCTTGATTGCAGGAGCTCCGGGAACTGGCAAAGGGCAGATTGCCCGCTGGCTCCACCTCAACAGCCCCAGAGCCAAGGGATCCATGATCGTGGCTCACCACCTCAAGTCACTCTCGGAGCAGCTGCGAGAGGCCAACGCTATTCCGAATTCAACTTTGATTCTTCAGGAGATTGGGGAATGGCCGCTGGGAGACCAAAAGGCGCTTCTTCTCCATCTTCAGTCGGCCCAAGCTGGAGACGCGAGTCGGACGCGAATCATTGCCACGACTGATCAGAACCTTGAAAAGCGTGCAGCCGCTGGACTTTTCAATGCTGAGCTCTACCGAGAGCTCTCGAAACTTAGGATCGAAATGCCAAGCCTGGCCAGTCGAGCTGAAGAATTTGAAACGATCACACACACTTTGCTTGCTGAGCTGGCGCGCGAGCTGGGCCGCACCCCTCCGACACTAGACGATGCAGCCTGGCAAAAGCTCAAAGCGTATGATTGGCCCGGAAATTTGCGCGAACTACGCAACGTGCTGAAAATTGCGCTCACCACTTGCTCCGCTCCCGGGGCAAGTCCCGTTCTTGGGGTCAAAGAGTTTCCAGAATTTGGTTACGACCGCACTGACTTCAGGGCCACGCGTGATGCGTTTGAAAAGACTTACCTGCAAGAGCTTCTGCGTGCTTCCAAGGGCAACACCGCCCAGCTAGCCGCAATGACAGGTCTTTCGGTTTCTACCCTGGAGGCCAAGCTCAAGAAGCATGGCCTGGCTTAAGGGCTTCCTCGGCCCTGGCCTGCTGTGTCGCAGGCACCCTCATCTTGAACCTCGCCCCGGTTGGCGAACCACAGAGTGCCATCCGCATCTCTCCGGGCTTTCCCTGCACTAAGTGTTCGAGCTCAAGGACTTGGACCCCCGCTTCTTTGAGTTTGAGGCGCAACGCAGCTTGGGCCTCCGCCAACTTGAACGGCTGACACTGAAGGCTCCCATCGGCGACTTCGAGCCATACTGACTCAACCGCCCGAGAGCCCCCAAACCCGGAGAGCAGCCAGAACGCCAAAATCGGCACCAGTTTACCTAGCTTTTGAATCAGCACGAGCCTGAACCTTTCGTCGTATTTTCCGTTTCCGTGGGACTTACAACACTGAGCACAGGCAAGACGCCCCAAAACCTTACGGCTCTGAAATCGCGACTGACAGTGCAGGCAGCCATACACGTACCTGTAGGGTCGGCGGCGCGGGACTGGGTTATAGCGCCGGGCCCCCATCTGCTGCATCTTTGCGTAAAATTCTTCAGTGTGACCGTAAGGCCGGCGCCTCACCCAGAGCCAGTAATGGATCATTTCATGGGCGATCGTCTCGCGCACATGGGTTTCAGGGTCCTGCTCTTCTAAGAGATAGGAGGCTATCTCGATGAGCGGAGCACGTCCGGGAGAAAAAAGACGCTTTCGCTTTCCCGCAAAAAACCGACCTGCAGAAGTGCGCAGCCTGGCATTCCACCTCAGCTCGGGCGGATCAAGCATGCCGTCAAAGTGCCGCTCATTGACCTGCTGAAACAGGGCAAGCAGCAGTTCTGGAG
>JBKCVM010000082.1:0-2668 GCA_046317855.1 Oligoflexia bacterium
CTGAACCCCACATCACGCGGTGCTTAAGTAAAAGGTGTCCAACACCCTAAAGGGGAGCGTGCTTCAAGAAGGTCAGGTTCTTGTTGTTCTCTTCGGCGTAGCGCAGGCCCCAGTCGCTCTTGAAGAGCAGGACCGGAAAGCCGTCGCGATCCTCGAGGCAGCGCGAGTCCTCGCGCCGCTCGAAGTAATCCGGGTCGAAGTTCGGGCCCGTGACCCAGCGGGCATGGATGTACGGAAGCTTCTCGATCTTCACGTCGACTGCGTACTCGCTCTTGAGCCTTGCCTGCAGCACTTCGAACTGGAGCGCGCCCACGGCGCCCAGGATCGGATCCTTATCCAGCATTCCGCGCTGTTTATAGACCTGCACCACGCCTTCTTCTGAAAGCTGGTCGAGGCCCTTTTTGAGCTGCTTGCGCTTCAGCGGGTCGAGGATCACCACGCCGGCAAAGTGCTCGGGCGAAAAGCGCGGAATTCCGTCAAACGCAAACGCGCCCTTTTCGCAAAGCGTGTCGCCAATGCGAAGCTCGCCCGAAGTGTCGAGCAGTCCGACGATATCGCCGGGCCACGCTTCATCGATGATCACCCGCTCCTGGCCAAAAAAGTTCAGAGGCTTTGCCAGCCGCACCGTCTTGCCCAGTCGCGCATGCCTCGCGTCCATTCCTCGCTCGAAGCGCCCGGAGCAGACCCGCATGAAGGCCACGCGGTCACGATGCTGCGGATCCATGTTCGCCTGGATCTTGAAGATGAAGCCCGAAAATCCGCGCGCTACGGGATCGATCACTTCGTCTCCCGCCTTGCGGGCGCCGGGAGGCGGGGCGAGCTCTAAAAAGCGTTCCAAAAAGCGCTCCACACCAAAGTTGTTCATTGCTGAGCCAAAAAACACGGGCGAAAGCTGGCCGTGCAGCACCCGATCGAGGTCGAAAGAATCACCGGCCACTTCAACAAGCTCAAGCTCCGCTTGCAGTGTATCGCGAAGATACTTGGCCTCATCGAGGTCATGACGGGGACCCGAGATCATCTCCAAAAGCTGAGGGTCATCGAGGCCGCTCAGCTTCTTGGGTGCGAGCCTTCCCTTGACGTTGGCTTCGCCTTCGGTCTGGTAGGCCAAAAGCTCACCGCTCCGTCGATCATACACTCCGCGAAAGCGGTCGCCCGACCCAACCGGCCAGACCATGGGGCAGGAGCGGATGCCGAGCACCTTTTCGAGCTCGTCCAAAAGATCGAGCGGATCGCGCGAGGGCCGATCCATCTTGTTGATGAAGGTGAAGATCGGAATTCCGCGCATGCGGCACACTTCAAAGAGTTTGCGCGTCTGCGGCTCCACGCCCTTGGCGGCGTCGATCAGCATCACGGCCGCGTCGGCTGCAGTCAGCGTGCGGTAAGTGTCTTCGGAAAAGTCCTTGTGGCCGGGTGTGTCGAGCAGGTTGACTTGGTGGCCCCTGTATTCGAACTGCAACACCGAGGAGCTGATGGAGATGCCGCGCTGGCGCTCGATTTCCATCCAGTCAGAGGTCGTGTTGCGGCTATTGGCCTTGGCCTTGACTGCGCCCGCAAGGTGGATTGCGCCTCCGTACAGGAGTAGCTTTTCAGTGAGCGTCGTTTTGCCCGCGTCCGGGTGCGAAATGATCGCAAACGTGCGGCGGCGGGCGACTTCGGATTGGAGATCGGCCATGGGCTGCCGATTACCACAACGCGCCTCAACTCCCAACTGGAGTGCCGAACTTGCGCGCAATCTCAAGCGCGATGTCGTCCGGGGACAGGAGCCGAATCGGCATGGGGGCCAGCGTGCGCTCCACCTGCATTCGAGACCCCTGGCTCCAGCCTCCGTAACGGGGGTCAAAAACCACGATGGCGCCCGTGTCGGTGGGTGAGCGGATCAGTCGCCCCACGCGCTGCTTGAGCCAGATCATGCGCATCGGAAAGTCATAATCAAAAAGCGCAAACTGGGTGCGGGCCTTTCTGGCCTCGGCAAGCGGGGAGCGGGTCATTGCTTCGTTGATTTTCTCGATGATCACGCACGATAGGCGCGGGCCAGGAATGTCGAGCCCTTCGCCATAGCGTTCTCCACCGATCAAAAGCGCGCGCTCCGAGGCCAGAAAGCCGTCCACAGCACGCCGATCCGAGACCGAATCAAAAACCTCGATGCGCGATTTCAAGAGCCGTTGCCTGAGTTTCTCGGCAGCAACCTTGAGCCTGCGGTTGGAGGACATCAAAAGAAGTGTTCGTCCGCCCAGCTCCATGGCCACCGATTCGGCCAGGGCCACGAGCGCATCGAGATGCCCGGGGGTTCCGGGCGGCGAAACGGTCGTCGGAAAATACACCGTGGCCGCGCGGTCCAGGCGGTAGGGCGACGGGAGCTGCAGCATGGGGCTTGAGAGCTTGAGGCCCACGCGCTGGGTGGCGAACTCGGTCTGGGTTCCTGCCGAAAGCGTGGCCGAAGTCACGACGACCGAGCGGCGGGCTGCAAAAAAAGGTTCGCCCAGGCCAGCCACTTGGATCGGCTGGACTTGGATGCGCCAGGTAGTCTCACGCCCGCTCCAGTAAAAGGTGTGCAAAAAGTTGGCGTCGTTTGAGAGTGTCGCATCCAGCGTGGCAGTGAATTCGGCAATGCGCTCACCGGGGGTCTTGAGCAGGGCGAGCTCGAGGGAGTTGCGCTGAGGGTCGCAGC
>JBKCVM010000083.1:0-29178 GCA_046317855.1 Oligoflexia bacterium
TGCCTCGTGGCTCATAGTGAGTTGCTCCTTCGTTTGTTGATCAAGCAACTCAAACTTACGGTGCGCTCATTATGAGTCAACGAGGACACGCCTCATTATTCCCATCACCCAGCTCGGTACGATTCTTTATGAGTCAACGCGGGGTAGGGGCGTGTCATCACTGACCCAGGTGACTGCGGAGCGGTTTCTTTGAGAATCTAAGAGTCGGGGGACTTCTTCATGTCCGTTTGCTTGGGTTTGCGCTGGTTGCCTCTAGCATTGGGTTTAGCGTTGCTCCAGCCCTTGGAGGGTCGTGCAAGCTCACTTCCGGCACCTTGTGATGGGAGCTACAAAGGGACAGCCCAGGTTGGGCCTTATTGCGCTGCTGCAAAATCAGCAGACAAGGCCCGCGCTCCGCAAAAGGCCGTGGGCTCTGTGCATGCCGTGGTGGCTGGGGTTTGTACCGCTGCGTGCGCTGGGGCTTGGGCTGGCGGTGATTCGTGGTGTACCGGTGCAGCGCTGGTGGGAGCAGCAGCCAATCTCGCAATTTCCATTGATGCTGGAACCAGCTGGGCTAACGCCATCACTGGTTTGGGTGGGTTTGGAGTGGGGTATCTTTTGTCCGGTGCGACTCAAGCCGTCGGGGGCGCTGTGATGAGCGCCCAGTCAGTGACGCAGGTGGCACAAGTGGCGAGTGATGCGGGAAAAAACGCAAACCAAGCCGTGGGTAACGCCGCCTTCAAGAGGGGACAGGCTTGTTTTACTGCAGCTTTTTCTGCCGTGGCCTCTTACATGTCTTTTGACGGAGAGAAGGCTTCAAAGAAATCTCGCGACAGTAATATCGAGGCTGCCAGAAAATTAGTTGGGCCGCTGGATCCACAAGTGACCCAGGCGGGAGGCCCGTGGGTGGGACTGTCTGGTGCTCCGGGTTCGATAGGAGGAGCGTTTTCTGGGGGCGGGGTTTCAGCGCTCGATCGGGGAGCTTCAAAGCGGGTTTCGGGCGATGACTCGCCCTCGTCAGAGGGTGGGTGTGATCTGAGTTCTGCGCAGGGCACGCTGAGTTGTGCCTTGGCTCAGACAGACAGTGGTCTCGCTCCCTGGGTGGGTTCAGAGGAGTTTAAGAACACCCTAGAGAAGCTGAGTGGTCGTCCTTTGGATGAGGTTTTGTCCAAGGAAAGTCCTGAAGCCATCATGAGTGCAGCGCTTGGAAATGCATTGAATCCCCGGGGCCAGGAGAAATTTGCGGAATTGGTGTCAGACACCCGCAGCCGCATGTTGGCGGAGCTAGGCGAGCAGTCCTCGGTTTATGCAGCATCCGGCAAGGGCGGAGCAAAAAAGCAGGGGGCGGATTTTTCGTACATTCCCTTTCAGGCAAACGAGGCCTCTTTAGGGACTCAGCCTGATGAGGCTCGTTTTGGAGGGGCTCGCGCACTGGCTAGCTCCAAGCCCGGCGACGAAGAGAACCCTGCCATTAGTCTCTTTGTCCGGGTGAGTTCACGCTACGTGATGAATCGAGAAAAGGTGAGCGCCCTTGAATGGAGCACGCTTCATAACCGGCTTTTACAGGGCGTGCCGTCTATTGGAGCAGGAGCACCTGGGTCTAAAGTGGCTCGCTAGAGCCTCGTTTTTGGTGACTTTAAAAACCCGGTGCCAGCAGGCCCGTTTTGAGCTAGTGTAAGGGGCAGGGTCCAAGGAGCGTTGCAAGGCGCTGCTTGAAGAGCAGGCGTCCCAGGCTTGGACCTCCTTAAAACCGATAGAGTTGAGAGGTAGGTTTTAACGGCGCTCACCCACCGGGCTAGTTTTCTAGTCCGTCAGGCTGGGTGAGGGCTGGGTGCCCGAGTCCGGCCGGCTAGTGAGTGCGATGAGCGCCAAGCAAAAGGAGACTCAAATGGTGTCACCCAAGGATTACGTAGTAGCGGACATGGGCCTGGCCGACTGGGGCCGAAGAGAAATCAAGATCGCTGAAACCGAAATGCCGGGCCTGATGGCGATCCGAGAAGAATACGCTTCGAAAAAGCCGCTGAAAGGTGCCCGTATCACCGGATCGCTCCATATGACGATCCAGACGGCAGTACTCATTGAAACCCTCAAGGATCTCGGAGCCGAAGTTCGATGGGCTTCGTGCAACATTTTCTCCACCCAAGATCATGCAGCAGCAGCTATTGCTGCAAGTGGGACTGCAGTGTTTGCTAAAAAGGGCGAGACCCTCGAAGAGTACTGGGATTATACCCACCGCATCTTTGAGTGGCCCGATGGCGGCTTTTCCAACATGATCCTGGATGACGGCGGCGACGCTACTTTGTTGCTTCATCTGGGAGCTAAGGCCGAAAAGAACCTCTCAGTCCTCGAAAAGCCTGGATCCGAAGAAGAGCGCGTGCTCTTTGCCGCGATCAAGAAGACCCTCACTGTTCATCCAAATTGGTATTCGAAGCGCCTCTCGCAGATCAAAGGCGTGACCGAAGAGACCACCACAGGCGTGCATCGCCTGCAGCAGATGCATGAGCGCGGCGAGCTCAAGTTCCCTGCCATCAATGTCAATGATTCTGTGACCAAGTCCAAGTTCGATAACTTGTACGGATGCCGCGAGTCCTTGGTGGACGGAATCAAGCGCGCAACCGACGTGATGATCGCGGGCAAGATGGCTGTCGTTGCAGGCTACGGCGATGTGGGCAAGGGCTCGGCGCAGGCGCTCCGTGCACTCTCGGCCCAGGTCTGGGTGACCGAAATTGACCCCATCTGTGCGCTGCAGGCTGCAATGGAAGGCTATCGAGTGGTGACCATGGATGAAGCCTGCTCGCAAGCTGACATCTTTGTCACTGCAACGGGTAACTACAACGTGATCACGCATGACCACATGGTCAAGATGAAGGACCAGGCCATCGTGTGCAACATCGGCCACTTTGACAACGAGATCGATGTCGCTTCAATCGAGAAGTACAAGTGGGAAGAGATTAAGCCACAAGTCGATCATGTGATCTTTCCAAACGGAAATCGCATCATTCTTCTGGCCAAGGGCAGGCTCGTGAACCTGGGCTGCGGCACCGGGCACCCAAGCTACGTGATGTCCTCGTCGTTTGCTAACCAGACGATTGCTCAGATCGAGTTGTTCTCGCAGACTTCCAAGTATCCTCTCGGTGTTCACACGCTTCCCAAGCACCTAGACGAAAAGGTGGCAAGGCTGCAGCTCAAGAAGCTCAACGCCAAGCTCACGACCTTGACTGAACAGCAGGCTAAGTACATTGGGGTCAATGTAGAAGGCCCGTACAAGCAGGACACCTACCGTTACTGAGGCACTAAAGACCCCGCGCAAGCGCCAAGCCTGCGCGGGGTCTTTGATTTCTAGGGAATGGGATCGAGCTTGCAGTTTGATCTTTGCTTTTTTTCTAGGGATTCAAAAAAGCCCTTCTGTACTTCGACAGCAAAGCGCGCCGGTTTCTGGCTTGAATAGCTGGGATAGCTCCAGTCAGGGGATCCGGGCTTTGTTCCCAGCATGGTGAGTGAGTGGACGAGTCGGCCCCGGGTATCAAAAAATCCAATATCGATGTCCATAGGGACATTCTTCATCCAAAAGTTCAGTACATCGCTCGTGGGGTACACAAAAAGCATTCCAGTGCCTTCAGGTACTTGGGTCCGGAACATGAGGCCGATGGATCTTTCCATTTCAGTGCTTGCCACTTCGAGCTTCAGTGGAGTTCCGCATACTCTAAATGAGCGAACAGGTAGGGCAGCGTGGGCCCCCTCTAAGAAAAAGGTCAGAAGCACGGCGAGGCAAGCTGCTTTAAGAGAGCTACTTAGAGCGCGTGAATTGCATTTTTTCGCGACTACATACGGCGAGTGCATACAGTGGAGCCTCCTGGACGGACTGGACTTTCCTCATGGTACGAAAAATTTTGAACTACTCAAATCTTCTGGGATCGAAGCCTGAGGGGTCCACAAAGGGGGTTTGGCCTGTCAGGAGTTGGGCGGCAAGTCTTGCCGTTCCGGGTGCGCTTTGAAGTCCGAGCATCTGGTGGCCGGTACAGTAAAAAAGATTGGAGATCCGTTTTGAGCTTCCGACGAGAGGCACTCCGTCGGGAGTGCAAGGTCTCAATCCGCGCCAGATGTCGCGCGGAGAGGGGCGATCGGGAGAGATAGAGAGAAACTCCTCTGCGCCTTTCAAAATCGCATCGAGTCTGTGGGGCGATATGCTCAGATCCTGATTGACCAGTTCTAAAGTCCCGGCAAGGCGCAGTCTGTCTTGGAATGGGGTTACGGCAATCTTACGTTCCACAATCATGATCGGGAGCTTGGGAGAGTTGTCTGAAGTGAGGGACATGGAGTATCCTTTTCCTCCCAAAATCGGCACCGATAGCCGGAGCTTGCGCACAATCTCAGGTGACCACGAACCGGCTGCAAGCACGACAAGGTCTGGCTCAAAATCTCCTTGAGTCGTGCGCACTTTTTGAATGCGGGGGCGACTCCCTGGAGCGTTCATATATTTTTTTGCGAGTTCAAAATCGAAGACCTCATGGTGTTCGAGGATCTTTCCACCCAGCTCAGAAAACTCGCGCGCTACAGCGAGCGTCGCCTGGAGCGGGTCGATTTGGGCCTCTTCTGGAAAAAACACTCCACCCCGGATCAGGGGTTTCAGTGAGGGCTCCAGTGACAGTGCCTCTGGTTGTGAAAGCTTGCGACCCGGAATGCCCCGCTCTGCCATGAGCTCCATTTCAGTGATCGCGGAGTCAAGACCCTCTGAAGTGGAGCTCACCATAAGGAGTCCGCGCTTTTCAAAACCAAGGCCTGGCTTTCTGGTCTCGAGCTTGCGGTAAAATTCAAGGCTGTACTTGGAGGTTTCGGTCAAGACCTCGATCGAACGCAGCATTTTCCGGCGATTCATGGATAGCAAGAACCGCCACAGCCAGCGCACGAGCCCTGGATCAAAAGAAGGGTGGATGTAGAGCGGGCTCTGGTTGTCCAGAAGCCAGCCAATGGACTTGAGCAGCATTCCAGGCTGCGGAAGTGGCATTGCAAAACAGGGGGTAATCCAGCCCGCGTTTCCAAGTGAGCAACCGTGACCCAGGGCGCCCTTCTCGATCAGTGTGACCGATCGACCGGATGCTTGGAGCTCGCGGGCAACCGTGGTCCCCACAATTCCGCCGCCGATCACCAGAATGTCTACTTGGGTGCTCACGCAGGTCCAAAGCCTAATCGAGAAAGCGTTTCGCCGATAGCCCTTTGATTGGGCTCTGGTATAGATGGATCATGGCCTACGAACCCAAGAAGATCGAACCCAAGTGGCAGGCATATTGGCAGGAACATCAAGTTTTTAAGACTGAATCGCACGAGACGGCAGCCTCTGCTCGCCGCCCCAAGTACTACATCCTGGATATGTTTCCTTATCCCTCGAGTTCGGGGCTTCACGTTGGCCATCCCGAGGGCTACACAGCGACGGACATTTTGGCCCGCTACAAACGCGCCCGTGGCTTTAACGTGCTTCATCCCATGGGCTGGGATGCTTTTGGTCTGCCGGCAGAGCAGTACGCGCTCCAAACTGGAGTGCACCCGGCAGTGACGACTTCAAAGGCTATCGAAACTTTTAAGCGCCAGCTCTCAAGCCTCGGGTTTAGCTATGACTGGAACCACGAGATCTCGACCTGCGATCCGGAGTACTACAAGTGGACGCAGTTCATCTTCTTGAAGCTTTTTGAAAGGGGCCTGGCCTACCGCAAAGAAGTACCCGTCAACTGGTGCCCGGCTCTCAAAACTGTGCTTGCCAACGAAGAAGTCGTGGACGGAAAGTCCGAGCGCGGCGGGCATCCCGTTTTTAGAGTGCCCATGAAACAATGGATGCTCAAGATCACTGACTATGCCGAGCGTCTGCTTGAGGGGCTCGACCGGCTGGACTGGCCTGAGAGCACTAAAGAACTTCAGCGCAACTGGATCGGAAAAAGCGAGGGCTTGGAGTGTCGCTTCAAGCTCGTGGGGCACGCAGGAGTGCTTGAAATCTTTACGACGCGTCCCGACACGATCTTTGGAGCCACCTACATGGTTCTAGCTCCCGAGCACCCGTTGGTTTCTGAAATCACCACGGCAGCGCAAAAAAAGGCAGTAGAAGAATACCAGGCTCAGGCGTCGCAGAAGTCCGAGCTCGCGCGACAAGATCAGAGCAAGCAAAAGACAGGCGCTTTTACCGGAGCGTTTGCGGTTAATCCACTGAGTGGTGCCAAGACTCCTATTTGGATCTCGGATTACGTGATGATGGGTTACGGAACTGGGGCCATCATGGCAGTACCCGCTCATGATGAACGCGATTTTGAATTTGCTCAGGTCTATGACCTTCCTGTTCAAGTCGTGGTCAAGCCTGAGTCGAGCCCAGCTCTGAACACGGAGGGGGGCTGCTTCAGCGGCGAGGGAGTTTCGGTCAACTCAGGATTCATCACAGGCCTCCCGACTGCAAAGGCCATTGGGGCTGTCATTGAAAAGGCAGAAAAAGAGGGGTTTGGCCGCCGCAAGGTCCAGTACAAGCTCAGGGACTGGCTGTTTTCACGCCAGCGCTACTGGGGCGAGCCTTTTCCGATCGTTCACTCCTCTGCAAATGATGCTTCAGGTGCGTCGATTGCCGTGGGCTATGAGAGCCTGCCGGTCATGCTCCCTGCAGTGCAGAGCTATGAACCCACCGGGACGGGCGAGAGCCCTTTGGCTGCAATCACTGACTGGGTGAACCTGCCTGACGGAAAAAAGCGGGAGACCGACACGATGCCGGGATCGGCCGGATCGAGCTGGTACTTTTTGCGTTATATTGATCCACGCAATGCAGTGGCGCCGTTTTCTCCGGAGGCCGAAAAGTACTGGATGCCCGTAGATCTCTACTTGGGAGGGCCTGAGCACGCTGTGGGTCACCTGCTTTACGCCCGTTTTTGGACCAAAGTGCTCTTTGACTGTGGACTGGTCACTCATGACGAGCCCTTTCAGAAGCTGGTGCATCAGGGAATGATTTTGGGTGAGGACGGAGAGAAAATGTCTAAATCCCGCGGCAACGTGATCAATCCTGATTTGGTGGTGGAGCAATACGGAGCCGACACTCTTAGGCTTTATGAGATGTTCATGGGTCCGCTTGATCGGGACAAACCCTGGGACACCAAGGCAATTGAGGGAGTATTTCGATTTTGCCAACGTGCCTACCGCCTAGTGGCTGACTTTCCGGATGCGCCTGCGACCGATGCCGATCACAAAGTGCTTCATAAGACAGTCAAAAAAGTCACCGAGGATATTGAGGCATTGAGATTCAACACAGCCATCTCCGCTATGATGGTTTTTGTGAATCACTTCACCAAGAATGAAAAACGTCCAACCTCGCTGATGCCTGCTTTCGTGCAGTGTTTGCACCCTTTTGCTCCTCACTTGGCCGAGGAGCTGTGGCAGGGGCTCGGAAATAAAAATCTGTCGCACACTGCTTGGCCTGAGTTTGATCCTGCGCTTGCCAAGGATGACCATGTCACGATTGCAGTTCAGGTCTTGGGTAAGACCCGCGGTACGATTGAGGTCGAGCCCGGAGCCTCTCAAGAAGTCGTGCAGAAGGCTGCGCTTGAGCTTGCCTCGGTGCAGAACCAGATTGCGGGCAAGCAGATCAAGAAAGTGATTTTCGTGCCCAATAAGATCCTTAATCTGGTGGTGGGTTAGAAGGTTCGTGTCAGTCAGCGGTGGCCACGACACGACGGACAGGATTTTCCGGGTACATAGTCCCGGCTTTTCTGCAGCTCCGCTGTCACCGGAAATTGGCAAACCTGGCAATAGGCGGTTTGGGTTTCTTTTAGAGCCGGATCAACGCCCACGCGGTAATCGAAGACAAAGCACTCGCCCTCGAAGTGGGCGCCGCCGACCTCCTCGAAGTAGCGCAGGATTCCGCCTTCTAACTGATATACATCTTCAAAACCGTACTGTTTCAAAAGAGGTGCAGCCTTCTCGCAGCGAATGCCACCGGTGCAGTAACTGACGACTGTTTTTTTCTTCCATTCTTCTGGAAGGTTCTTTGCTTCTTCTGGAAACTTTCTGAACGTACGGATTTTGAGTTCGTGCGCACCAGCAAACTTTCCGGAGAGCACTTCGTAATCATTGCGGGTGTCCAGTAAGATGAGGCTTCGTCCCTCATCTAGCCAGCGTTTGAGTTCGTGAGCCGTGACTGCAGGCGCGCGCGTTCCGGCAGGGTCGACAGCCACTCCAAAGGCAATGATCTCTTTTTTGATCTTCACTAGCATTCGAGTGAAGGGCATGTGGTCGGAGATGCTTTCTTTATAGGGGAGGCTCGAAAAGCGTGGGTCTGCGTCCAAAAATGAGCGGAACGCGTTAATGTCCTCTCGTGGTCCTGCGATCGTGCAGTTGATGCCTTCGGGGGCGATGAGGATGGTTCCCCGGAGGGTGCGTAAGCGGCAGAAGTCTTGAATGCGGCCGCGAAGTCCCGGCAGGTCGTCCAGGGCGACAAACTTGTAAAAAGCGAGGTTAATGTAGGTCTGAGGAGCCAGAGCCTGCTTGGTGGCATTCATGTGACGGATTTGGAGATGCCATAAAAGCATAAAATCGTGTATTCCAAAGGTAATCGTGACTGAAATTGCAGCAGAACCCAAAACTTGGGCCCAATTGGGCCTTTCTCCCCCCCTGGTCGAACAGCTTTTAGCCGCTGGCTATCGGCATCCGACGCCAGTCCAAAGTCAGGCGATTCCGCTTGCGCTGCAAGGCAAGGATCTTCTGGCCTCTGCCCAGACGGGCACGGGTAAGACGGCTGCTTTTGTGCTCCCTACGATTGAGCGGTTTGCTGGAAAAGAAGGCACTTTTGTTCTGATCCTTTCTCCCACGCGCGAAATCGCGCTGCAGACCCATGCGGTCGTTGAGCAGTTTGGAAAGCCGCGGGGGCTCCGTTCTGCGGCGTTGATTGGGGGGGTGGACTACAAGGTCGATGAAGCGGCGCTTGCTACCTATCCTCAATACCTGGTTGCCACGCCAGGCCGCCTTTGTGACCACTTGGAACGAGGCAATGTGTGGCTAGAGTTTATCAAAGTCGTGATTTTGGACGAAGCCGATCGAATGTTGGATATGGGATTTGCTGACCAACTCTCCAAGATCATGCGCGAGACGCCGGACACCCGGCAGACGCTTCTTTTTTCAGCCACTTTTCCGCCTTCGGTTGAGGTCCTGGCCCGAAAAATTTTGCACCATCCCGAACGCGTTGCCATTGGCCGAACGAGTGCGACGGCGGCCACCGTAACCCAGCACCTGCGCTTCATGAAAGAGGAGTCCAAGAACTCTGAGCTTCTGCGACTCATTGAAAACGAAAAAGGAAGCATCATCGTCTTTGTCCGGTCCAAAGACCGCGCGACCCGCCTCTGGCGGACTTTGCATTCGCGTGGAATCTATGATGCCAACACGATTCATTCGGATAAGCGCCAATCTGATCGTGAGCAAGCCCTCAATGATTTTCGAGAAGGTAAGTGTCGCATCTTAATTGCGACCGATGTCGCTGGTCGCGGAATTCACGTCGATGATGTGGCTCATGTAGTGAACTATGACATTCCGCTGGAGGCTGAGGACTACGTGCACCGAATCGGCCGAACCGGTCGCAAAGGAGCAAGCGGCCAGGCCACGAGCTTTGCCACGGGTGCCGACCGCGGCCTCTTGCGGGATATCGAGCGCATGCTCGGGCGTCCTCTCGAGTTGAATTCTCCCGACCGGATTGTCGGAAACTCTAACGAAGCTCCGAGCTCTGCTGGCACAGCCCCACAGAGTCTCGATTCAGAACTGGCCCCTTCAGGCCAGCGCACTCGTCGCAGAAGGCGGGGGCGCCGCGGGGGGGGGAGCGGAAATGGAGGCCTCAGCACCAAGGGCGGGGTCCGCCCCGAAGGCTCCCATCAGTCTTAGTGGGGTTTTGGGGTGAGTTTTGAGATGATGCTTGAAGGGGGGTTTGCTCGTGTTTCGTACTACTCTTGATGATCTCGCCTGTCTGGAATGTCGCGGTACTCTGAGCGTCGTAGGTTCAGGTTCTGATGCGGCTCAAGTTGCGGAGGGGGATCTTGCCACTGACATTTTTTGGGGTGAGGTTTCATGCGCGCGTTGTGGTGCCGGATATCCCATTTTGGCGGGAGTGCTTCTTTACGTACGAGATATTGAAACCACGCTGATCCGGCACATGAAGGGTATTACTGCTTTGGTGCCCGATGAAAAAATCCCGGAACTTCACCGTGGAGTCTATCAAGAAGCAAGAGAGTCGCTCGCTCAAGACGGGTTTTTTGACGAGGGAATTGAAGAGGACCTAGAGTCCGAGCGCGTCAATGCTCTTTATGTAATGAATCATTTCCTCAAGGCAGCCGATGTTCCGGTGTCTAGCAGTGAGGTGATCAATCAATTGATTGCTGATCATTGGGACCATGGGCCACTAGAAAAGACAGCAGATTGGATTCGTAACCGCTTTTCTCAAGGGGGTGGGCGAGTCATTGAGTTTGGCTCGAGTGTAGGAGGGCTGCCTCAGAGGCTTCCTGATCTTTCGCGCTACCTAGGAATCGACGGGTCCTTCACGTCTGTGGCCCTGGCACGTCACTTGGTGCTCGGAGCGCACTATCCTAGGCAAGTTCGGATTCCTGGAGATTTGATCTCAGGTCCAGTTTCTCTCGCGGCCAAGCTTCCTGCTCCCGCATGGCGCAGTGGATCGAACCAGGGTGTGGTCGATTTTATTTTTGCAGACGCCTGTGAATTGGCTGTGAAGCCCGAAAGCTTTGATGTCTCGGTGGCTCTTGGGCTGATTGACATGCTGGATGACCCTGAAAAGCTGATTCGGGCTCAGCGCCAGGTGATTCATGAAACCGGGGCAGTGGTGCATGCTTCGCCTTATATTTGGCATGAGCCTGTGGCTCGTGCGCTTCGAGAGCGGGTTTTTGGCCAAAAGAGTGGCTCTAAAGTCGGAAACGAATCACAGGAGTCCTCATCAAATCAGCCGCTTTCTTCGGTTTCAGTGGTCCAGGCCCTCTACCGGAACGGGGGGTTTTGTTCAGTAGAGAGCCTGGATGCGATGCCGTGGGTGTTCTTCAAACACCTTCGGCAGCTGGAGGTGTACTCGGTTCACTGGGAGGCTCTGTGCCCGAATCCTCTTCATCTGGCTGACACACATGAGTCGTAGGAATGTCCCGATCGACCGGATCCCCTTCTGTGAACGGTCCAGAATCAGTCGCGGCTAGGCCGGTACTCTGTCGTGTTAGGGCCTGTCCAAAGAGCTCGGCTTGATAGTAGTCGTAGTTATTGGTGTAGGTCGAACTGCTGAAAATCGACGGATACATGATGGATGCAGGCACGCCGCTGGTCAGCACAGTGGTGCGATGTCCGCGAAACAGCATGCAGTGGCCAAATTCATGGTGTGCCAGCAGTTCACGTTGAGTTTCGGAGACTTGATTCCAGAAATCTGGATCGAAGGTGACTCGTCTGACTCCCCCTCCCGTTTGGCAGAGCCCGATCACCGAAGATCCATAGCTGTCTAGACTCGCAATCCTAATTTCAAGTCCCGGGTTGGTGAGCTCCGGCACGACATCGAGGCCTTGGGCCTGGGCGTCTTCAATGAACTTAAGCACGTATTTTTCTAAGCCTTGGGGCCCCTGGTAGAGCGTACTTGGAAGGGGGCTTGTGTTTGAATTGGGGTTTGTATTGGGATCGGGCTCACCGCCTTTTGCAGCAACGCTTGAGTTACACGCTTGAAGCCCCCCGGCTGAACCGACTGAGATGACCAGGGTTGCGATCAGGGATTTAGTGGAGGCGGTAAACTTAGGCCGTTTGTTGTGATTATCACCGTTCGTTCTTCTTCCCATTGAGATTTGATTCTCCCTTCGACTGGGTGAACGAAAGTGAGAGCCAAAAAATTTCTGAAAAAATTTCTAGCCGCACGCCATTTTGCGCTGGGCACTCGGGTTTGGCTTTAGGCTAGGCTTTTTGCCCGAATGAAAAAAACACAATCAAGAGAATGGCAAGAGGATGGCAACAGGGTGGAAAGACCGTTTTGTTCTTTAAACTCTGTGGCAAACTCTGTGGCAAACTCTGTGGGCAAGCCAGATGGGTTGGGGTGGCGGTGGTGGGAAGCGTTTCGACGTGAGGAGGCCTGGGCGTTTGATTTTCTTTATCAGAGTTTTAGAAAGCCTCTTTTGTGTTTTCTTGCAGATCGCGTCGGAGATCTTGAGACCGCAAAAGATCTTCTGCAGGAGGTCTTCATAAAAGTTCATCGCTTTCGAAATTTGTTGGAGCTTCAGGCGCCCCAAGTGGCCGCGCCTGGACGGGCAGGGGGAGAGGGTAAGTCCAGCAAAAACGAGGCCGCACAGGTCAAGGCTGTGTCGGGTTGGGTCTTTGAGGTGGCACGCAATACGCTTTACGATTGGTGGAGGTCCATTAGGGTTGAAACAGAGAAAGTGCGTTTTTTTGAACCGATGGAAGAACCTGAGGTGTCTCATCTCATGGTGCACGATCCTAAGGAGCCCAATTCTGGAGAAGCTGTCGTCGCAGCCTCCGAGAAGCGAGCGATTTTTAGGGGCTGGCTTTCGCGCCTGACAGCACCCCAGCGACGGGTGGTCTGGCTCTGGCTCGTGCGGGGTTTGAGTCTTGAAGAAATTAGTTCACAGCTTGGGATTTCTATCAATGCGGTGAAGTTGCTGCTTCATCGGGCAAAGGCCTCGGCGTGAGCTAGGTTATTTCTTTTTGATGTAGAGCGTCTTTTCAATTTCGGCCACCACTTCGTCCTTCTCGTTCTTCACCAGCACGGTAAGAACAGGCTCAACTTTTTCAAGCTGGTCGGCTTTGGTTTTGAAGTCCCGGATCTGATCGTCCGTAATTTTGAATTCCGCCCTGACTGTCCCGCGTCCTGGGCGTCTGAATCGTATCGAAGCTGCCTTGTCCCAGATGATGTAGTCTTGGAGCCATCCCTCGATCCTGAAGCGCTCCATCACAAGCAGCATGTAGATGGGGTCGGTCATCGAATAGAGCGACCCACCAAAGTGGACACCCACATAGTTGGTGTTCCAAAAGCGCTGCCTCAGCTCAACCACCGCCCACCTGAACTCCTGATCGAGGCCCCTCAGCCTGATGCCAGCTCCCAAGTAGGGCGGCCAAAAGCTGAGGAGCCTGAGCAGAGTTACTTTGACGCGGCGCTTAAGTAAAAGGTGTCCAACACCCCAGTTTATTCCCAAATTTCGGCTTCGCCCTTGAGCCAGGCCTTGACGTTGGCCGTGGTGACCGACTTGGGGCGCTCGATCGGAAAGTTCAGGCCGCGGGCCCAGATCAGCCCAGCGAGCACGCCCAAGGCCCGACTCACGCCAAAGAGCACAGTGTAATAATCGTACTCTTTCATGCCGTAGTGCAGAAGCAGTGCCCCTGAGTGTGCGTCCACATTTGGCCACGGATTCTTGATCTTACCCAAGCTTTGAAGAATCGGCGGAACCGTTTCAAAAATGTTCCAAACCGTGTTGACCAGAGGGTCCTTGGGCATGTGCTTGCGAGCAAACTCAGCCTGCGCCGTGAAGCGCGGGTCCGTCTTTCGAAGCACGGCATGGCCGTAGCCAGGAACCACTTTTCCTTCGGCCAGGGTCTTTTTAACGTACTCCGCAATCTGCGGGCCCGCAGGAGTTTCGGTGCCGAGCGCTTTTTGCATTTCGAAGATCCACTTGATGACTTCCTGGTTGGCCAGTCCGTGGAGCGGGCCAGCCAGTCCATTCATTCCGGCTGCAAAAGAAAGGTAGGCATCCGACAGAGCCGAACCCACCAGGTGAGTCGTGTGGGCCGAAACATTGCCGCCTTCATGGTCGGCGTGGATCGTGAGGTAAAGCCGCATGAGCTCTTTAAACCCTTCGTTGGATCCGTAGCCCAGCAGGTGCGCAAAATTGCCCGCCCAGTCGAGAGAAGCATCCGTCGCGATGGGCTTGCCGCCTTGGTATTTTCGCCGATACACATAGGCAGCCATTTCAGGAAGACAAGCAATGAGGTTCATCGAGTCTTCGTAGGTCGCAGCCCAATAATCTTTCTTATTCATTCCGGCTGCGTATTGACGTGCAAACTGTGACTGAGTCTGGAGCGCCATCACACCCGTCACAAACTGGGTCATGGGGTGTGCGTCCACAGGAAGTCCATCGATCGTTTTGAAGACGTGCGCTGGAACCTTGGCCCGGGCTCTCCAGTCAGCAGACAGCGCTGCGACATCCGCTTCAGTTGGAACTTCTCCGGTCAAAAGAAGCCAGAAAAGGCCTTCGGGAAGCGGCTCTCCCTTGGCTTTGGGTAGTTTTGTCTGCAGCTCTGGAATCGTGAAGCCACGGAAGCGAATGCCTTCTTGCGCATCGAGCAGTGAGGGTTCGTACACCATTCCGGTGATTCCGCGCATGCCTTGAAAGGCCTGAGCCAGTTGCACTTCGCCAATTTTCTTTGTTCCGTGTTCTTTAAGGAGGTCTTTAATTTCGGTGGACAGGGCGTCAGCTTTGGCCTTGAAAAGATTTTTGAGTTTTTCCATGCCCTATAAATTACTGGATGGGGCGGCAATGCTCTAGAGAAATCCAGAATAGAAGTTTTTCACTCGGATATGAAATCACAAAGCGGCGGACAAAAAATAGACTGGGACGCAGACTCTGAGTCTCTGGATCTAAGTCTGGGGTTTCGTGTGTTTGCAGTAGAAGCAGAAGTCGCAGTCAAAGCCGTGGGGCAACAGGCCGAGCTCTGGAGTTCAAAAGGTCCTGCAGTCTTTCAGACCCCCTACGCGGAGCTTCGCGCCATGATGACCGAGCTTGCGTTGCCTCCGGGTTCGCGCTTGGTCGACTTGGGCTGCGCTTATGGAAGGCTGGGCATTGTAGTGGCGCAGTTTTTTCCTGAAATCGAGTTCACTGGATTTGAGATTTCTGTTGAGCGCGTTGCTGAGGCCAGACGTGTTTACTCAGAACTGGGGTTGGACCCTCGGAGAGTGGTGGAAGCGGACTTGTCCGGTCCTGAATTCCAGCTTCCCGGGGCAGATGCCTATTTTATTTTTGATTACGGCACTCGCTCTGCTGTGCAAAAAACTCTAGACGATCTGAGCCAGATCGCTCGTAGTGAAAGCAGGCCTTTTGTGGTGGTGGGGCGGGGAAGACGCGTTCGAGATCTCATTGAGCGCAACGAGCCGTGGTTATCGCAGGTCCATGCCCCGCGGCATTGTGGAAATTTTTCGATCTATTTCAGTTCAGCTCAACACGTTTCTTTTTGCCGAAAGGAATAGATCCACGCCTAGCTAGTGCGAACGAGCCTTCAGCCAGGGCCAGATCTGGGTTTTGAGGACCTGCTCTGCTTCGAGAGTGGCAAAGCTCTGCAGGTGGTAGGCATCTCGGGCTGCTTGGGTGAGGTCGGCTGAGTCTTTGGTGATCCATGAAAGTGCCAAGTCGTCTGTAGAAAGTGCAGAGTGCGAGAGTTCATGCAAGACGATCTCCAGTTGCTCGTCTTGCCCTGGGAGCGCAAAAAAGCTGGGGCAAAAATGCAGGGTGCTTCCAGAAAAGCCCAGAAAGAATCTTACAAAAGCCTGGTTTCCTGGGACTTGGCAGATTTTTTCTCCTCTGGCCGTATGACAGCGGAGTGAAAGTCCTGAAGCTGCCGTCTTTTCGAGGGTTGCAAAAGCCTGGAGCAGGGCTCTTTGGTAAACCAAGTAATTGAGGCGAGTTGAATTCTGAGAGGCAAGCAGGGTGGGGAGCTCGCGGTTGAGGGCTGCTAGGCGGTCTCGGAGCCTTCCTTCAAGTTGCAAGAGCGTGCGCTCCTGGGGGGGTGAACAGTTCTGGATTTCAGAAGCCAGTGCGGGAGAGGAGTAAAGAGAAAGGAAGCTCAGCAACAGTAAACTTGAGTAATAAGGTATGTTTTTCACGTCCTTTGCCTACCACTCTCGGTCTGTTAAGGCTAGGGTATGGGCGCACAATGGAAGCACGCGGGAAGATTGCAGAATTCTTCAAAACGGGGAGCCTTGATCAGCAAGCTGGTGAAAGAACTCACAGTCGCAGCTAAAGTGGGCGACCCTCATCCTGACAACAATCCGAGGCTCAGGGCGGCGGTCGAAGCAGCCAAGAAAAACTCCGTTCCACGCGACACGATCGACCGAGCTATCAAAAAAGGCGCCGGACTCCTGGATGAACAAGTGGTCTATGAAAGCATTGCCTACGAAGGGTTTGCCCCGCACCGAGTGCCGGTGATTGTGGAATGCCTGACGGACAACAAGAATCGTACGGCTGCTGATGTGCGGGTGCTGTTTAGGAAGGGCCAACTGGGTTCCATGGGAAGCGTCAGCTGGATGTTTGATCGCCTGGGTGTGGTCGAAGCTACCCATCCTCATTCTGACCTCGACATTGAAGGTGCTGCCATCGAGGCGGGCGCTCAGAATGTTGAACCTTTAGAAAAGGAAGAAGTGCCGGCCGGGCAAACAGGCGCTCGGTTTTTGTGCGACATTCCTGATTTGGATGTCGTGAATAAAGCGCTGGTCCAAATGGGCTGGACGGTGACCCTCTCGGAGCCCAGTTACCGGGCCAAGAGTTTCGTGGAGCTCTCTGATGACCAAAAAAAAGAAGTCTCTGAGTTTCTTAATGCTGTCGATGAGCATGATGATGTGCATCGTGTGTACGCAGGGATTGGGTGAGACCCAGGGTGAAGAAAAGACTGCAGCAAAGGCGGCAGCAAACTCTGCCAGTTCAAAAATGAGCGACCTTAAGAAACGGCTTACCCCTGAGCAGTACCATGTCACGCAAGAGTGCGGCACCGAGCCTCCGTTCCGCAATGCTTACTGGAATAACAAAGAGGCTGGCATCTATGTGGACATCGTTTCTGGAGAACCGCTTTTCAGCTCGCTTGACAAGTTTGACTCGGGTAGCGGCTGGCCAAGCTTCACTCGCCCTATTGAAGGCGCAAGAATTACTGAAAAGCAGGACAAGTCCCATGGAATGGTCCGCACGGAAGTTCGGTCAGGAGGAGGCGATTCTCACTTGGGCCATGTCTTTGATGATGGTCCCGGTCCAGGGGGGCTTAGGTACTGCATCAACTCAGCTGCGATGCGCTTTATTGCGCTAAAAGACCTCGAAAAAGAGGGCTACGGAAAGTATCTCAAGCTTTTCAAGAACTAGATCGGCCTCGACGAATCCAGTACTGAGCCTTGCTCAAAATTCCTCGGATCAGTCGCACTTCACGCAGCGTGGGTTGAAGGCGGTAAAAGAGTCGCTCAAGCCTTCGCAAAAGTCTGTCGGGATTTCCTGCCCCAGTAAGGCCGGAGTCAGTCAAGAGCTCGCGCCAGTGTTCGAAGAAGCTGTGCATCTCGGCCATCGGGGCGGGGCCACCGCGGGTCACGCGCCCCGACTCAGTCGTGCGAGGAGAGTCTTCGAGCCGAGCCAAGTCGTCAAAGAGCCGAGCCATGACCACAGCAACAGCGTGACTGAGGTTCATCGAGGGAAGTCGGCCACCCGTAGGAATCTGACAAAAATGCGAGCAGGGCATGAGCTCATCGTCGGTAAGTCCGGTTTCTTCGTTTCCAAAGACAAGAGCGATCTTGGCTGGCCTCTCAATCGAATGCGTCCGATGGGAATGCCGAATCAGCGAGGCGAGTTGGGCAAGTTCAAGCGTGCTTTGGCGATGTTCGCCTGAACGCCGGGTAAAACCCACGGCGATTGTGCACGAAGACACGGCTTGCTGCACGGTTGATACGACGCGAAGTTGGTCTAAGTACTCCGCTGCGGCGCCGACTGCAAGCCTCCGGGCTTCGACTGACGGCGCTTCAGGAGTTTCGCGGTCCAAGATCGTGTGCTGAATCCAATCAGAATCATCAGTGACGACGGTGATTCCAGAGGAGTTAAAGTTTGCCGCCACTCGCGCCACAGCCCCCACGTTGGCTGAAAGGCGTGGTCTGGCTAGGACAATTTCCAGGGAGTAAGAGCCCGGAAAGTCTGTTGAGGCGATGGGAGTCAACGTTTTCTTGTCCGCTCAAGGAGGACTCTGAGTTCTGTGTTGTAGAACACCAGCTTTGCATCTTTTGAAGTGAGCTGAAGTTCAGCAAATCCATGCTCGCGGCTAAAGAACTCGCTTGGGCGCTCGGATTTTCCACGGCCTTCGCGATCTTCGGCACCGCCGTTTCCGCTAATGACAAACCAGGTCTGTCCCATGGGTTTCATGAATTCAGCGTGATGCTCGTGGCCACTGAACACAAAATCAGGAGCACAGCGGCTCAGGAGCGGAAGAAGAGCCTTTTTAAGATCTTCATTGTCGCCACGTGGGCCTGTGTTGAAGACGTGTGAATGCAGTGCCAGGGCTTTCCAGGGCTGTGGGTCTTTTGCGCAGAGCTCTTTTTCAAGAAACGCCATGCGTTCGGGCGGAAGGTCAACCTTGCTGGATTCAGTCAGGACGTCGATCACAATGATTTTAAGCTCAGGTTTGAGAACGACGTAGTCGCGCGCGGGGAGCTTAAACGACGGATGCGTTTTTGAGTACTCCAGTTCTCGCTCCATGTGCCCGGCCCGGTGGTCGTGATTTCCCAGCGTCTGATACATCACAAGCCCGGTCGAGATGAGTCCAGCATAGGGGGTGTCAAAGATGCGTTTGAGCGCTTCGGGGTCTTGCGTGTCGTCTTCGCGGTACCAATTATCGCCCAGTGAAAGGGCAAAGTGAAACGGCGCTTGTGCGTGCCGGGTTGCCATGGCCTGCCCGACTTCAAGCTGTGGCTGTTGGCCTGTCCCTGCGTCTCCGTAAATGAGGACGCGCAAAGCAGGGGCTGCAAACGCAGGAGTCATTGACAGGGCAATGGGAGTCAAAAAAGCCAGACTCGCTAAATAGGCTGCAGCAAAGCGGTTTGAAAGAAAGTTTCTATAGAGGGTTCTCATGCAGGAGACACTACCGGGGAGTTGGGTTCAGCACAAAACCAAACTGGTTATTCTATCTGTTTAGATACCGACTGAGAGCCCACGGTTTAGGAAAATCGGACCTGAGCTAGCAGTGCGATCTCGGACTGAAGCCTTCGGACCTCTGAAAGAGGTTGGGGTCCGATGGTCGAGATCAGTTCTTCGAGTTCCGCTCGCGCACGAGAAGGAAGATTGGAGAGTAGCCTTGTTTTTAGCTCATCCGAGCAGGCCCGGAGGGCTCGGGCCCATTTTTCGCGAGGGATCTCACCGAGGAGGGTCCTGAGTTGGGAGTCCTCCAGTTTAAGAAGATTCTCGATGTTGAGTAGCCCCTGAGAAAGGCTCTCAAAAAGTTTGGGCTCCCGCTCTCGAATCTCTCCCAGAATCCTTTCTCGGTGTGCGGGATCGAGTCCCTCGAGGATTTCGAGGGCTCCCTGTATTCCGATTTTTGGACCGCTGGGTGGGTTGCTCAATCTTTGTGCTCTCCAGTGTTTTGGCTCGTTCGTTGGCTTAAGTGTAGCACGGCAAAGCGATGCCTGCAGGGGGCGTGGTTTCAGTGAAGCTGGGGCGAATTGTCCCGTCATTGCTTCACCCTTGTCCCATTTTGAAACGGAGGGTGGTGAGTTCAGTGAGAGGTAGGCGGGGGGCGCCTTTCTTAAGCGTTTGAATTCACTTGGATTATGCTTTCTTGAATTTTTTTGGGCACCCGTTCTCGCTTTCGGCACTGCAGTTGCTTTGCAGGAGGAGGCGAGACTTGGACCAATGATTGACTCGCTTACTCACTGACTGCTTAACCGGAGGTTACCCATCCTATGAAAGCTATGCCGATGATTCAGAAGTTTATGACTGCTTTTCCTCATTCGATTCGGAGGGACCAGCCCATCACAGTCGCTGTCGATATGATGCGTGAGTATCGAATTCGACATCTGCCCGTTCAGGATGGCGGTAAGCTCTTGGGTGTGCTCACGGACCGCGATGTCAAGCTTGCCGCATCATTTAAAGGTGCCGACAAGCTGATCGTCGAGGATGTCATGACCCCGGATGCGTTTACCGTACCCCCGGAGGCTCCAGCTGACAAAGTGGCTGCTGAGATGGCTGCTCACAAATACGGATGCGCGATCGTGCAGCAGGCAAACGGCAAAGTCGTGGGAATATTTACGGCCGTTGACGGCATGCGAGTTCTGGGGGAGATGCTTGAAGCGCACTACAAGCACTGAGATTACATGAAATCCAACTCGTCTCCGGATCAGCACAGAAATCGTGGTCAAATCGTCGTAGTTGACGACGACCAGGAGATGCGTTCGCTTTTGCAGGATTCTTTAGAAGCCGACGGGTACCAGGTGACTGCGTATTCGTCGGCAACTGAAGCTTTGGCGCGTCTTTTTAGTTCCGGTTCTGGTTCTGGTTTTGACGGTGGTCTGGCGGCGCTTGATCTCATCATCTCCGATATCAAGATGCCGCAGATGGATGGAATCGAATTCACTCGGCGCCTGAAGGCTCAGCTGCCAGAAGTTCCAGTGATTCTGGTGACCGCTTTTGGGAGTATTGAGACGGCCCTGGAGGCCATGCGCAAGGGAGCGTTTCATTACATCGTTAAGCCCTTCAAACTTGCTGAGATTTCAGTAAGCGTTCAGAAGGCTCTCGAGCATCGAAGGCTCACACGAGATAATTCGGCTCTCAAAAGCGAGCTTAAAAGGAGTTGGGGCCAGGGCGATGTGATCGGCAAGAGCGCTGCGATGAAGCAGGTCTTTGACTTGGTTGATCGCGTGGCGCCGGCCACAGCGAATGTTTTGATCACTGGAGAGAGCGGCACCGGAAAAGAAATGGTGGCCCGCTCGATCCATGCTCGGGGTCCACGCGCAAAGAAGCCCTTCGTGGCGATCAATTGCACAGCCATCCCAGAAACTTTGCTCGAGAGTGAGCTTTTTGGTCACGCCAAGGGGTCTTTTACTGGAGCGATTGCTCGAAAAAAGGGCCTATTCGAGGAAGCCGAGGGTGGAACGCTTTTTTTGGATGAGATTGGCGACATGAATGTGGCGCTTCAAGCCAAGCTCTTGCGAGTGATTCAAGAGCGTAAGGTTCGGTCAGTCGGGGATACCGTTGCCAGGCCCGTTGATGTGCGCATTATTTCAGCCACGCACAAAGATTTGAAGCAAGCAATTCAAGACGGTCACTTTCGAGAGGATCTTTACTACCGGCTTTCTGTGATCCCGATCGTGATTCCACCGCTGAGGCATCGCAGCGAGGATATTCCGCTTTTGGCTGAGTTTTTTTTGAGAAAGGCTGCTGCCGCCAATGGGAGCAAGGTTTCTGGTTTTTCACCCAAGGCGATGACTCGTCTTTTGACGGCCCGATGGGATGGAAACGTCCGAGAGCTTGAAAATGTCATTGAAAGGGCCGTTGTTCTGGCGCCCGGACATTGGGTCGATGAGTCGGATCTTCCTGAGCCCGGGAAGCTGGGGCCAGAAGAGTTCTATGCCCAAGCGACCCAGGATTTTCCCACTCTGGATGAGTTAGAGCGTCGCTACATTAGGCTCGTTTTGGACAAGACGGGTGGAAAAAAAGAGCAGGCTGCGCAAATTTTGGGCATCAACCGCCGCACCCTTTATCGTAAGGAGCGCGGCGAATCGGATGAGCTGTCCGATGCAGATCAAGAAGCCTAACCCCTCAAACTGCCCCCAGCCCGGTTATGGAAGCCCGCGTAGATCCAGAGCATCTGCTCAAGCAAGGAAGCTTTTTTTATAGTGGCTGGGGGCAGTTCAAGGTGAAGACTGTCCCCACGCCCACCTTGCTCTCCACCGAGATCTCCGCCCCGATCTCAGTCGCAAGCTGAGATACAATCGTGAGCCCGAGACCTGTGCCTTCACCCACGTCCTTGGTCGTGAAGAACGGTTTAAAGATCTCCTTTAGATGGCCGGGCTCGATTCCGCAGCCCGAGTCTGAGACCGAGATCGACCGGCCCTGGGCAAGGATTTTGAGTTCATGGGGTCCTTTGCGTCCCTGAGAAATAGCTTTCTTGATGGCTTGGGTGGAGTTGAGAGCCAGGTTGAGTAAAATGTGCTGCAGACGCGATCGGTCGGCGTAGATCAGCGTGTCAGGAGTAACTTCAAACTTTACGGTAGCCAGATCGGTTCTGATATTTTGGCCAACGAGCGCCAGTACGTCTTCAATGGCCGTGGTGGGGTCCAGACGCTCCATTCTGAGTTCACCAAAGCTGCGCCCAAATCCAAGGAGCGACTGAATCAAGTGTGAAATTCGATCTGCTTGCCGGACGATCACTTCTAGGCTCTTTTTGGCAAGCGAAGACAGCTCCTCAGTTTGAATCATTTCTGCTCTTCCGCGAATGACTCCAAGCGGAGTGCCAATTTCGTGGGCAATGCCGCTCGCAAGAAGACCAATCGAGGCAAGTCGATCCTGGTGTGCCACTTTTGATTCGAGCTCTCTTTTGAATCGAATGTCGACCGCTACCCCCATGTACCCAGTGAGCGATCCGTGGGCGGACTTCACAGGTGTGATGGTGAGAAGGACCGGAATCAACGCGCCGTCTTTGCATCGATTGACGAGCTCGCCTTTCCAGAAGCCTTTCTTGGGGTTTCGGATTTCCTCCCACATTTGGTCGTAAAACGCTCTGCTATGTAGACCAGAATGCAAAAGCGATGGGGTTTTACCGTTCGCCTCTTCACGGGAGTACCCATACGTCCGGGTCCAGGCTGGATTTACGTACACCAGTCGCCCAGAGGGGTCCGAGATCATGATGGCTTCGCTTGAGTCTTCGACACATCTAAAAAAAACGTTCTCTGGATCCGGATGGAGCTGCATGCAGAAAAGCCACCTTTGCTGCCCCTTTTACACAACCGAGTAGTCCGGAGCCAGGATCCTCCGAGTTTTTGGCAGTTAGGGAGGAAACCCGATTGAAAGCTTGATGGCCGAGTATTCTGGGCTGATGCTTCCGTCCCGGAGACGGATGATGAGATCCGGTTCCCGGAAAGGATTTTTTAAGGCTGCCTGGACGAACGCTTCTGGAAGATCGTTTTGTTTCATGAAGAGAAACACTCCCAGAAGAGGACTATCGGTCTCTTTGAGTCTGACCCAGCGACTTCGGACGATGACCAGTCCAGTTTGGGCCGCGCCCATCAAAACCCGCTCAAGCTGGTGTGCTGGGGCAACTGGAAAAACCAATGAGACCATTCCGCCGGGTGCCATTCGGGGGACCGCAGCGCGCAGGTAGTCGGCCACATCACCCCGAGTTTCAAAGCGGCAGGCAAGTTTTTGAGGGTGCTCACTGGGCACTCCTGCATCCAGAGGAAAGTAAGGCGGACTGCCTAAGATCAGATCAAAGCACTCGCCCTCCCTAAACAGGGCTGGGTCTCTAAAGTCCCCCAGTCTAGCTTCGATCCGGTTTTGGAGACCATTGAAAGCATGGGATTTGAGTGAAAGTTCAAACGAAACCTTCTGCGCCTCGATCGCGACAATCTGTGTGGCGGGAAGACGCCAGCCTGCAATCATTGCAACGGTTCCGAGTCCGCTGCCAAGGTCTAAGATTCTTTCTGCACGCACACAATTTGACGTCCCGTACCAGGCCACCAGTAAGTCATCGGTAGAGAAACGGTGTCCCTCTTTGAGTTGAAAAATTTTGAAATGCCCGCACAGCGCGTCCAGTGTCTCTTCTGGTGCTGTCTCGCCTGACGCCGTCCCAGAAGGAGAAGCGGTGGGCGCAGGGCCCGGGATGGTCCAACCTTTGAATTGATGGGAAGGCTGACGGGGTGCGCTCAAAGTGCAAACCTACCAAAGAGCGTGGGACACGGTGGGAGGGAGTTCACGGGATGAAGAACTACGGTCGTCACTGAGCCGCTCTCGCTTTCCATGCCCAAGTGGATAGCACGGATCGATCGCTCAAAGAGCGTTCGATCCGTCAGTGGGTTCTCTGCGATCACGTTTAAAAGACGTCGCGCTTCTGATTCGATTCGGATGAGGCGGTCTCGCTCCTTTTTGACAATCTCCAGTGCAGCATCGACGTTCATGTCTGGAAGTTGGCTCCTCTCGGCATTGCGAGTCACTGCTAGAAGCACCTCAGTTTCTAATTGGGTGGCTGCGTGTGAAGTGGCAATCGTGTGGGCTCGAATCTCGCTTGAAAGGCGTTTGATGCTTCCGCGTTCGAAAAACTTCAGTGTCTTAGCTCCTTGATTCAGAGCTGATGAGACCCTTTTTTGGAGTGATGCGAGCTCTCGCTTGAGATCGATGAGCTCATGAACTTGTCGGGAGAGGAGTTCATGAGGTGATCGTGAGTCGCCCATGCGAGCGAGCACTCGCGACACGAGTTCATCTCTGAGTTGCTCGTCTTCATTAACAAAATACCAGAGCTCCAAGCCGTAAAGACGGCTTTCGGCCTTATGGGGGAGAAGAGACTTCATGAAGAGTCTCCCTGCAGGCCTACGTTCTGCCAGTTCTTCCAGTTCAGAGAGTTGGATGCCATGTGGCACGTAGGGACCTTTGTGGGTGACTGCAAGCCAGAGGGGGCCCCCTTGGGCCCTCACTCGGTCGATCACGTCCGATTCGATCAGTGTGATGATGTGATGACGACGCGGGTACTCGAGTAGCTTTTGCCGCAGTTTTCTGAGCTTCAAGTAGTCAGACGGTCCAATGCTTTTGAGGATTTTTAAGTCATCCAGAGCATTCATGACGACGACCTGAGCAGCAGCGACAAAGGGTTCAAAGGGGATTGCAAAAATGAGCGCGCCAATTTCGGGATGACCTAGAGCAGTAAAAAGAGGCGGGGCAATAAAGGTACTGAAGACATTCGTGACCACGAAGGTTCGCGCCGCCGGTGCCGCAAAATCCACGAGCTCTTCGAAAAAAAACTTAGCCTGCCTCAGTCTCAAGATGGCCTGTCTTGAGGCGTCGTTCCAGAGGTCTTCTCTGACTTCTGGGAGTCGCTCTTTGTGTGCCTTGTAAACTGCTTGAGCATGTTGCTGGAGTGCTCGGTAGAAGTCCTCCTCAGGACTCTCCTGGGCCTCTGCGCCCTGCGCAAGCACGAGTCCCAAAAGCAGTGTGAGAGTGAGTTTCAAAGTAAGTTTATACAAGCCACACTTCATCTCCCATCGTATCGGAAACACGTTCTAAAACTTGAGGCACTCCCTGTTCTTCTGTTGGCAGGCCATCTGCATTCTCAGTCGCTTGATGGCTTTCTCTAGCGTGTCTGTTTCTCCGGTCCTATTGGTCTTGGATGACCCCATTCTTGCCGAGTCGCTCCAACAGGTGCTGGGAGCCGAGGGCCTGCAGTGTCATTGGGTGCGCGACGGGGCACAGGCTCTCGATGTCTGCAAACTGATGAAGCCTTCGGTCATTGTGACGGAGATGGTGCTCCCCGTGATGGATGGACTCGAGTTTTTGCGAGTGTTTCAGAACTTAAGCCGTACTCCCGTCATTGCAATCAGCGGGGTGCCGTGGCTACTCGGTCAAGCATTGGATCTTGGCGCACATGCTATTGTTCAAAAACCCTTTTCAGTGGAGCACTTTCAGGAGGTGCTTTGGGAGCTCCGATCGTCTCAATCGGTGCCGCTCGTCGCAGCAAAATTGAGCACAAGAGCAAAACCATCAAAATGGATCGATCCCCAGAGTTTCTTTGCCTCTGAGGAGCTTCTTCAGTGGTCTGCAAACGTCCTAGGTGCTGATGCGCTCGTCATTCAGCTCAAAGCCTCTGAGACGCCTGTACTGGGAGGTGAGCTGATTTGCCGCGCGGCTGAAGGTCCGGGGGGATCGGGTCTTTTGCATCGGCGTTCTCCGGTCGATGGGTCGATCTGGGGCGAGGCTCTTGCGTCGGGGAGTGAGTTCTGGTGGTCAAGCCTTTCCACGCTTCCTGTGCTCCTCGCATCGTATGAACGCCAAGTTTTAAAAATGGGGGCCACTGCTTGCGTTCCTCTCACAAATCATGGGCAGTCGCTCTCAGGCCTGCTCTCTGCCTGTTGGAAGCAACCCAAGCTCATTACTCATACCGATGCGGCCATTTTGAGAGCTCTTGCAAAAGCTCTGACGCGCGATGCGCTAGATCTAGAGAGTGGAGGTTTACTTCCCTCTGAGTTTATCGATCTATTTTCACTGCTGGTCTCAAAGGCTTGCGGAGAAGGCATGGCGCTTCAGTGTGAGAGGCTTCGAGGAACAGATCAGTGGCGCCTCATCTGGGGAAAAGACGCTCCATTGGAGTCAGAAAATTTGAGAGTGGATTGTACTCAGTTTTTGGGAGCACCTGAGCTTTTCTTAGAAACAGTGCTGCCGTTCCCTGCGTTTCTGTCCCTTAAACACTGGGTCGTTAAAGGTACAAGTAGCGCAGCGTAAAGTGAAACACGCTCGATTCGATCGGCGTAGGAGCCGGAGCCACTCTGAGAGGATGTGAAAAAAGAAACGAAAATGAAATGGGTGGAATGTTGAAGGCAAACCCAGTGGACCACGAAGCGGTTGCCCCCCGAGAGATCTGTTGAGACAGAGCGTCCCACCTGCGCCAAATGCTTCCCGCATCAGCGGCCAGCAGCCCTCGCAGCGGTTCAAAACCGATGATTTCTCCAATTGGAAATCTCAGTTCGGTTTTGACACCCAAGAGGTAATTACCCCGAAGTCGATCATCGCCAAAAGAATAGGCCCTAAATAGATCGTCGCCCGAAACATAGAAGGGGTTTCTGTAGTCTTGACCTCCCGTGAGGGGATCAGTCAGGTTAAAAGATGCGCCCGCGAGTCCTTGAACGGCCAAGAGCGATCGGCCCCAGAGTCTGAAGTAACGGGCCACGTCAAGTCTGAGTCGCTGGTTTGCGTAGCCTCGGGCTGGAAACCATTCTGTACCGGTCTCAACCAGAAATCCAAAGCCTTGGATCGGTCCAGAAAATAGCTCGTACTCGATCAGGTCCAATCCGTACGAAAACGATGGGCCCAGGAGGAACTCTGCCCCCTCGAGGGTGTCTGCGCGCTGGACTCGCGCCAGTCTCAGGACTGTCGATCCATATTGGTAGGCGCCCAGTGGATATTGTACTGCTCCCAAGACCCCAGTTTCGTCAGAACGGTAGAGGGCAGTGCTCCCTCCTTGTACTAAAGAAGAATCCAGTCTGAGATTTCGCTGATGATAGGCTCCCAAGGTCCAGGTGGCTCGCCCTTCCTGACTGGTGAAAAATGCATTGGCCTGAGTGAGGCCCTGTCCGCTGATTGCAAAAAAGTCGGCAGAAATGATTTGGTTTCTCATCAGGTCGCTCACGGTAGCGGCCGCTCCGAGGACCGCCCCAGAGCTAAAGAAGGCCCCCACGTCCTCGAGTCTGAGTCCTGAGTCGCTAAATGGACGGTAGCGTTTGATGGTACGCGGTTCAAAGGGGGTGACCTCGGTGGCGTCCCACGTTTTTACTGGCCCGCTTGCTGCTGGCCTGCGTTGAGGAAGTTTGACTACTCGGTAGCGGCTTCTTTCAAATCCAAGAGCGGTGAGTCCACGGCGCGTGAGCTGGGGTTGCGTCATTTGGGTTCGAGAGTGAGTCAGGGGTTGGAGCCCTCGAGTGCGAGTCCAGCGGTAGATCTGGCTCCCGTTTCTGTTTGTGCTCCTGAGAATCAGCTCCTCAGTGGGATCCCCATCGGGGGCAGCCACGGGCTCAAGCAGATTTTCATGACCGAGGCCGGGAATCACGAGAGCTCTAAATTTTAAAGAGCCGGGATCCAACAGTACAATTCCATAGAGCCCAGCAGCTGAGTCTTGGTCCGAAGAGGCGAGGATTCCGCGTCGAGTCCAATGCAAGTGCTTCCATGAAAAAGCCCCTTCGGTGAGCTGTCGTAGAGTGGGTTTTTGGTTTCGCGGGCTGGGATCTAATACGTAGATATTTTGCCAACCCTTGGAGTTGATTCCAACAAACGCAAGCCGGCGCTCGTCTGGATCATAGGCGGGTGAGTGGGCCTGGACGAGTCCAAACTCGTGGAGCGGGATTCGGCCGCCGGGGCCTGTTTTTGGTTCGGTCGTTTGAGAAAGTTCATAGCTCCGAAGCTCAAGCTCTGGTCCCTGAGCGGTTGATGCAATAAAAGCGAGGCTCTTGTCCCCCAGCGCAATCGAGGGCACCTGCAAAAAATAGAGACTCACTGCTGAGTTTTGCCGATCGCGGATGATTTGAGTGCGCTGCTTCGGTCGATCCACTGAGCCCAGCCATAATGAGGCGCTGCCGGTGAGCGGGTCGACTTGCCTCCAAAACACTGCCTCTCCCGAAGGGGAGAGTGCGTAAAGATCCAGTGTATCGCCGACAGACTCGATCTTGGAGTAGCCCTCGAGCGAGGTTGCACCCGTCATTCCGTGCTCAAGTTTTCGGGCGAGGTACTCTTTCCACTTGGCTTGAAACTCGGTCAGTGTTTCAACCGCTCGCCCAGTCTGCCGAGTCCCCTGTAACAGCGCTGCAGCAAAATCAGGAGTTTCAGGCTTTCCTAGTTGAGATGCGCAGATTGAAAAAACCCTCTGAACGCTCCCTTTGCCATAAGTCTCGTCTAAAAAGCTTACTTTGAGTTGGCCGAGCTTGTAGACGTGCTGAAAGTCATAGGGCCCGGGATTTAAGTAATCTTCAAGTTCCTGACGGCTCTCCTTGAGAGTGCGCCCTTGAGGCGGATTGAAATAGAGATCCCGAAGAAGAGCCAGGCTCTCTGCGTCTATTCCTCCCAGTGAATAGTACTCAGCCATTCCCTCAATGAGCCAGAGAGGGATCAGAAGTCCTTCAGATATCCCCATTTTTTGGACTTGAAATTGGTGCACCAACTCATGGTGACTGATGTGACGAAAGGTCTCGCGTTCGCCCCAGTAGGGGATAGCCATCGTGGGCTCGAGCGTCGAAGTCACGCCTTGCACACCTTCGTCGATAAAAAATACGTTTGCCTGTTGAAACTCTCGGTAGGAGCTGAACAGGAGGTATGAAAAAGGGTTCTTCGGTTGAAATGCAAATTCACGCGCAAGCTCGCGGATCTGGCGCTCGATGATCGGGGCTGCAAACTCGGCAGTCCAGAATGATCGTGTGCCATTTCCAACGTCATAGAAGTAGAGGCGCCAGGTTGCGCCTTCGGTCTGAAAGTCGCGGTAGTGCCAATCAAATACTTTCCAGCGGGGGTCGGGCTTGCCGGGGTGTCGGGGAAAAATCACAGTTTGCGGAAAGAGCCTTGAGCCCTCTGGGTTGAGGAGCCAGCCCATTCCGACTGAGGGAGTCTGCGCAAATAACGTGCTGCCCCAGAGGAGAGCAGATAAGCCAAAAAAAAACCGCATGCGGGGGAGGCCTCCTCCGGCATGCGGTTGCAAGATCTAGGTGAGTTGAACTCAGTGGTGGTGGTGACCGTCACCGCCGTG
>JBKCVM010000084.1:0-6233 GCA_046317855.1 Oligoflexia bacterium
TCTTTAAAGAACCCAAAGCCTTGGATTTTTGCTCAATCTTAAGAGGAAAAAACGCAAACGAGATTTTCGAGCTTCTGGCTCGTTACGAGACAGAAGCCACCTCAAACCTCCCTCGATTGATTTCGAAGGGAGGTCCAAAAAAAACAAACACACCCACCCCAGCCCCTATTGAGCCTCAATCGATTGAGCTTGCTGAACTCCGCGACCTCCGCAACGAGCTCAACAAAAAACTAAACGACTGCGAGTCGCAGGAGGATCATCTCGCGCTTCAAGAGAAGCTCAATCAATACGAAAAGACGAACCAAGTCTTTCTTGAGCAACTCAAAGTCTCTGCGTTTGCCGAGCTCAATGCCCTGGGACCCGATCTACAGGCTCAAAAACAAGACCGCCTTTGGAATGACTTACTGCAACTGGCAGCCCAGTGGGGATCCATCAGTGCCAATCTAGATTCTAAAAGAGAGCTTTGCCTGCATCGCTTGAAATTCATCGAACACACTAGACATGCGCTTTTGCCACCCAAAAACGAGTCCCGAACACAACCCGATACTGCCTACAGTCGCCCCACCCCAAGCGAGGAGACGGAGCTCGGAGCCGCTCTCTTTGATCTGGCCATGGACGAGTTTGAACCCACCCTGAGAGAGCTCAGGGTAAAATTTGCTCAAGCAAGTGGAGGGGGACTCGGCTTGCCAGCAAAGCCACCCCTCCTCATTTGCCAAGCTCTGCGTCAACGGTTTGCACACGCTAACCAAGATTTTCAACTCCGCTACATGCAGATCCTTGAGGGCCGCGTCGGGGAACTCAAAAAAGAATTTGCAGACTGCGCCCGCAAGGTCGACACCCAGGCCAAGCTCCTGCGCTCAAACGCTGCTGCCAATAACGCTGCTGATGATGAAGGCATCACACAAGGCATTGAAACCCTGCTCGAGCTCAACCGCTCTGACCTCAAGGTTTACTGCAAGTAAATTGGGGATCAGTCGCTTGAGACACTTTGCCCCACACCTGTGACGACTGGCCTCGCAGCGCCCCGCGCGAGCCGCCCCCGCCTAAAAAAATCCAACAAATCCAACACACTAAAACCTACCACCCCTTGGCCCGCCCCGTGCTTAGTGCTCAGACACAAGAGGGATAGCTCATGAAGATTCTCCAGGTAAAATACACTGCGGCGGACGCTCCCAGGCGCTTTGCAGAGTCGCTCAAGAACACTGGCTTTGCGGTGCTCTCGGACCACCCCATCCCGCACGAACTGATCCACGAAGTCTTTACCGATTGGGCCAGGTTCTTTGCGTCCAAAGACAAGTGGAATTACCGCTTCGATCCCGGAAAACAGGATGGCTATTTTCCGTTCCGATCCGAAAACGCAAAAGACTTTAGCACCAAGGACCTCAAGGAGTTCTTCCACCTTTATCCACGTACAGCACTGCCTGCCGGAATGAGTGCAAAGACCCTCGACATGTATGACAGGCTTCACACTCTGGCGTCAGAGCTCCTGGGCTGGATCGAGCAGGAGAGCCCTGAAGAAATTCGTAGCCAGTTCTCGATGCCGCTTCCTCAAATGATTGATCAGAGCGAGGCAACTCTACTCAGGGCGATCCACTACCCCCCGCTTCAAGGAGATGAGGAACAGGGTGCAGTGAGGGCGGCAGCACACGGTGACATCAATCTCATCACGTTGCTACCGGCAGCTACTGCGCAGGGTCTTCAAGTTAAGGACTCAGACGGAAACTGGATCGACGTTCCGTGCGATCCAGGGTCGCTTGCCATCAATGCAGGCGACATGCTGCAGATGGCAAGTGGCGGATACTATGCATCGACCCTCCACCGTGTGGTGAACCCGGCGGGCGAGGAGTCACTTAGATCCCGATTTTCACTGCCACTTTTTTTGCATCCGAGGCCCGAGGTGCAGCTTTCGTCCACGCACACTGCAGGCTCGTACCTCAACGAACGCTTGGTTGAGATCGGACTTGTCAAAAAGGAGAACTGAAATGGAAAAAATAGCAGCCGACTGGATGAGCAAGAGATTGGTGACTGTGGGCGCGGATGATCCGCTTTCAAAGTGCCTGGAACTTATGCGCGACAACCGCATCCGGCATCTACCCGTACTCGACCGACTCGGGAGCGTGATCGGGATCCTGAGCGACCGCGACCTGCAGCGCGCGCTCGTGCGCCTGGGAGACGAACCCGAAATCATCCGCGACGAGTCCACCTATGAATTCAAGGAGGGTGAAACGGCCCAGGACTACATGAGCTGGCCCGTGGAGACTGTAAGCGACGATGTTCCGATCCAAACGGTCGCCACCCGCATGCTCAGAACCAAAGTCTCTGCTCTCCTGGTAAAAAACGAGCGCGGCCACATCAATGGCATCTTGACCACCGACGACCTTCTGAAGATGCTAGTCAATATCCTGCGCAGGCAGCCCGAGGGAGCAACGGCCACCCTCCGGTCAATTGAGAGCTGGATCAGCGAAACCCACACTGAAACAGGAGCAAGCACATGAAAAAAATCAGCCCACTGAGCGCACTCGCCGCATTCACCCTGATCGCATCAGTCCAGGCCCACGCCAAAAAGGACTGCACCACGGAGCCCAAGAGTAAGTGGCTCAGCCAGCAGGAATTTCAAAAGCGGGTCGAAGCCCAAGGCTATACAATCCGCAAGTTCAAGGTCTCGGGCAACTGCTACGAGATCTACGGGAGCGACAAGGCTGGCAGGGATGTTGAAATCTACTTCAATCCAGTCGATGGCAGTATCGCCAAACAGGCGCACTAACTCCGGGGCTCGTCTTGAGTTTCAGCATCCCCTTCTCCGAGACTAAAACTCGTCCCTAGAAATTCAAGGCGCCCAGAGCTTGGATCATAATTGCGTAACAACTGGTACCCCAGAGCCAGAGTCGCCACTAAGAGCAAGAATGCTGCAAAAGGACGGGCGGAGGGGATCTGCTCTCCGGGTGGAACTCCTGCTTTTTTTCCATCCACCATCGAAAGCCCAATCAGCTCGCGGTGCCTGAGGGTGTGAAGAGCCACTCCTGCCACGTGAAGAAGAGCAGTAATCAATAAAGCATTGGCCAGTAGTTCATGGATTTCTTCAAAAGTCTCTTTGGCACGAGACCCTTGGGTGGTCATGAGCGTGCCCGTGAGGACAAGTCCCAGAGAAAAGAGGATCATCGCGACGGCTGCGTAGCTTGATGCCGGATTATGACCAGACCACCGTCTTTTATCGCCCGTCAGAATCCCCCTGAAGTACGAAACCAATCCCCCAGGGCTCAGCGCAAAGCCAGAAAACCTGGCATGCCGGGTTCCGACAAGGCCCCACAACACTCGAAGGAGGACGAGCCCCCCCAGGGTAAGGCCAGCTAGCATGTGGTAGGCGTAGAGAGACGATTCGTCGTCTCCAAATTTGGCTATTCCAAAAGCGGTGACGAAAAGCGCGCCAAACGACCAATGAAAAATTCGGGTCGGCAGGTCATAGACGAGCTGCTTTTTCTGCACAAATCAAGACCTCGCGCGGACTAGGACCAAATCTGATCGAACTGGTACTGATCGCGCAAGTACTCGTACCCGGCAATCGGAAGCCCACTCTCGAGACGCCAAACGTGAACGGTGCGGTACTCGATGGGTTTACCGCCTCGCACCAGACGACAAGTGGCAAGGACCATGGCGTGACGATCACTGGAAAGGATGTCGTGAATCTCGTGTTCGAACGTGCCGGCGGAGAGCTCCTTGAGGCTCCCCAGGAGCCGAGAAAATCCCGAAAGATCTCGTTTTCCTGCCAGGACGCTCTGACCTTTGATTTCAAAGGTGAGGCCAGATGGAAAGGCCTGAGTGATGGCTTCGACGTCGCCGGAGCGCCAGAGTTCGTAGAGACGTTTGAGTGCAATGTTGGTGAATTCGGCCATGGTCGCAAAACTAACCATCCCAATCCCAACACGCAACCCCTAACTGCCCTGCACCGAGCTGAATCGCGTCGACTAAAAGAAAGTGCAGGCGGGTAGGGCAGTTTGATAGTACGGCTCTATGCAACTTCTCCACAACCCCCGCCTCCGCGCAACCTTCGTCTCCATCATGGCGGGCGCCGTGATCCTCGCACTCAAAGTACTTGCCTATCGCCTGACCTCATCGGCTGCCCTGAAATCCGACGCCTACGAAGGCGTCGTGAATGTCGTTGCGGCGGTGTTTGCACTGGGGGCCGTTATCTTTGCAGAGCAACCCACCGACAAAGACCACCCCTATGGCCACGGAAAAATCGAAAATTTCTCTGCTGCCTTTGAGGGCGGCCTCATCTCACTTGCGGCAATTCTGATCGTCTACGAAGGCGTCGTTTCCTGGATTCGCTACGAGCCGCTGAAAAGCCTAGATATTGGACTTGCCGTAAACCTGGTGGCGGGCCTCTTGAACGGTGCTTTGGGTTGGTACCTCATTCGACGCGGAAGATCACTCAAGTCCGCCGCGCTTGAAGCGGACGGGCACCACGTGCTTTCCGACTTTTACACAACCCTAGGACTCGTTGCGGGCCTTGCCCTGGTTTGGCTCACGGGGCTTAGGTGGCTCGACTCGGCGATCGCCATTCTCATGGGGCTCTGGCTCATGCGCACTGGATTTATGCTGGTCAGACGGGCCTCCGGAGCGCTGCTCGACATTGAAGACCCCGAAACACTCAAGTCCATTGTCCACGAATTCAACCGCCACGCCCCAGCCGAGATCATCACCTTCCACGGCTTAAGAACTCTGCGATCGGGGCGGCACACCCACGTGGACGTTCACATGGTGATTCCAGAATATCTGCCCATCAAAGAGGCCCATTCTTTGGTAGAAAACTATGGCTCAAAAATTCTCGAACGTCTCTCCATGGAGGGCGAGTTTCACTCCCACATGGACCCCTGCGGACGAGCCTACTGCAAAAGGTGTTCGGTAGGCATTTGTCCCATCCGGCGTGAAACCTTTGACGCTCGCACCACTTTAACGGTCGAAGAAGCCACAACCCCCGACGAACAGGTAGCGCACTGAACAGTCCTCGGGCATCATCGTTTTATGAGGGAACCCCAAAAGTAGTTAAACCAAGAAAAAAAAGGCGCTGAATGCGGGTACTCATTTCTTTTTCAGACCAGATTGCCATGGACTTCGTGGCGCTTGCTCTGCAGGGCTACCATAAGGCTGAAGTTAATCTTTGCCCGACTCTCGACTCTCTCATGGAAGCGCTGAACTCGACTCCGGACAAGCGGCCCGCTCCTTCAAGCTCCAACGAGACCGAGAGTGGCCCCTTATTTGATCTCATCTTTTGCGAACACCCCACTCGCTCGACGATCATCGGCACCCTACTCCGCAAGAACAAGCTTGAGATCCCTTTAGTTCTCTTTGACGGCGGAAAAGGATCCAAAACACCGCCACCAGAGGGAGTTAAAGTCCTAGGGCAAGTGAGCTGGAGCACTTGGGCCGAAAACCTGGGCCAGATCCTTTCTCACTCTAAGTTTCCCCACGATGAGGCGGCCGAGCTCAAAATTCCTGATGAGCAGTTTAGCCCGATTCGCACTCGGCTCCTCCTGGAAGCAAGCCCGCTTCCTGCCGAAGTTTTCATCAGACTTTCAGAGAACAACTACTTAAAAATTTTCCATGCAGGCGATTTGTTTCTAGAAGCCGATTACGAAAAATACGCCATCAAAAAAGGGGTTGGAGCGTTCTATTTGGATCGCGACTCTATTGGAAAATTCATTTCCAAATTGGCTGAGGCAATTCAACGCCGAATCAACGCCGGAATGACCCCTCAAGATGCCACTTCGATTTCTGAAGAGATCTTGCGCACCACCCAGCTTCTTCTGCAGCAAGGCCTCACTCCACCTGAAGTCAGTGAACTCATCAAGACCAACCTCAACCTTACGCTCCAGGCCATCGGAAACAAGCCCAGCCTTAAAACGATTTTTGATGCCTCTATCAAGCATGATCCCCACTATTTGATCAGCCACAGCGTGACGCTCTGCCAAGTGAGCTGCACGATCGCAAGCCTCATGGACTGGGCCTCAAAGCTCACTTTCAGCAAACTCAATTTTGCCGCGCTCTTGCATGACCTCACGCTAGAACAAGACGATCTGGCCCACATTAAAGACAAGAAAACGCTGGAGGATCTGCGCGCTCACGACGGTCAAACCGTTGCGGACTTGGTCCTCAATCATGGCGACATGGCAGCAGAACTGAGCCAAAAATTTATCGAAATCCCCCCTGATGTGGATCACATCTTGATGGAACAC
>JBKCVM010000085.1:0-10888 GCA_046317855.1 Oligoflexia bacterium
AACTCACTCACTCTGAAGCGGCGCTTTTAGTGCTGCCGGGACTTGCAGCGGCAGGCTGGATGAGTGTTCCAGATCTACCGCTTTTTGTGGGATGGTGGCTGGCGTTTCTGGGTGCGTGGCACCCTGAGAAAAAACAGGCTCCAGTGCTTCTTTTTTTTGGAGCGCTCGTGGGACTTTTATCAAAATTCTCAGCCGTTCTTTTCATTGGATCAGCCGCTCTTTCGGTGATCGGGTATGCTCCACGCGCGCATAGGCTTCGACTCCTGGGCGCGCTTGCGCTGGGCTCCACTCTGGCGCTTCTGCCCACACTTTGGTGGAACCTCCACAATGACTGGGCATCGATTCGCTACCAATTCATTGAGCGGCATCAATCCGGCGGCCATGCCGATGGCGCACGTTATTTGCGTTTTTGGGCCTCACAACTCTTGATCGCCGGACCGGCGTTGATTGCGGCACTGGCGATTCTGAAGCCCAAACGAGGGCTCGTGCTCTTGTGGTTTGCTCCTGCAGCGGCTGTTTTTTTAGTGCAGCCCCTCTTTTCTGAGTTCAAAGCTCACTGGGCCCTCGCAGCGTGGCTACCGCTCTCTCTTTGGATTGCTACCCACCCTGAGCGGCCAGGATGGTTGGCCCGCCTTCACGCCGGCTGGACTCTTTCTCTCATCACCCTCTGGATTGCGCTCTGCCAACTGCCCCTTCAGGCAAAATGGACCGAGTGGTGGACACAGAAAAAACCAAATCCCCTCTGGGATATCACCAACGATTTTTTTGGCTGGTCAGAACTGGCACCTTTTATTGAAGAAAAAACCCAAGGAAAATTGAACCAGCTTCCTGTCTTGGGAGCCCGCTATCAAACCGCCTCGCAGGCTGCCTTTGCACTGCAAGGGCGCACTCCCGGAGTGTCACTCGTAGGGAGGGGCCAAACTGAACTGCAAGAATGGCCAAGACTAAATGAGTGGCTAATTCACGATTCAGGACAAACCTGGCCCACCCTGAAAAAGCCCGTGCTCTTTGTTGCAGACAACCGCTACTCAGCCGGGCCGGCCTTTAGAAATTCTAGCTGTGAAGACCTAGGAGAGCTCCAAACCAGGCGCGCTGATTACCTCGCAAAAAGTATCCGGCTTTGGCTTTGCTCACCAGAAGTCGAGGCCAACCCCTAGCGCGTGGCCTGTTTTTTTTGAAGCTTTACGAGGTCGTTTCGAACCCATGCAAAGGTTTTGGGCGTCCCGTCAGCATGATTTTCAGTGGCAATCCTAAACCAGCGCTCACTCCAATCGACTACCGGATACGAATGAGAGGGTCCTGTCACACCAATTACTGGATAAGTGAGACCCGGACCAGACCGCAGCTGAACCCGTGGGCTGAGCGGCTCAACTTCAAATCCAGTAACGCGCACTTCCTGGACTACCTGCATGACCTCGCGCGGAGCTGCGGGTGGAGCCTTAAGCTCGATAGCCTTTGCCTGGATTTCTTGGGAAGGACTTTTGGGGGCCGTAGTTTCTGGCTGCTTGAGCGCCGCTGCAGACTGAGCAGTCGTCACAGAATCAGAAGTCACAGGAATGGGCGTAGAAAGCCAAGTATAGACACCCAAAACCACACCACTCACCATCAGGCCTGCAAGCACGCGGATCAATCGCTGACCCGAACGACCGGATCGGGGTGACGGCTCAGCCAGCGGAGGCGGAAGCGCGCGCCCTGCGAAATTTCCATCCTTTAGCTTAAAGGGTGGGGGCGACACTTTGGCAGAGGACATTTGGCTAGCAAGATCCTGTACCGGAGATTTTTTGAGTGCTTGAGCCCCCGGGTTGATCTCGATGGCTCTCTTGCGTGGAGACCGCAGCAGAGGCGAGGTCTCAGGCATGGGAGTGGGGAGAGAGCTTGCTCCCAGCGTTGGCTGATCGACTCGGACCGCTTCTTTATCAGCGCGCCGCACCAAAGAAAAACCAGAGCACTGAAAGCATTTTGAAAAACACCAGCCTTCACCAAGCTGGTCATCTGGGACATTCAATCCCACCCCACAATGAGGACAATTCCAACGCATGGGCAAGGGCCCTCCTTGGGCCTCGCCCTTAGCTTTTCAAATAAAAAGGCAACGAGCAAGCTCTCCTATTGTTCGGCCGGTGCCGCTTGCTGCGATTGGAAAGCCTCTCTAATTCTCAGTGCAGAGCGTCGAGCAATGGCTAGCTCGGCCGCCAAAATTTGCTCGGGAGTTTGCTGCACACTTGCCTCGCCTTGCAAGCCGACGGCTGCCGGAGTCCGATCCTCTTCAGGATCATGAATCACCCGAATGACCACTCTGCGATTTTCGGCCAATGCGCGCTCATCCCAACTTCCATCAACCCTGCGCGCCTCTTGGACCGGGCGTGTATCTGCATAACCCAGAGCGGCCATGCGACGTGGATCATGACCTGAATCGATAAAGACTCTCACCACCCTAGACGCACGGGCGCTTGAAAGCTCCCAGTTCGTCGCAAAACTTCCGCCTACCACAGGCCGAGCATCGGTGTGCCCTTCAATGACAAATCGGTAAGCACGCTTTTCAATTTTTTGTCGTTCGGCCAAAGCTGCTGCCAATTCCTGCAGCACGGATCTTCCTGCTGCGGTGATCTCGGCACTGAGGGTCTCAAAGAAAATCTGCGATTTAAAAGCAATCGCAACACCGCCTTCAATGATCTCCACGTCTGCCTCCCCTTTGAGGGGAGTATCCTGCAGAAGTTGTGTGACCCACTTCGATAGGTCTCGGGTCGGCGACCGATACTCTCCGCCAAAATGTTCAGCCACGGCTTGCTTGACCTTCTCGAACTTTGGATCATCCAGCTTGGCCATACTAAAGAGCATGATAAAGAAACCACACAACAGCGTCATCATGTCCGCGTAAGAAACCAGCCAATTTGATTCATCGTCGTGAGCTTGCCCATGGCCCTCAGCAGAAGGTGCAGTAGAGTGCCCTAGGTGAAGCCGAGCGTCGTCTTGCTCAGCCTGCCCGCGTCCGAGCTTTTTTTTAAGGCCCGCAATGGCCCTCATCATGCAGCAGCCTTTCTTGCCACGCGGTCTTTAGGCAAGAGGTAGGAGTTGAGTTGCTCCCGGAGTGCTATCGGATTCACTTGTTGCTTGAGCAGACAGCAACCCTCTAAAATGATTCGTCTCAGGGCCACTTCTTCTCGCGTTCGCTCAGCCAGGGCTTCGGCAATCGGGATGAATACCAAGTTAGCCAGCGCAATGCCGTACAAAGTCCCAATCAACCCAATCGACATTGCTGGACCAATGAGCTTTTGACTGTCGGGAGAGCCAATTTTTTGAAGAACGGCAATCATCCCCAGGGTGGTCGCGAGAAGCCCAAATGCGGGCGGAAATCGACCAATAATTCTAAACATATTGGCCTCCTCCATGTAACGAGTCTCGACCGTCTTGAGTCTCTGCTCCAAAGTCGTTCGAATCTCGCGCTCAGTCAGAACGCCTCCGGCCACTAGAGCAACCGACTCTTTTAAGAACTCGTTACGAATCGTTCCTAGCACTTCATTCAGGCCCGTGACCCCAACGGTAGCCTTCTTGTTCAGCTCCAAAATCTGACTGATGGTTCCCTGATAGTCGACCCGATTACGACCCAGCACTCTCAGCACAAAGACCTTCACCAAGGTGATGACCTTAGTGATCGGAAAACTAATGCTCGCTGCTGCTGCCGTCCCCCCGACCACAATCATGATCCCATGCTTGTCGAGAAAGAACTCCAAGTTCATGCCGGTTTCTGCCAACGCGTAGTACATGACGCCGACACCAAACATGCATCCAAAGAGAGACGAAAAGTTCATATCTACGCTGCGTCCTTTCCGTTCTTGGAGCCGAGAGCAAGCGCTTTTTGCCAGAGCTGGTACTGGCTCACGACATAGTCATCATTGAGCGACCTGAGCCGCCCCACCAACTGTTGGATGCAACTATCCAAAAACCGCAGCTTGAGCTCGGTAGATGAGTTGACCATTTTTTGAAAACCAGCCTTATCAATCAAAAAGAGACGACAATCCGTCAAAGACTGCACCGTTGCTGAGCGAGGCTGAGAATCCACTAACGACATCTCACCAAAGAAAGAACCTTCTTGGAGTTGGCCCACATCGTACACGTTTCCGCTCAACCTATTGACTTTGAAGATTCCTACTTGGCCTTTCATAATGAAGTACATTCCCCAGCTGGCTTCGCCCTCGATCACCACGTTCGTATAAGGCTCAAACGTCACGGTTTTACCCAACAGAATCAGCTCCGACAGCTCCGCATCTGTAAAGGCTTGCAGCAGTGCCACCTTGCGCAAACTCTGCACGGTCACGTCCCCGCTCATGCAACCCTCCGCAGTGCTGACTGGCGACCCTGAGCATCAGGTGAAGCGGTGACCACCTGGGCACCCGTCGGCGCCCCGGAGCCCGAGAACATTCGTTCGTTTGTCTCGGAGAGATTGATGAGCCCTTCGTTAGCCATCACTTTCATTCGATTCAAAATCTTGCGCTCCACGGCCAGATAGACCTCACGGCCCACTGCCGGAACCGTAGCCAGCTCCTCTTCAAGCTCAGCCACTAGATCCTTAGGCGCCTTAGAAAAGATATGAGCCCGAACCTCGCCCACCACGCCCTTCAAGAACTGAAGCAGCTCGTCATGTTTGAGCGAGAGCACGACCTCTAAAAGCTGCCCGTCTCGGAGGTAGCGTAGGGTATCGACGCTCACCAATTTGCCCTTCACCGTCCGGGCACTATCCGGATGCGACTGGCTTAGGCTCTGAAGCACCGTTCGTTGCGTGGATTCTGGAGTTCTTTCCAAAAGGCCCACGAGGACCTCAGATCCCGGGAGAGCCTCTGTATTTAACTTGGGGTTATCGCGGCGCTTACGCTTGAGCGACTGCGCCACACTAAACACATAGTCGCGCGGCAGATAGTCAATGCGTGACAGCTCGGCCATGAGCTCGAGGCGAGCGTTCTCGTCCATTTGCTGAAAGATCAAATTTCGTTTCTGCGGATCACACTGCGTGCAGACGATTGCACGGACCGTCATGGACTCATTTCTGAGAAGCTCAAAAATCTGAAGTGCGTCCATCTCGACCAAAAAATCAAACAGGTTCGACGAACGACTCCCCAAGGCGACCAGCTTTCCGGCCACCGTACGGTTATGAAGCTTACGCAGCAGATCGAGCTTCTCTTCGTCCGAGATCTCAAGGGGGTTCTTAGCGTAAAATTCCATGAGCTCGTTGAGATCGCTCTGGAGACTTGGGTCCCTCAGCATATCCACGACAATAGCCTCGCCAAAAATCTGCATATAAGCGGCAGTCGTCTCCACTCCTTCTTCAGTCAAAATTCGACTGAATACGATTTTTGCAACCCTTGCAGACTCAGCAAAGACTCTCGAGAGTTCCTCGATCAAACGCTCGATCTCGTATCGAACTGCAACCGTCCTCACGCGCTCCTCACCCGGAGACAGCGCTGGACCGAGATCACCCCTCTCGGAAGCGCCCCGCTCAAAAGAGGGATGCGCCCCGGACTGAGGTGCACTCAAGAAAGCAGGTAGAATGCTGGGCGCCTTCGAAGACGAACGCAGGCTCGATAGTGCAATCAAAACCAAAAGCGACAGAACCAGTGCTGAGAAAACGATCCCGTATAGCTTAAACTTTTGCAGCTCGCTTTGAACGGCATCTCCATTTTCTACACGTTCAATCTTTTCAAACCGTTCAAAACGCTCCTGGCGATTCGAATTCAATGTGCTGGTGTTGTTTTCTTGAGAGACACTCTTTGAATCTTGGGTCTCAAGCGACTTACTAGAAGTATCAGACTTACTCGAGGTATCTGAGTTGCGAGCCGTCTGCTCGGTTAGATTGCGTACCTCTTGCTGAGTCGTCGAGGGCTCACTTGACGACTGCGAGGATTTCTCCCCCGGAATGGTTCCGACAGCCCCTACTTGCGGAAACCTAATCACCTTGGAGGACAAGCTGACATTTTTGAACGCTGCCGTCCTTAAGCGAGCGATCTCGAGCAGATTAGCTTGCTGACTGGCGCCGAGGGACTCATCAATGAGGATGGTCGCTGCGATGTCATTGATCCGAACCGCAGTGTTACCCTCTTGCACAAATTCGCCCGTTGCGCCGTACTGAGCTTCTTCGGGATTAACGGGTTCAGCATCGAGATTGAAATCTCCTAACAAGCATTGATTTGGGCAGAACTGAGAGAATAAGGTTTCCAGGGTCGTTCGAAAGTTCTGCGAGATTTTCTCTCGAATGGCAGCAACGCGCCCCACCGAACTCAGTGGCTGCGGAAATGACGCTACCTTGGCTTCGACCGAGACCGGAAACTCAAGGGTTTCAAGATACTGCTCGACCACTTCGACCAATTTGCTGCGAGACACGGGACCAATCTTTTCGTCCACCAAAAGTTTGATCTTACCAGCACTGGGCGCAAGCTTGGCTGTGGTACGAACATCCACGTCGTCAAAGCCTGGAGCTACGGTCGCACCCGCAGCAAGTTCGACATCCACGCTCACTTGTAAGAGCTTGCAAGACGGCAGGCCAGAAGCGTCGGCCTGACAATAGCGCTCCAACAGAGGCTCGATCAAAAGGCGAATCTGTCGCTGAGCCGTCGCAGCCACTCGTTCTCGAGTTTCAAGAGCGTAGCCAGCCGAGGGCAGGGCACCTTGAGTCAGCCCAAAGAAAAATCCTGCCAAACCGAGGGCTTTTAGGGTCATCTTCATGAGTTCCCCCCTTTGATTTCCTTACCTGCAGGAAGGCGATCGGCCTTTCGGTCCAAGAATCTCCGCAGGGACTCATTAGATGGATCCAGCTTGAGGGACTGGCTCCACGACTGCCGCGCTAAGTCCAAATACCCTAGGCGATCGAGCAACGTTCCACGCATCGCATGCAACTTGGGATCGGCAGGATGTTCTTTGAGGAGCTCTTCAGTCTCCAGGAGTGCAGCCTCAAAACGCCGCTCCCTAAACAGGGATTTAATTCTGTCCAGAGCGCCCAGATAGCTTCGATCCCCTTGAGCAAGGTCCTCGTCGACGGCTTGGAGACCCATCTCGGTCTCTAGGTCCTGCCGCATGGCAACTTCTTGAGCATCGGGCTGGGGCATCTCCCTCTGAATTTCTCGGTCGGCTGCAGAAGGTTTACGGTTGGCGTAATCTGTACGCACCTCCGGAGTGGCTCGAGCTTGGGGAGAGATCGGGACTACCCACTCCGAGACGGCCGAATCCGCAGCGGGAATCTCAACTTCAAGGGCACGATCACCCTTTTTTGAACGTACCACCACAGGCGCCGAGGCATCATAAGTGGGCTGTGGATACAGGGAGCCAAATGGATTTGCGATGAGCTTGGAGCGCTCGCCCTCCTCCTCGACCGCCAAGAGTCCTTTGAGACTAGAACAGGCAGATAAAATCCCGAGCAGGGCCAGCAGCGCCCCACGGCCTGCACGGATGACCCACTTCGTTTTTTTTACCCACTTGAGCTTCATCACCAGTTCCTTAAAAAAGTGCGCTCACCCCAAAGGTCGCTTCAATCCCTGAGACTGTTCCCGCCTCTGAGTTACCCACAAATTTTGTTGCGGATGGCCGGTAGCCCAATGAGGCACTGACCGCCCAGTATCGAGCTAATCGCCATTCATATCCCCCGCGAACCAAGCCTCCTAAAAATCCTGACGCATAGGTTCCACCGATTCCTGCGACGATGCTTCCGCGTGCCCGATTGTAGTTTTCTTCTTCACCAATCAGGTTCCAAGCGTGCTGAAAAAGGAGAGTTAAGTTGATCCCGCCATAGAGGTCATTCTCAACCGGGCTTGCCCCAGCAAGGCCGCTTGAGTTTCGAAAATAGTCGACCTCAAACCCGACCTCCTTTTTGCGGTTGTCGTAGCGTTCCATCATCCTAAAACCCACACCCAAAGTGCCAGTATAAGATCCAAGGTTGGGTTGGTATCCATAGAAGACCGTGACCCGATACTGGACCAGGGGCAGATACTCAGCGGCACTCCGCATTCCTTCTACCTGACTCTGATCGACACCTCTGCGGTAGGCCGAGGTCCTTGAGGTTTCTGAATTGTAACTCCGTGACCAAATCACAGACCCGGTGTCTGCTTCAGTAATGTAGAGCGACAGCACCATGCCCGTAGGTTGGTAAGAGAAAGCGATATCCATAAAATTTTGAATCCCAGCCTGTCGGGCAATTCGAGACATCTCGTTTGGATTCGTCTCAGGCCCACTGATCACCATTTGATCGCCGCTCAGAACCGTTTTTCTGGCTCGGCACTGAAGACACTGAATCATTCTGACTTTTGCAGCCTTAAGAAGTCTTTCAGTAATGACCAGCTCAAGGTGGGTCTTGAAACTTGCCGGCACCAGCTCGTTTACTGCAAGTCCACGAACGGACAGATCACGCAGGCCGCTGACCTGACCATTTTTGAGGTCGTATTCAAAGTCACTTACAAGATCTTCAAGGACTGTATAGAAGTTGCGCATTTTCTCTTGCTCGGTACTTGCGGTCTTAGCGGCGGTAGCCACCTCTGCCGCACCCGCACGAGAAGGGACAAAAACGAAAAATCCAACAGAGCTCAAAATAAGAACCGCCCTCAGCGCAGGAGTCAGCGCTGCTCTCATTGAGACTCTTGAGCTCTCTGTCCAAAACGGTCGCACCAAGACACACCCCTCTCCCTTGCTCTTCGGGCCAAACGCCCCGGCACTTAACATTTTGATGAGATTTAGGTGGAGGCCATCCAACGAGCCCCTGCAGTTTTTGAGTCAGGTTTTGGGCAATTTGTGCCGATCCACTTGCGTGAAGTCTCGCAAAGGTCGTCAACAAACGAACACTCGTAACCTCGCCCTCCTAGGAACGGGGATCGTGGCCTGCATTGCGGCTTGCTCCAGCATGCAGTCTATCCAGGCCCCAGTGTTACCGGCAGAGCCAGCCCCCGTTTTGGATCTCCCACACCCAGGAGGGTTTGGAACCACAGAGCTCAAAGCACTGTTTGAGTTTGCCAGAGCCCCAAAGCATGAATCGCTCAAAGGCTGCTCTGATGAGTTTTTGGCGCTCACTAAAAAAACACAACTCCGAGAGGAGCTGCGCTCGGGTGCACGCGAACTCGTTTCTGAAAACCCAATGCAACATCATTGGTGCTTTTACTCAGCCTTGCTGGCACTCGACGAATCACTCCGTAAGCCTCTTGGAATCGATGAAAGACGCGCCATGACTCTCGAGACTTTTAGCTATGCGATTGCAACAGCAAGAGCATTTCAGACTGAATTCAAGGACTCGCGCTATCTCCGTTGGGCAATCCAGCGGTACCGCGCGCTCTCTCCAGTGGTCTTTCAGCGTAATGTTGAGCTCTCTCCTGAGGCAACCGCTGAACTCGCGGTGCTTGAAAACCCCTTTGGAGTGTGGAAACCGGCCCCGACTGCCCAATCCATTCTAAAAAAGTACGGGCTCCGAGAAGAAAGAGCCCCAGCTGCAGAGGCTTCGACAGTCGAACCCGCCCTGCCCAGTATTGAGGAGCTCGAAAAACAATGAGCATTTGGGCGTTAGTTTGTGCTTCGGCCATTCCGGTCGTGATGTTTGCTCTTTGGGCCGAGTACTTTAAAGAGGACTTGAATCAAGCGGATCCCAGCCTCTCCATCGATCGTGAGGCAGAAACCGAGTCCGCGATCGCAAGATTAAGATTGGCCGGACTTTTAAGTACCACCCTTCAGTTGGTGATTTTTTTATCGACCTCCCCTATTCGCCGAGAGGTGCCGGGTGCCGCAGTGGCGGGAATGTGGATCACGCTCGCAGCCCTCGTAGCGCAACGTCTCCAGCAAGCTTCGATTGAGAACGAGATCCTGAGCAAGCATTCCCAGTCAGATCCTGGAAGACCTGGGCTTACTTTGGCCTCATCCGTCAGCAACGGCCCCGGCGGTACGCAGTTGCTCTGGGCTTTTGCGGGAGTGGTGATTTACTTAGGGCTGCTGGCGGGATCGCTCATGACCACAGCTGTCGCCATTGCGTACTTTAAGTGGAGTGGCTGGAAAGCCATCCTCGCACTCGGCACTGGGACTCTTGCGGGCTACACGCTGTCGCTTGCTTCAAATTTTGTGATCTCCCCATGGCTCATCAAGCGAGTCATACCGGGTCGACCGCTGCAAGACTCGGCGCTCAGGGACAGAATTTTGAATTGGTTTGACCGGTCGGGGGTACAGGTCCCTGAACTCAGGATCATGGATGCCTCTGCTGCTCGTGGCACAGCCAATGCTTGGGTCACCGGACTCGCATGGATGAGAGGCCCGTTTCAGCCTGTGCTTTGGTTAACACCTGCCCTACTCAAAAACCTCAGCGAGGCGGAGCTTGAGGCTGTCGTGAAGCACGAGGTCGTGCACATGCGCCGCAACCATCTGACCCAGAGGTTCTTACTGGCATGGGCAATGTCTCTGCTGGTGCTCGTCACACTGTCCGGAGCGCTGGGCCTGGCGGCGATTCTACCCAGTGAACGGTCGGGCCCTATTCTGCCAGTATTTTCGCTCTTTTTAGGGGTGGCCATAGTTTGGGGTTCGTTTAAGGCCCTCAGAGACCAGTCACACAGACACGAACTCGAAGCCGACTGGCTGTGCATCCAAAATTACGGGGTCAGTCCCTCGGTCCTTGCCTCTGCGATTCAACGCGTCGACCAGATCAACCGTTCTCAATCAGGTGGTGCGCAGCTCCCGATAACAGGGACTCACCCAGCACTCGAGGCAAGACTGGCGGCACTCAAAAATTTGCGGGAGCGGGACGAGGACTCACGCCTTGCCTCCTAATTAAACTGCCCCCAGCCACTATGACCTGCTCACGCTAACCCGTTGGTTTGGAATCAACTTTGCTCAACCCGAGCAAATGAATCCAAACTGCCCTCGTTGTTTAAGGCCCGGTGGTCGT
>JBKCVM010000086.1:0-11142 GCA_046317855.1 Oligoflexia bacterium
TCCGCAAAACTTCTGGGGATCAATCAAAAGACCGTGGCCAGGCGAATTCCGTATCTTGCAGCTAAAGCTCGCCTCGAGCTGGAGAGTTTCGATGCAAAAACTGAAAAGCCAAAGCCCTACCGGGAAGTCTATCTCGATGAACTCATCACGTTTGAGCACACTCGCTGTAAGCCACTTGCAGTGGCGATGGCGGTTTCGAAGGAACGAAAGATTCTCTCGTTTGCAGTCTCATCGATGCCGGCGATTGGAAAAAAACTGAAAGAAATTTCGTTCGAAAAATACGGAAAAAGAGCCAATCATCGCAACAAAGGGTTCGCCAAGTGTCTCACCGATATCGAAAGACACGTCGACAAAAACACGTGCTTCATTTCGGACGAAGAGAACTCCTACCCGATGCTGATTTCAAGGCACTATCCAAACAACCAGCACGAACGTCACCCTTCAAAGCGCGCGGTGATTGCGGGACAGGGTGAGTTGAAGGACCATTCATTTGACCCGCTTTTTTCGATCAACCACACCTTTGCGATGCTCAGGGCCAACATCGCCCGACTCGTGCGCAAAACTTGGGTGACGACAAAGAAAGCCCCCGTGCTTGAGCAAATGCTCTGGATCTACGCGGGTTTCCATAACTTCGAGCTCATTACTCAGGGATCATAGAGGCTGGGGGCAGTTTAATTTTTTGGGTTCAAGGAAAACCAGTCTACGAAAGTTTTTTGGACGGATTTCTGGTTACTCTTAAAGATTCAGGTGGAACTTCGAGGACCATCAGGGTTCTTCCCATTCCCCCGAAATGATTTTTTCAAGTCATTTTCAGAGGCCCTCAGAGCAAGTTCACTCCATTGTTCTTCGAAGCGCTTTCGTGGAATGCTGCAAACGCTTCGAAGCGCGCCAGAGCGTAGATTTTTTGCGCTGCGGGCGGGCAAATATTGGCAGAGCCGCGAAAGGCCACCTGGAAAGCTCGCCTCAATTCCGGCAAGCGCTCGCGGATAAGCCTGAGTCTTTCGTGGCGGCTTGAGTCTTTCCCATCCATCCATGAGGCACTGTACGACTTGCGCTCTGTCCTCAGGGGTGAGGGCGGGGTGCTTGCCCACGAGGGCTCCCCAATCATCATAAAACGGAGCAATTGGAAGAAGTAAATCAGCAGAGCGACGAAGGCAGCGTGCCGCTCTTAATGGAAAATGACGGTGGTTTTCGTCGGCCATCGAGGTCGGCGCCATTTGAGCCTTATTGAGGTTTCCGGCAAGCCTCAAGAGCCTCATCTCGGGATCGTCCCGTGAAGAGTCGCCAGCCAATTTGTAAGCCTGCTGACGGAGTGGGTCGTCTGCGGCAAGGTTCCACTGATCCATCACCCGGTCTAGATCTCCCAGGTTATGAGCAACGGTGGTAGCCGCCGCAAGAAGTCCGATGCCATCGCGGGCTTTTATGAACTCACCCAGGACGGATGCTTGTCGTCGGGTTTCATTTAAGATGGCCTCTAAGATGGCCTCCCGCATCTCAGCGGCATCGTCTTCTTTTTTGTGTGACACGAGCGCACCGTAGGCAGCTGCTGCGATGCTGAACCACTCACCGTGCATTCCTGAAAGAACTCTGCCCGTTTTTGGTCCCCGCACAAATCGGCGCGAGAGGGCCGTCATGTCCCAGTCCTGGGCGCTTCTGACAAGCGACACCATGGCCAGCAGTTCTGGGGTGGGGAGATCTGGGTGCCAGAGTTTAAAGCGGATTTGATTATCGACGTCCGTCGGAACAAAGCTGCTGACGGTTGAAAAGTGCGCTGCAACGCAGAGCTCGAAGTATTGAAAGTGACTGAGGCTGAGCTGGGCTTCTGGAGCCAGCTTCATTTGATCCCAGGCGCTTTGGAGGGTCCTTAAGTAAGGGGGCAGCTCAGAGGGGGTGGGGTGGCCAAAGGGGTCAGTACGCTCTAAGGCAAACGGGATAGTGTTTTGCACTAGTCCAAGCAGAGTCTTTGGCTCAATCCCTCTTGAAATCTCCATTGAGAGCAGTGGGTTAGCACGCATTGCTAGAAGCTTCATGAAAAAATTTGATTGTCATTTTTGCGCTTTTTGCTGCTCTTTGCTAGGACACCGCGTCAGCAGGGGGAGTGTGCATGGGTGCCGCTGGAGAATTTCAAAAAAGAACGGCTTCCGGTTCGGTGGATCCGATCGAGGCCATGCTGTCAGACGCTATCGTTTCTGGGGACTTTGTTCCAGAAGCCGTAGTGGGACGACGCTTGGGGCTTGGTGTCTTTGGGGCGCTCTCCGGAAACTTAGCGGGCTACCCGTTTGTCAAAGTCGTCGTAGAGCGCGGTGCGCCCGGGCGCGATCCCGTGCTTCATGTTTTGAACCACGCAGTTTACCCGCTCCACGCGCACTATGTTGCCGAGCGATTGCTGAAACGTTCGGCGCAAGATGTGGAGCGCTCGATCGATGCGTTCAATTACAGTGTGTACTCCGCTCCGGATCGAAACTATTTTTTAGGAGTAGTATCGCTCCATCGTCGCAACGGAAGGCGATTTTTTGTGCTGGAAACTGTCGAAGTGGACACGATGGATGGCTCCATGGTCCTGGAGTTCTTTCGTTTCTTGGAGCGGCAGATTGAACCGTCTATTCCACTGCTTTTCAAGCCGGCCAATCATCTTCAAGAAAAGAGCGTTGCGGAGATTGATCCGCGAGATTTGCCTCGCATTCATCAACACGAATTGTTTTCGAGCTCAAGTTTTGTTGCCCTCAATGCGGGAACAGTCAAAGGTAGGATCCGCGCCTTTCGTTCGCTCGATGAATATCGTGAGGCAGCGGCGACGCTTGAGTGGCATGACATCGTGGTCATGGAAAAGGTGCCTGACGATATTCCGCGAGTGAGCGGGATCATCAATGCCGAGCACACGACCCCGCTTTCTCACACGAACGTCCTGGCCTCAGGCTGGGGTGCTCCGAATTGCATCCAAATCGGAATTTTTGAGAAAATCGCACGTGAGGGGCTCGATAATCAGTGGGTGGAGTATTCGGTCGTCCCCCAGAATACTGAAGCAGGGCTTGCCCGCATCGAAAAACCCTTTGAAATTTTGAGGCCTGCTTGGAGCGTTCAGCGAATCAAGCTTGAAGAGCCAGAGGCGGTGAATACCAAGATCCAGGAGCTCTCGAGGCTCCGGGTGAGTGATCGCTACCGTTACGGGACCAAGGCTGCAAACTTAGGCGAGCTGAAGAATGTGATCGAGCACGGGAGTGGGCAGGGAATTGAAAGACTCTTGGGGTTCTACCGGGTCAGTCGCCCGCCTCGAGAAAACCTTCTGCCTTACTTGGTCCGGTTTCTCTGTCCCGCCTTAGGGATAGAGGACTCGGCAGACCTGGCAGCGGATGTTTCTCGGTTTTTGCGCGAGCGTCTTGCAGTGCCGCGTGGGATCGCCATCCCTTTTTCGATTCAGCAGGAGTTTTTAGAAAGCTCGCCCCGTTTGCAGCAGGCCATCGGCAAACTCAAGATGGCCATTGAGCTCAATGCGAGAGAAGTAGACTCGCTCTGTTTGGCTCTCCAGCAACTCATCTTAAAGACCCGCATGCCTGAGAGCGTTCGGGGCTACATTGATTCACAGATTGCAGCTCACTTGGCTGGGGTTTCGAGCTTTGTGGTGAGATCCTCATCCAATGCCGAGGATCTCGAAGGGTTTTCAGCTGCGGGCATTTATAGCTCGATCAATCACTTGACCTCGGCACAAACAATTTTTGATAGCATCAAGCAGGTCTGGGCATCGATGCTCTCGCCAAGGAGTGTCCGGCTCCGTAATGACGTCGGAATTTCGCTGGATGACTGCTACATGGGTGTGGTCGTTCAGGAGCAGATTCCTTCGGGGCCCTCGACCATGGGTGGGGTGCTCGTGACTGCAAATCCGCTCGCTGGACCTGGAGATTTTAGAAACGTTTACATCAACGCTTCGTTGGAGTCTGTGAACTCCGTCGTGGATGGAAGCGCTCAGCCCTTTCAGTATCTTTTCAACACGGTCGAAGGGGGAGGCAGAACGCTTTCGCTTGGCTCCGCTCAGCAGGATCTGCCTGTACATCAAAAAGAGCGTCTTGCTCAGCTTGCATTCGCAGGAAGGCTTCTTCAGGGTCATTTTTCTCCGGACTACACTTTTAGTCAGCCAGTAGACATCGAATGGATGATGGATGAGAGCCGGATCTACTTGCTTCAGATTCGTCCCTACTCAACGGGTCCTCAGCGATCGGTTTCGGGAAGGTAAAAGGGTGGCGCTCGAAAGGCTCACTCGAAACTACCTTGGCTTTCAAGTCTCGTTCTCCCTGCTTTTTTGGCTTCCCGTTTTTTATGAAGTTCAGCACAGGCTTGGACTGACAGAGAGTCAGATTTTCTCGATCCAGGGTTTTTATTACTTATTGTTTTGCTTGCTTGAGCTTCCCACTGGATGGCTCGCCGATCGTTTTGGAAGTATCCGAACGCTCAGGGCTGGGGCCATTAGTCTTGTTGCCGCGCAACTGGCGGTAGTGCTGGGCGTGGGTTCTAGTCTGGATGCGGTTCAAGTGGCAGGTCAAAAAATTGGAGAAGGAGATCCGGTGGTTTTTTCGGCGTACTGGGCCTTCGTGGTCCATTTTGCGCTGATTGCGGCTGCTCGCTCGCTGATCTCGGGGGCGTCGAACGCCTATTTGTTTGAAGCGTACTCTGCTGCGGGTCGCGTCGCCGAGTATGTTCATGCCGAAGGCCGGGCTCGGGCCTATGGGCTCTTTGCAAAGATGGGTTGTTGGGCTGTCGTGGGTTGGCTGACACAGTGGAACCTTCTTTCGAGCTATTGGCTTACTTTGGGCTCGGCCGGAGTTGCGGTGGTTTACGGTTTTAGACTCAAGGAGCTCGGTCACGCTCAGGCGGGTGTCGCTGGGGTTTTGCAAAAGAGTGCGCAGCCAGTGCCCCGTCCTCAGATTGGGGAGGCTCTGGTTTTGGTGCTCAAAGAGCCCAGAATTCTGGGACTCATGGTTCAGGGGATGGGGATTTTTGTTTTAGCACGCATTGTCCAGGTCAATCTGTTCCAACCCCTTCTTTTGGGGCGTGGATTTTCGACCTCGAGCTTGGGCTGGGTCATGGCTCTCATGACGTTTTTTGAGGCAGCCTCTTCTTTGAGGCTCGGGTCGGTGCTGAAGCGGTTTCAGCCTGAAGGTTCGGTCAGCCTGCTTTCTGCTGGAGTAGCCGTATCTGTCGGGTCGCTTGCAGTGGTGCAAGGATCAGGGCTGGTGTTGCTACTGGTGCTTTTTTCGGCCCTGATCGGGTTTGCGGGCCCGATCCAAAGGCAAGTGATCAATCAGGGGATCTCTCAGGCACTGAGCCAAATTGGACGAGGATCTCAGCTCCGGGCCACGGTGCTCTCTCTGGAGTCACTTTTGGATCGGGCTGCTTGTTCGCTCGTGGTGGCTCTCATGGGGCCATGGGTTGCAGCTGGCCACATTGGCAGAGTGCTTGCGGTTTCAGGATTGTGTTTTTTTGTAATCGCCTGCTTTCAACTTGGAGCGTTTCGCGGCAGATCTCAGGTGGAAGTAAAATCGGAGAAAATACCGGGGTAAAAACTATGGCTTTAAAACTGATACGCTGGGTACTTTCTCAAATCGTCCTTTTCTTGGATTGGCTCACGGCTCCCCGGCCTCAGGTGAGGAGCGTGGCTGAGCAGTTACGCGTGGATCAGCAATGCGCTGGGCTTGCGCTTTATCAGTTCGTGGGCTGCCCGTTTTGTGTCAAAGTGAGGCGCCAGATTCGAAAGTTAGCGCTAAAAATTGAGCTCCGAGATGCGCAAAAAGACCCCGTGCATCGAGAGACTTTGGTTCGCGAGGGCGGAATGCTTCAAGTGCCTTGTCTTTTGATTCCTCCCGCGGAGTCGGGCCAGAAGGCCCGGTGGCTCTATGAATCTACGGATATTAACGCGTGGCTTGAAGAACGTTTTGGAGTCCGTCCTTGACGAGCCTCCGGGTTGCAGTCGCTGGGGCGAGCGGTTTTGTTGGCGCCCACCTCATGAAAGCGCTTGCGGAGCGGGGAGGTGAAGTCATTGCGCTTTCGCGTTCGAAGCCCACAGAGCTTTTGCCAGGGGCGGTGTGGCGTGAGACCGATCTGTTTTCAGCAACCAGTACTGCTGCTGCGCTTGAAGGTGTGGACTGCGCCATTTACCTCGTTCACTCGATGCTTCCTTCAACCACTCTTTTTCAAGGTAGCTTTCACGACACGGACCTTCTTTTGGCGGATAATTTTGCGCGCGCTGCGCGAGCGCGAGGTGTCAAGCGGATCATCTACTTGGGTGGGTTGGTGCCAGAGGGCTATATCAGCCAGCACCTAGAGAGCAGGCGCGAAGTCGAAGATGTGCTGCGGGAGACTGGAGTCCCGGTGACCGTGCTTCGAGCAGGAATGATCGTGGGCCCGGGGGGATCTTCGTTTGGGATTTTGGAGAGTCTGGTGAGGAGGCTCCCTGTGATGGTGCTTCCGGCTTGGACGCAGCGGCGCACACAAGCGATTTTCATAGACGATGTGGTGTCGGTTGTGGCGGCAGCAGCGTTTGACGCTGCCTTTTCAGGCCGGACGCTGGATTTGGTCAACGGTGAATCGCTTCATTACGAAACCCTTTTGCGTCGAATGGCTGAAGTGCTGGGTAAGCGCCGGCCCATGGTTCATGTCCCGATTGAATCGACGGGCTTTTCGAAGCTTTGGGTCACACTTTTTGGGAGTTCCAGCTATTCTCTGGTGTCGCCGTTGATTGACAGCCTGCTTTGCGACCTTCCGGCTTCGCATCCGGACCCGCTCATTGCGCCCCTGATCCGGTTCAGAACGTTTAAATCCATGGCACTCGAAGCTCTTTCACGGACGCGAGGACCCGAGGCGGGCGCAGTTCCGTCCAGAAAGGCCCGCAGACGTCCCTCGCGCAAGTGGCGCACGGTGCGATCGATCCAGAGGCTTCCGGCCATTTCTGGCCAGGATGGCGATTGGATCGCCCAAGAGTATTTGAGGTGGCTTCCGGGCGCTTTCGTCCGTCTGATTGAAGTGCGCTCCGATGAGGTCTCAGGAAGGGTGGAGTTTAGGATTCGCGGACTTCCGTTTGAGCTTCTGGTCCTTGAACGGCAGGAGGGAGATCTTTTTGCCGAGCTCTTTGAGCGAAATGGACAGCGCGACCGGGCCAAGCTCCACATTGTGGGCGGGCTGTTGAGTCGGACTCGCAACACGGGCTGGCTGGAATTCCGGCAAGTTGAGAATCGCAAATACACTTTGGCAGCGATTCACGAATTCGTTCCCCGCTTGCCCTGGCCGATCTACCTTCTCACCCAGGCGCCGCTGCACGCGTGGACCATGCGAAGATTTGGGGAGCATCTGCTGAGGTGTTGGACACCTTTTACTTAAGCGCCGCGTCATTTATTTTTTAGTTTACCTTTAGGTTTGGTTTTTGGGGCTTTACTCTGATGCAGCGGTCCATTAAGACCTCGGCAAAACCTCGAAACAAAAAGGAAACCTCATGCGAAACGCAACCTTCAAATCGTTTCTCCGCAGTGCAGGGCTTTTTGCGGTGGGACTGATGTTCGCATCGGTCGCACGGGCAAGCGAAGCCGATCTGCACCTTCCTGAACTCAATACGGTCTACAACTTGTTCGGCACTGAAATTTCCGGCAACGCCCTGCTGGGCTGGGGCATGGTGATCTCTGCGCTCGGTATGGTTTTTGGCCTCATTGAGTTCACGAAGATCAAGAATCTACCAGCTCACAAGTCGATGCTCGATATCTCGGCTCTCATCTATGAGACCTGCAAGACCTACATGATCCAGCAGGGCAAGCTCCTGCTCGTTCTTGAGCTCTTCATTGGGCTGTGCATCGTTTATTACTTCGGGGTTCTCGAAGCGATGGGCGCAGGCAAGGTGCTCCTGATCCTGCTCTGGTCGGTGCTGGGCATCCTCGGTTCCTTCGCGGTGGCCTGGTTTGGCATCCGCATCAACAACTACGCAAACTCCCGTACGGCGTTTGCTTCGCTCGCAGCCAAGCCCTATCCCGTGATGGACATTCCGCTTCGCGCAGGGATGTCGATCGGCGTGCTGCTGATCTGCGTTGAACTGCTCATGATGATGTTCATCCTGCTGTTCATTCCGAAGGAATCGGCAGGCGCCTGCTTCATCGGATTTGCCATCGGCGAGTCGCTGGGCGCATCAGCGCTCCGCATCTGCGGCGGCATTTTCACCAAGATCGCCGACATCGGCTCGGACCTCATGAAGATCGTCTTCAAGATCAAGGAAGACGACGCCCGCAACCCCGGCGTGATCGCAGACTGCACGGGCGACAATGCAGGCGACTCCGTGGGCCCGACGGCCGACGGCTTTGAAACCTACGGCGTGACGGGCGTGGCCCTGATCAGCTTCATCTCGCTTGCCGCCGGCATGCAGATGGGCGCTGACGGCAAGCTGGCCCTCATGGCAAATGGCCAAGAGATCCAGGCAAAGCTCATTCTCTGGATTTTCGTCATGCGCGTGCTCATGATCGTGACCTCGATCCTCTCGTACTGGGTGACCGGTGCGTGGGCCAGGGCCAAGTTTGCAGGGCTCAAGCACTTTGACTTCGAAGTACCGCTCACTGCGCTGGTCTGGGTGACCTCGGTCATCTCGATCGCAGTTACCTTTGGAGTCAGCTACGTGATGATTGCCGACATGGGCGACCTTTGGTGGAAGCTCTCGGTCATCATTAGCTGCGGCACGCTCGCTGCTGCAATCATCCCGGAGTTCACCAAAGTGTTCACTTCGGCCAAGTCAAAGCATGTGGCAGAAGTGGTCTCCGCTTCGCGCGAAGGCGGTGCTTCGCTGGCGGTCCTCTCCGGGCTCGTCGCAGGCAACTTCTCGGCATTCTGGAAAGGCATGGTCATGGTGGGGCTGATGTTCGTGGCGTATGTCGCCGCAAGCACGGGCCTGTCTGATTTCATGGGGTATCCTGCCGTGTTTGCCTTTGGCCTCGTGGCCTTTGGTATGCTCGGAATGGGACCCGTGACGATTGCAGTCGACAGCTACGGCCCCGTGACGGACAACGCACAGTCGGTTTTCGAGCTCTCGCAGATCGAAAACATTCCGAACGTGAAGTCTGAGATCCAGAAGGACTTTGGCTTTGCTCCGGACTTTGAGCAGGGCAAGCTCTACCTCGAAGAAAACGACTCAGCCGGAAACACCTTCAAGGCCACGGCAAAACCGGTGCTCATCGGCACTGCCGTGATCGGAGCCACCACGATGATCTTCTCGATCATCCTGCTCCTGAACCTGAAGCTCGACCTGCTTGACCCGAAGGTCCTCCTGGGACTCATCACGGGTGGCGCAGTGATCTTCTGGTTCTCGGGCGCTTCGATGCAGGCCGTGACCACCGGTGCCTACCGCGCCGTTGAGTTCATCAAGGCCAACATCAGGCTCGAAGGCACCACCAAGGCGTCGGTCGAAGACTCGAAGAAGGTCGTCCAGATCTGCACCCAGTACGCGCAGAAGGGCATGGTCAACATCTTCGGCGTGATCTTCGCGTTCACGCTGGCGTTTGCCTGCTTTGATGCGACGTTCTTTGCAAGCTACCTGATCTCGATCGCAGCCTTCGGGCTTTTCCAGGCCATGTTCATGGCTAACGCTGGCGGCGCCTGGGACAATGCCAAGAAGGTGGTCGAAGTCGACCTCAAGGACAAGGGCTCGGCTCTGCACGCAGCTACTGTCGTGGGCGACACTGTGGGCGATCCCTTCAAGGACACGAGCTCGGTGGCGCTGAACCCGATCATCAAGTTCACGACGCTCTTTGGCTTGCTGGCCGTCGAGCTTGCTGTGGCTGCGGGTGAAACGGCTCAGTATTTTGGCATCGTGGCTTTCGTGGTCGGTCTCTGGTTCGTGTACCGTTCGTTCTACGGAATGCGTATCAGCACCATGACGGTCAAGGAATCGCATGCTGCCGCCAAGTCCTCTGAGGGCAAGGTGGCTGCAAGTCACGCATGATCCGTGGCCGGCCCCAGGCCGGACGTAATCAGCTGACCTAAGCCGTGAGAAAAAGAGAGGGCGCATCCTGCTTGAATGCGGGGTGCGCCCTCTTTGTTGTGTGTTCTAGAGATTGACTTTAACTGTGGTTTGAGAGCAAAAGCGTTTGTGATGTCCTGGATGCGAGTACTTAAAAGCGTGATTGTTGGGAGCCTCTTTAGCCTCGCGGGCTGCGCCGCTGCCGAAAAGGTAAAGGACTACCCGGTACGCGCAATAGATCAGCCGTACACGGTTCCGCGAGGCGTGGCTCGTTGGTCGTTCGTGACCACCTTGATCCCGACGGATTTGAGGAGCGCGGGTTATCCAGTGAGCCAACAAGTTATTCCTAATCCCTTTATCTGGGAGACTGCGCTAAGCGACTCCCTCTCTTTGGAGTTTTTTCCGTTGCTTCTCCGGTACAAGATTACATCGGATCAGTCCGGGTTCTGGGGTATTCGCGGAGGACTACTTGGAGGTGCCTTTAGTTCGATTTCTTCAGAGGCCTACATCCAGTGGGTGCTAGAGCTGGAGCGGCTGGCTAGGCTCAGCTCTGAGATGGGCGTTAGGGTTAAGCTTGCTGCATTTTTGGGAAACCAATTTGGTAGCGTTAATCGGACTTACCCTGGGATCGAGTTATCTCCCAAGATCGCCTTTCAGGCTTCGGACGCAATATTTTTGGAGTTGGGTCCCAGCGTGAGATGGTCTTCCAACTCGTACGTGAACTTCTTGTCGGAGTCTGTTGCATTTATGAGTGGTTGGTCAGTGCCGATTGGCCTTAGTGGACGCTGGCAAGTCTCCAGACAGTGGGAAGCCCTTGCAGGCTACAATCTGGCGGCAATTCCTTCGACTAAAACGAACCACACGATCCGACTGGGTCTTAGTCATATCTGGTAGTTTCACTATTCTTGTCCAACAGAATGGTCGGGCTTGATCTCTACAATCCTAGGTATGGGACAGTAGCATGGCGGCTTACGGACGCTTGAGTTCCATCGGGTCTTTTTGCCTGATCCAACGCAAATAAACCGCCGTGTTGCCTCAAAAGTAAACCGCACCGGGCAGGAATGATCTAGACTCACGCCGCAAGCTTGAGTGCTTCGCTCTGTCGCTGTTCGTCTCGGAGCGTTTTGAAGAAGAGTTGAAGCCTTTCTTCGATCCTGACCTTGAGC
>JBKCVM010000087.1:0-4012 GCA_046317855.1 Oligoflexia bacterium
ATCGTCAGCCAGAGTGTTCTGGTCACCAGTCACTTCGAAGAGCAGGCAATCCAAACCAAATGCGTTGAGCTTGGCGTGAAGCTTTTACCCAAGAGCTTTGCAGCGACGGTGCCCATCGAAATGGCGTAGTCCGGCTGAGCCTCGAGCCGCCCGAGCCCAGAATTTTCTACGGATGACCAAGATGCCGAGTCTTGATCATTGGAGAATTAGGGGTACGACGAGATCATAGCCACATGACTTAAAGGCCTATTACGATATCAAAGTGGAGAATGAGGATTCCAACATGAGCGACACGGCGACCGAGCTTACGATGCCTTCCGCAGAGCCTAACGGGTTCATCAAGACTCTGAACAATATGGGCTACATGACATCGACGCTGGATCCCTTCTCGTCAGAGTTTGCAAGGTTTGCGGGGGTTGCTGGGGGCCCTGTGTTGGATGTTGGCGCTGCCTATGGCGTGGCCACTCTGGCCGCATTGGCCGCCGGCGCTAGGGTGCTGGCAAACGACGTTGACCCGAGGCATCTGGACATTTTGGCCAAACGCGCCCCAGACCCCGATCGCGCGCGCCTGGATCTTGTGCCTGGAGAGTTTCCCCAAGGGCTCCAACTTGGGTCGAATTCCCTCGCTGGCATTTTAATCTGCAGAGTGCTGCATTTTTTTTCTGGCCCAAGAATCGAAGAATCCGCTCGAGCTGTGTTTGATTGGTTGAAGCCCGGGGGAAAGGTGTTTGTGGTGGCAGAGACCCCGTACCTTCGCAATTTTATTTCTTTTATCACCACTTACGAGCGCCGAAAAAAGTCCGGAGAACGGTGGCCAGGTCTTGTAACCGATGTAAAGTCAATCGCTCCTGATCGAGGAGCCTCATTGCCGGACCTCATGCACTTCCTCGATCCGGACGTGCTTCGGAGGGTTTTCTCGGAGGTAGGATTCATTATCGAGCGGGCCGAGACCTTCGCGAGACCTGAATTCCCAGCTGACATTCAATACGACGGTCGTGAAAGTGTCGGGTTAATAGCCCGGAAACCAGGGCTTTGATGGGCGCAGCTAGAACAGCCTTCCGCATCAGAAGTTCACTGCCTCCCACTTTCCAGGTAATATCAAAAGAGGTGGGTGATGCCGTATGAGCAATAACCCGTACATTATTGCCGGAGGTTGGGCTGGCGTTGACAGGCTCAAGGTGCTGGCTGAAGCGACTTGGCCCGCTAGCGTTGGTGCGCTCCGACGCTATGGCGTAGGCCCCGGCATGAGAGGTCTGGATGTAGGATGCGGCGTCGGCGAAAGAGCTGACCGTATTGCCAGCGAGTTCGGAAAAGATTGTCTAGTGGTGGGCATCGATATGGATTTGGAGGCCGTGACGCTTGCACAATCAGATTCGAGACGTGTCGAGTTCCCGCATGTTTCCTTTATTGCTGGAGATGCTACCGCCTGTCCGGATTTAGGCACCTTCGATTTGATCTACTGCAGGTTCCTTCTTTCGCATTTGAGAAATCCTGAGTCTCTCCTGTCGGGCCTTAGAAAGAGCCTGCGCTCTGGCGGGATACTTCTTGTGGAAGACGTTGATTTCTCTGGCCACTTCTCGTTTCCGAAGTCTTCCGCTTTTGACCGTTACGTGGAGATGTACACTTTAACTGCGCAGAAAAACGGCGCAGACCCCCTCATTGGTCCCAAGCTCGCAAGCCTTCTAGTTCGAAGCGGTTATAACGAAGTCGACGTTTCGTTAACCCAGCCAGTCTTCATGAACGGACCAGGCAAGTTGATGGCTTCTCTGACCTGGGCCAATATTCGCGAATCTGTTGTGGCGTCTGGGCTCATCGACTCCGACGGCGCAGTTAGCCTAGATCTAGCTCTGGGTGAGCTAACCAGAGATGGAGCATCGCTGATTAGTTTACCAAGGATATTTCAGGCCTCAGGGAGGCGGGCATGAAGACCACCCGTTCTGGCGGGATTTCCCTTAAGCGGTTGCACGGACTAAGTCTCGCATTCGTCTTGATATCCCTCGTATTGTTCGGGTTAGCGCCTATTTTGATAGTTGGCCGCATGCTTTTAGAGGAAGCTGCCCTATCTGGTAGGGGCTCTAAAATGAAGCAGGTTGGAGTCGAGCCCTGGGAATTCACGGGCCAGAAGCTGTTAAATCTTGCAGCAGTTTCTCTCTTTGGGTTTGCGCTCCCGCTTGTTTTCCTTTGCTTCGGATTCGTTAGGTCTTCGCTGTCTAGGTTTGCATCATTCAACATTTTAATCCCCGCATACACGTTTGTTGTGGGCGGGGTTCTTGTGCCAGCCGAGCTATTGAAGCTCGGCGATCCGCTCGTGCTACTCGGCGTAACAGGGATGTTCATCGGTTTTGCCGTTTTCCAGTGGCCTGAGTTTGCCGTCAGCGTAGCCTCTCGACTACGCGATCTCACTTTTTGGAGCAGGTTATGAGCAAGGTCAGTGTCGTCCATCTATCTGAGGCTTTCGCGAAGGACTCTTCTTTAGTTGAGGCACTCGTTCGAATGGTAAATGACGCTTACAATCGGGCCGAGACAGGTATCTGGGCAATCGATGACACAAGGACATCTTTTAATCAGATGGCCTCATCTATTGCTTTGGGCCGTATTGTAATCGCGAAAATGAATGACAGTGTTTGTGGCTGCATTGAGCTTCATTCTATTTCGGAGCGTGTTTGGGGTTTCGGAATGCTCACAGTAGATCCCTCCTTTCGCAGGCAGAATATCGGCGGTGCTTTGGTGGCCTATTGCGAGGAGTTTTGCCGAAAGGATGGAGCCTTGGAGCTGGAGCTTGAATTGCTGGTACCCGTTTCATGGAAGCACCCTGAGAAAGAATGGCTCCGGGCCTGGTACACGGGACTTGGATATAGATTGGTTGGCACTCGCGCCTTCAGTCAGACGCATTCGGATGCCGCTGCGAATCTTAAAACTGAGGCTAAGTTAGAGATTTACCGGAAGGAGCTGTAGATCAATGAAAGCAACCAAAGCTTTGGAGATTGAGAGACTGACGGAGGACGCCCTACGGCAATTTATCGCTGGAGAGGTCTTAGCGATCAGGGTACCCAGATTTATCGACCGATCCCTAGCTAACAGCGTTGGCCGAAAGATCGAACAATCCGAAAGACTCTGAACAATATGGGCTACATGACATCGACGCTGGATCCCTTCTCGTCAGAGTTTGCAAGGTTTGCGGGGGTTGCTGGTGGCCCTGTGTTGGATGCTGGCGCTGCCTATGGCGTGGCCACTCTGGCCGCATTGGCCGCCGGCTCCAGCTCCTCAAAGCGAGAGTTGAACTCGTATTGCGCGTTCGATGGACTCTAGTTCGGATTCAGTGATGTGGCCAATACAGGCTTTCAGTCGGAGTTTTGAGACAGTCGCGGGCTGATCAGCCATCGCCTTACTCTGTTTTCCTTTCAACGTGACATACGCTTCGCTTGGATAAAGGCGCGCAATATTGGATGTCAGTGGAATCACCTGAACGCGGTTGAGGAATTGATTGGATGCATCGTTGCTCACAATGACGGCCGGCCGAATCTTCTGAGTCTCGCCGCCCACTGACGGGTTAAAGTCCACCCACCATGCTTCGCCCCGCTTCATTGCGAGAAATCCTCGAGGACTCCGTCAGTGAATTCCGTCGCTTCCTTCTCCCTTTGCTCTTCCTTGGCCATATCCGAGTACGCTGCGGCCAAATCCTCAGAGACAACGTGGGGCCTGACGAGATCCTCAATGAATTGGCTGATTCTGCGCGGCCCGATCTTGCGTCTGAGTCCCCGATAGACCTGTTCATCGACTGTAATGGTGAGCTTCTTGTGCATATACGTATAACACACTTTTTTTAAGCCGGGTCAAACCGGAGTTAAATAGCTACCCCGTACGACCTTCGAGCAAATGAGCCAATTTATCGGGAAAAGTCGCCTGCCGAAAAAGCGGCCCAGAGCACCCTTTTGCGGGTACCCCTCTCGGATGGGATTTAGCGGACTAAGCTGGGCGCTGAAATCGGGCAGCCAAGTCTTCATTGAAGGGT
>JBKCVM010000088.1:0-50227 GCA_046317855.1 Oligoflexia bacterium
GCTCTCTGATCCACAGCGGCCGCGTTCGCAATGGATCACGCTGGATCGCATGGCTGTTCTTGAGAACCGATTTGAAGCGGAGACGGGGGTTCCAGTTGCAGTAGGTGAGTCAAGCGTGCTTGATTTGGGCACTCCCCGAGTAGTCCCTGACCGTCCGAGAGCGATCACGGTTGCCTCGATGAAGCCCATTTTGAATCAGCTTGAGGTTTCAGAAAAGAAGCTCACCCAAGGCATTCAAGTGGCTCTGGAGCGTCAGCGGAGAGTGATCCCAGGCACGATCACCCGAGTGGCAGAGCTGGCTGAACTCAGGTCGCCGGCCACATCAGAGCCTGGAGCTTATAAAAAAAGCTACCAACGTCACGAACCCGCCGAGCGCGAGCCAAAGGTCGAAAAGCATCTGGCCCACAAACTCACGGGAGGAGCGCCCTCTCAGTTGCTTGCGCCAAAACTCAGCATTCAGCGCCGCGGTATGGCGAACCGCAAGGTGAACGATGTGTTGGCTCTTGAGCGAAGGCTTGAGGCCAAGGCAGACGCAAAGTTCAACGCAGAGAAGAAGAGAATCCTCAAAGAGCTGGAGGCTCTAGAAAGAAAGCCGGCATCTGAAAAGGAGTAGGTCATGTTACGGAAGACGGTAGCGGTTGCAGCACTTTTGATTGCAAACAGTGTAGCGCTCGAGGCAAGGGCAGAAATTGAGCTCTCGGGTGGCTTTTCGTTTAACCGCACTAATTACAGTGAGGGAAACTTTAGCTGGACGCGTCGGGCAGGTGGATCCATTGGGTACCGCCTCTCATTGCTCTCGAGTATTGAGTTCAGCATTCAAGAAGTAGTCGACCGTACTCGAATCATAGGGTTTGAAGACACGGTTTTTACTGACAATATCTATAGCATCAACTGGGTGCAGAACCTTTTCACTCTGGCTGCAATTCAGCCCTACTTTAAAGTGGGTGCGGGACAGCTCAATCGGAGCGCCACCGGAACTTACGCCAATGGGTCCAATCCCAACCCTGTGACTGATTCGTTAACTGCGGTTCTTGGGCTTGGCACCAGAGTCTTCGTTACTCGTGGCTTTGCAATTCGTGCGGAGCTCATGAGTTATCTCACTGGCGGCAACATTGGGACTTACCGAGATAACGTGGGGATGAATATCGGGCTATCGCTTGCGCTCTAAAAATCCTTCCTGGCTGTGGCGGCTTGCAATCCTGGCTGCGCCCTTTTCTGCGGTTTCATGCTCTACTCCGCGCGGGGGTGAGGTTGGCCCGAGGTACTTCTGGCAAGCGGCACTGGGGCAGATGGAGCTCTTCAATCGTGCGCAGTCGATTCAGACGGCGCTTGCTCATCCCCGACTTAAACCGCGCTATCGCAAGGAGCTCGAGAGCGTTTCATACATCCGGGATTTCATTCGGAGGGCGGGACTTGAGGCCACCCAGAGTTATCAAGAATTTGTCGATCTAGAGCGTGAGTCAGTGGTTTGGGTCGTCAGTGCCTGTAAGCCACTTCAGTTTGAGGCCCAGAGCTGGTCATTTCCGATCGTTGGGTCTTTCACTTATTTGGGTTGGTTTAACCCAGAAGACGCCCAAGAAATGCAGAGCCGCTTGGAGCAAGAGGGGTTCGATGCCGACGTGCGCGGAGCCGCTGCTTACTCGACTTTGGGATGGTTTAGAGATCCAGTGATTTCTACTTTGCTGGGGGCAGGGCCAGGCGCACTGGCTGAGACCTTGATTCATGAGTCTGTGCACTCAACTTTGCACCTCAAAAATCAGAGCACTCTTAATGAGAGCATGGCTCAGTTTGTGGCAGAAAAATTGACCCCACTCTATCTAGAGGAGCAAGGCGGAGAAAAGTCTCGCAAAGAATATGAAGGCACTTTGCTTCAGGCACACTCTCGTAAGACTAGGCTCCGAAGAGCTTATCATGAGCTGCAGTCGATTTATGGATCGGGGGCTCCAGACTCGGAGAAGCTCAAGCTCAAACAAAGTCGTCTTGAAAGTCTGCGAGCAGAGCTTTCTTGGCCCCAGAAGCGCACTCTAAATAATGCTACCCTCATTCAGTTTGCGACTTACGAATCGGGGGGTGAAGGCTTTGAGGCCATCTGGAGAGCTTGTGGTGGTAAGCTCACCCGATTTTTGAAAGTGATTCGTGATGCGGAGTCCACCCTGGCTCGAGTTCAGGACTCTGGCCTAGAAGAGGCACTACGCCATCTGGCGCACTCGTGTGGTGCTCAATAAAAATGAAGCGCCCGCTAGCTCCATCCGGGAGCCGCGGGCGCAAAGAGGAACTCAAGAAGAGTTGAGACGGACGAGGGGGCTTGAGCTCCACTTTTGGGGGACAGTTTGAGTACTTTTGCAGACCTGAATCGCTTGAATCAGAAGGTCGTTCCGTTGACCTGGATCTGCAATCTTCCTTTCACCACATGGGTGTAATACACGGGGTGTCCGTTGAGGCAGTAGTTTTGGACTGCCCAGGGATCCCACGGGGCGTACGGCATCATGTAGGAGTTCAGCATGGTGCAGTAAAAATCGTATCGCACCCCAGTGACTTGCACGTTGACACTGTTGCTTCCAGATTGCAGCAGGTCGCTAAAGTCGATGACTTCGCTAGTAGGCGTGTTTGGGTTACAGGGGCCGTTCACCGGAAAGCCTCCGGTTCCCACACGCAGCCACCCGGTCTCGCGCTCAGTGTTCATCACTTTGATGACGTACTTGACGCACGTGTAGTTGGCCGTGAAGTTTGATCCGTTTCCGATCGGATCTCCCGCTTGGGCGGTGACTTTCACTTTGAGTTGGTTGTCGGTTTGCTGAGCTGAGGCAGTGAAGATGTACGGACTCACTTGCGTGTTGGTTCCGCTGGCAGCGCCTCCGCGCCCGGTGATTGAAAAAGTAGTACTGAAGGCTGGGAGTAGGTTGGAGTTGCCTCCGCCAGTTCCGGTGCCTCCCGATCCGCCGCCAGTTCCGCCGCCTCCCCATCCAGTGCCCGTGGAGGGAGAAGGGGAGGGTTTAGGAACTGGAGTGGTTTCACGGTAGGCTTCGCCTCCGCAACCGGATGCCAGAGCGCTCAGGGCTATGAGGGTCGCTAGACTGTTGAATCGGTTCAGTGCTTTCATAAAATCTCGTCCTTTGGTTTCTCGTCTCTTGATGACAGTTCAGTGCAATGCCGGGGCCAACTTTGGCCAAAGCTGGGGGGTGGGCGCAGTACCCTAATTTCACTACGGTTTTTTAGTTTTTGAGCTGTTTTTGGCTCTCTAGCTAGGGTCACCCAAAAGACCTGTGTCCTGACAGATGTCAAAAGTTTTGGCACTTTCTTGGGTCTTCCGTATGCTCTGGGTTGGGGATGAAGACCGAAGATCTGCGCTCGCTTTCTCAGATAGGAAACGCTCTTTGGCTGGATCGTGATCTCTCGCGGAGAAGAACCGCAGAGACTCTCGAAGCCGTCAGTCTTCTTGCGTTGCCAGAAGATGCCTTGCTAGAGCGCGCTAGCTCAGCCCTCCTTGCGCGGGCTAGCCGGGAGGATCTGGGTTCTCAAGCTGCCTTTCTTGGGGATCCTTTTTTTAGGTTGTTGCCTGAAGAGCGGTTTCTGCTCGTTGCCTTACATGTCGAACGCTGGAGCTACGAAAAAGTGGCTAGAATTCTAAAAAGCTCGCCTGAGCAGGTTGCAACGAGAGCCTGGAAGATCCGAGTTCACTTGGCAAGCCAGGGAGCCGTGAAGAGTCGCCCTAAGTCTTTGGGAAGAACTCCAGGGGGAGCTCCCGTTCTGGGTGCAGTGGGGGTCGCAGCGCGGGGTCCCAGTTGTCCCGAGTTTCATGCTCTCCACCCCTGGACTCAGCGTTTTTTGGACGAAGAGTACGGCTCCCGTGAGCGCATCTTTTTGCAGAACCACTTGATGGCCTGTGATCACTGCAGAGCCGCTTTAAATCGCTGCCGAGAGCTCTATTACGAAGTGGAGAAACGTATTCCTCGAGTGGATCATCAGGCTTTTGATGAATTTGAAGAATGGAGCCAAATCATTCGATCCATTCGAAGACATCAAAACCCGATGCTTTGGACTTGGCGAGATGCTCTGGCGGCCTATCTCAGGAGGCCAGAAGCTCAGTTTTTTATCTCTCTCGTGATTGTTTATTTTGTCTGGAGGCTAGGGTCTTAGATTCGATTGGGAGGAAGAAAGTTCCATCCTGAGGTTTCTCCGACTTCGACAGTAAAGTTCCAGAGAGTTCGAACGTTTCCGCCTCCGTCCATGAGGCCTCGGGGAGGATTTGGAAATTGATCAATTCGTTTCCAGGTCTCGAGAACTGCCTGATCGAATGCGCCGATGCGACTGGGCTCTAAGATCTGAAGAGATTTGAGATTGCCGTTGCGATCTAACCAAACGGCTACCCGAGTTGTGTAGCGTCCTGGCAGAGGGCGAGAGTGAAGGCCCCAGTAGCGAGAATGAATGTGGCTCTGCCAGACGGGAGCAATGGCTTGGTAGAGCCGCGAGTAAAACGAATAATAGATGGTCTGCTCCATGTTGAGCAGCGTCTCAGCACCTACCGGAATGGAAGGATCATCGAAGCCTGAGGAGGCGCTCTCGCTTTTTGTTTGGCGAGCGATCTGCCCCAGTTCATTTCTAGGGCTTAAGTGTTTCAAGACCCCTAAGTTCTTGATGGCCAGAGAGGGTGGCGCTCGAGTTTCACGAGCAACGCTCTGGTTCTTGGATGAGACGACGGTCGATTTGCTTGGAGTCTCAGAGCTTTGATTTGGGTCAGATTGAGTGATCAGAATGCGTTTTTGGCGACGATCCTGAGAGTTTCTTGGAGCGGGCCTGTCCAGCTCGATCAAAAGGGTCTCTGGGGAAACTTCTGGATTTATTTTGAAGGTTTTAGGGGCGTACACCAAAGCCAGGAGCAGGAGGCAGTGGCCGAGTAAAGCCCAGAGTGCAGCAATCTGCATTGAACCTGGCACTTTCTGGCACCTCCTCACCTTGATCCAACCCCAGCGGACGACAAAGATCAAGTCAGCCCCCCTTCAGAGTGTCAGAGTGTCGGTGTGTCGGTGTGAAAGATAAGCAATCACCGGGCCGTTTCCAGCTAGGCTGATTTTTTGGTTTGGGTTCCTTGGGTAAGCTCGACGATCTTTTGGTCGCGGAGCTCCAGTTCACGCTCGAGCCATTGAATCCGGGCGGCAGACTTGTGCGGGTCGGCAACAACGGGCGAGGACTCTGGCATGAGCAGAGTTCTGCGAGCCGAGGGGGCGATCTCGTTCATGAGTCGGGGTGCAATCGGCTCAACCCAGATCGTTCTCAGTTCTCCAGGCCGATGGCGAGCGGGTGCTGATTTGAGCAGTCCAGCTACGATCTCGATTTCTTCTTGCTCGGTTACCGGGTGGACTCGAACAAAGTCTGATTGCTGGACAAGCAGTTGACGGAAGTCTTCTGCGCGGTCGGGATCAGGCCAAAAGTCTCTCATCACTGACTTTGGAGTGTTGGGCGATTGTTTGTAGCAGAGTCTGAGAGCAAGGAGCTCGGCATCCAGAGTGAGTTCAAAGTGAGCCCTAATTCTTTGAGCATGGATTTGATCAAGCCAGCCGCCGCGTGAGAGCGCGCGACTGCGTTCAAAGGCGAGGTTCCACAGCGAGAGCGCCATCAGCTCGATTGGCTGAATTCTTTCTCGCCAAGGGCTTTGCGATAAGGCTTCGAGTGAAAGGACAGAGTCGAGTAAGGGCCCAGGACCATCCGCTCCCAGCCAATCATGCATGTAGATGGGGGCTCGGTCGGCAATGAGGTGCTCGACTCCAGAACGATACGTTTCGTTCAGCAGCGAGCGGACCATGCGCCATCGTTCGCTAAAGCTAGTCTGAGCAAAATCGAGTAAGATCAGTCTCTGAAAATCATTGCTGGGCCCAATCTCTCGTGAATCAACTGGGGCAGCAAAGTAGCCTGCGCTCGTGGGGCCAGAGTTGCGGCTCAATCCAAAGTGACCCTCTACATGGGCCCACTGCAAGTAGCGTGACCACGGCAGGAGTACGAGATCGGCAGGGTTCTTTTCGAGATAGTCTAAAAGCTCGGGCTCTTCGGTCTTAGGAGAGAGTACTTTTACGGAGCACAGGGTCCGTAAGATCGCCCAGGTCCTTACGAGAGATTGCGCGCGCTCACGTCCCAAGTGTGGGTCTGGGACCACGACAATGGACTGGGTTCCCATTTTGGAGATTCGTCTATCCACAGAGAGCGTTTCGGCTTCTTTGAAGACCTGCTTGACAGTCAAGGTACGATAGAATTTTGACGCTCCATCTTTTGAGTCTTGCTGCCCCTTTACCGCGCACTCCAACTGCCGGTATCCTGACAGAGAACATGCGACGTGCTGCACATTCTCTTCGTAACCGAGTGGCCACTTTCGTGGGATTGCTCCTGCTTGTTTCACTCTTGGGTTCGAGTTGGACGCTCGTGCGAGTCGGAGGAGTGAATTCGATCTTAAAGGGCCTGGCTCATTCTTGGTTGGGCCTGGGTCGAGAATTGAGTCACTTGCAGTCAGACTCTGGGGGATTAAAGATTGAGCTCGAAAAAGGCTTAGCTTATCGCCACTGGGCAGATCTCGCGCTCGCTTCCTTGCAGGGAGGGCGCGTAGTGAATTCGCGTCGCTTTGAGTCTCCGCAATGGCTTTTTCAGTCGCTGGATCGATCGTTTGAAAAAGTTCTGGCGCAAGTCGAAGCTTGGGAAGCAGCTGCTTTTGTCAAAGCAAGAGACGCTTATCTCGAGCGCTTAAAGCGGCTCAGATCGGAGCTCAAAGACATTGAGCTCTCCACGGATGCCCTGGTGGCAGCTCTGGATGAAGAAAAGTGGGCGGAAGCTCAGAAGCTTTACCCAGGATGGAACCGCTCCGTTGCTGCTTGGAGTAGCTCTGTTGAGCAGGTCGTTTCAGATTGGGAGCGAGTTTCACGCGAGATTCTCGAGAATACCCAAGGCCGTATTGACGATCTGAGAGGAGGCCTCAAGCTCTCGCTTCTGTCGGCAGTGCTTCTCTCTTTGCTTCTGCTTTGGCTTGCAGAGCGAGCCCTGAGGCCGCTGGGGCACCTTTCACAGCTGGCTCGAAAGATCGCCCAGAGAGGGCTCGATCGAGACGACAAGGAGCTTTTGTCTCAATTTTCTGTTCATCGCTCGGATGAAGTGAGTTTGCTTGCCCGTGATTTTCACTCCATGGCGAGTGCGCTCCTAGAGCGCGAGCGCGTGGTAAATGATCAAACCAGTCAGCTCGAAGAGCAGAACAGGCAGCTCCGAGAAGTGAGTAGGCTCAGAGAGCGCCTGCGCGAGGCAGAAAGCCGTGCTGCGATTGGTCGACTTTCTGCTCAAGTGGCCCACGAAGTGCGCAATCCGCTTCATGCCATTGGCCTCGAGGCAGAACTAGCGCTTGAAAAGGCCCAAGCCTTAGGAGACTCGCAACTCAAGCAATCTCTGTTGAGCATCATTGAATCGGTCGAGAGGCTTTCTAAAATTACTGAAAACTATCTCAAATTTTCTCGGCCATCCGAGGGCAGGGCAAAGCGCTTTGATCTCGGAGAGGCGTTGGATTCTGTGCTGGCCACTTATGCATCTGAGTGTGAGAAGCTGAAGATCCGAGTGGATTGGACTCGATCTCCCGGCGGGGCTGTGATCGAGGTCCTGGCTGATCGGGATGCCCTCGAGCAGGCGCTCGGAAATCTGATGCGAAACTCAATTCAGGCACTCGAGTCATTGCCGGACGCATCGCGCCAAATTTTTCCGCCACGAATCTGCTGGGCTCTTGGGATTGCTGAGAGCGGCCGGCCTTGGATGAGCATCCAAGATAATGGCCCGGGCATTTCAAAACAGATGAGAGATAAGCTTTTTGCGCCCTTCTCAACGACTAAAGCTCAAGGAACCGGTCTTGGACTTTCGTGGGTAAAACGAGTGATTGAGGAACAGGGGGGTGAAGTTCAGGTTCACGACCGTGGGCTTTCTGAATCTCAACCTTTTGAGGAGAGTTTGTCTGAGTCGAGGCCGGGAGCGGGCTTTTCTGTGATTCTTGCGCGTGCGCCTGAGTTGAGCGCGCCCTTGGCGGAGGTCTCATGTTAGAGCGTGAATCTTTGCCAAAGGCTACGGTTCTATTGGTAGATGATGATCCCCAGGGGCTTCAAAGCGCCAGTCGTATTCTGGAAGCACACGGGTACCGAGTGGTGACCGCCAGTGACGGGCAGTCGGCGCTTGAGGTGATTCGTTCTGGTTCTCCGCGCATGGATGTGATTTTAACCGATGTGAGAATGCCCCGGATGACTGGACTTGAGTTTCTGAAGGCGCTTTCTGTGCTCTGCTCTTCGACTCCGGTGGTGCTGATGACTGCTTTTGGAAGGCTAGAAGACGCAGTCTGGGCAATGAAGCTGGGTGCAGTAGACTTTCTTTCAAAGCCCTTTAAACGAAAACAGCTTTTAGAAGCCGTTTCTTTAGCCCTTTCGAGAAGGGGGAGGGTCGTGATTCCGACGGTCTCGAGTTCTGCTGCGATGGCTCAGCTGATGGGTCAAGTGGAGCAAGTGGCCAGAACCCAGGCCACCCTCTTGATTCAAGGTGAGAGCGGTGTCGGAAAAGAGCGCCTGGCTCGTGAGATTCATTCAAAGAGTCCCCGTGCCTCGGGTCCTTTTATTGGAGTGAATTGTGCTGCGATTCCGGAGTCGTTGCTCGAGAGTGAACTTTTTGGTCATGAAAAAGGAGCTTTCACCGGAGCCCAAGCAACCAAACCAGGTCTTTTTGAGGCAGCTGCGGGCGGGACTCTACTTCTGGACGAAATTGGGGACATGCCGCTTTCGCTTCAGGCTAAACTGCTTCGGGTCCTTCAAGAAGGAGAGTTTCGCCGAGTGGGTTCGGTTCAGACTCGCCGGATGGATGTGCGGCTGATTGCCGCCACTCATCAGGACCTCAGGTCTCGGGTGTCATCAGGACATTTTAGGCAGGATCTTCTTTATCGGCTTGAAGTGATTGTGCTTCAGATCCCGCCTCTTCGTGAAAGACGAGAAGATCTTCCTGAGCTGCTGGCTGTTTTTTTAGTGGATGCGATCAGAAGGCATTCTAAGACAGCCGTCACCGGGTTCTCTCAAGCCGCGCTGCAGGCGTTACTGAGGCATGATTGGCCGGGTAACGTGCGAGAGCTCTTCAATGCAGTTGAGCGGTCCGTGGTCCTTTGCCAGGGAACCCAAGTGGAGGTAGAGGACCTCCCGCCTACCGTGACGGCCCACTCTCAAGCTCAGTCGCAGGCAGAAGTGGCGATTTCAATTCCAGTGGGGACTTCGCTTCGTGAGGTAGAGGACATTTTGATTCGTCGCACTCTGGAGGCCACTCAGGGCGACAAGGAGCTTGCCGCGCAACTTCTGGGGATTGCGGCTCGAACCATCTACCGCAAGCTGGGGGGGCCCGATGCGTGAATACCCTTGGTTGGAGCGGCCTCATCATTGGGGCCAAGTCGCTCGTTATCGGGTGATTCGCGACTCAGCCCTTCTGACGAGGGCCTGGTGTGAAGCGGTTTCTGCACCTCTGTCGACGCTTCAGAGAAAGGGCGTGTGGCCAGAGTTTGAAAAAGCGCTAGTGCTTCTTCATGCGGTGGATTGGAGTTCGCAGGAGTTTCCTTCGCATCTTTTGGGTGCAATGAAACCGGATGAGTTTTTGAATCTTGTGTCTGCTGGAGTCCGGATTCAGCAAGGACTCGTGTTGGATCAGATTCTAAAGAAGCAAGAGTCCCATTTGCTCGGGATTTTGGAGCGCGCCACATTTGAGTTTGGCCGAAGAACTGAAGCCCGAATTGAAAAATCAGTTCTTTCAGCCCGAAGTGTCTTTTGGGCGCTTTCTCAAGCCGGTGGTGAGGCAGTCGTGGAGCGCGCTACCGATGGGTGCGTCCGGTTCTTGGATCTTGGGTGCCCCCATCGAGATCCCCACCTTGAAGTGAAGGCCGTTGCTGATCGACTCTGTGATCTGCAGATGTTCTGGCGGCGTGGGTTTTGTGCAGCTTTGGCGCCGGAGCTTCAGCTCGTGAGGCTGGAGCCTGACGGCAGGGGGCACTGCCGCTTTGATCTTTTTTGCCCGATTGGGCCCGTATCACAAGGTTCTGCATGAAGGCCCATCAACGACTTCTGAGACTCCAGCAAAAAATTCATGGAGCACTGGAGTCCGAAGTGGAGCGTCTATTGGGGGAACTTCCTGAGGCCATTGCAAAGTATGAGCGTTCGTACCAGGAGTCCTTTTCTCGTCTTGCTCAAGGCGCCAGGCGCAGTTCACGCGAGTTGCTCAAGCGCAGGATGACTGAATCTCAGGTGGTATTGGTAGCCGATTACCACACTCTTGGGCAGGCTCAACGCACGGCTTTGAGGCTCTTGCAGGATGCGGTCACCGGATCCAAAAAAAAGGCGCTCGCCCAGAGACCCGCGAGTCGCTCGACGCAGTGGGCTCTGGGGCTTGAATTCGTTCCCTCCAATCGTCAAGCGGAGCTAGACGCCTACGCATCTGGCTTGACTGACACTGCAACGTTTTTGACGCAGATCCGATATTTTGAAGAGTGGGGTTTTGCTTGGCAGCAATACGCACCCTTAGTGGATTGGGCTCGTCAAAACGGAGTGAGACTCGTTGCTCTCAATCGGCCGCGAGAGCTCCCCATTCTTAAAGGGCGCCGTCGAGGCGCCCCTGAAGATCAGGATCTCGTGGAGCGAGATCGGTGGGCTGCTGGGCTCATTACGGACTTGTTTGCCCAGCACTCGAGCCATCATCGAACGCAGATGAAAATGTTCGTTTTATACGGAGAGCTCCACGTGGGTGAGCGTCATCTTCCAGCCGCGATTAAAAATCTTTCAGCGCAGTCTCTGGGTGAACCTTTAAAGTGCGTGACCGTGCATCAAAATAACGATGCACTTTATTGGAAGCTTGCAAAGCGAGGCCCTGGTTTCTTGTCTGATGTGCTGGAGCTTCGTTCAGGTCACTTTCATGTCATTTCAAGTACCCCCTGGAACAAGCTGCAGTCGGTGGTCGGTTGGGCAGAGAGCTTGGGGGCGCAAGCTGAGCTTTTGCCGCAGTCGGGGATCTTGGCATCTCGCACAGCTGCAGCCCAAGCGAGTCTCCGCGCCGGTGTGATTGACTTTGGAAGGGCCTCTGGAAGGGCCTCAGGAATAGACGACGAGTGGCTCTGTGATTTGGAGAGCGAGGCCCTTTCCAAGATGCAGTACTTCGGCGAAGGCATGGCGGATTTTCTTAAACTTCCGGTCCCAGCCATTGAGGCAATCACTCTTCAGAGCGTCTACAGCGCAGATTTTGTTGATGAGCTGGATGGAGACCATGCCCTGAGTGGCGCAGCCCGTCGGATGCTTCGTCAGCTCGTGCAGAAAAATGCGCGATTCTACATTCCGTGGTCCCGGACGCTTTATCTCGGTATTCCGTCGGCCAACGGTGTAGCAGAGATGGCAGCCATTGTGCTGGCGCGTGGACCAGTGAGATCCTCAGCTTTTTTTGGGGACTCGACCGACACTTTTTTTCAGGCCGTCCTGGATCAGGCCTTTGGTTTTTTTGGAAGTCTGTTGGTCAACCCTCGCCGCAAGTGTGATCTACCGCAGGATCATTTGGCAGAGTACTTGCGGATCAAGCGCTCAGAGCCCAGGTCGATTGAAGCCAGAGCGCGGCTCTTTACGCTAGCGGCTCTCGATGAACAGGCTAGCTTCTTAGAGCGAATTGGGCGCAGAAGCCGGTCCCCGGGCTGGCCTAATGGACAGATTGCAAGGGTTGCAAACGACGCTTTTGCTTCAGGCTCGGTCGAGCAGTGGTTGGCGCTTTGGTTCTGTGCGCGTCACTTGGGCCAGATTCTGGGCAAGTTGCTTCATCAGGCTGTGCTTCATGGACAGGTAGAGCTTGAACAGGTGCGCGAGCTGGCGTGGCAAGCATCGGACCGCCGCTGGCGCCCAGCTGAAGTACGGTACTGGGAGTGGGTTGCAACAGTTGCAGAGCAGCCCGTTTTAGAGAGCAAGCGCCAAGTGATCTAAAGACTTGTTAAAAGTCTCGTTAAAAGAGCGCTGGAAGGGTGGCCTCCAAGATCCGCTCTAGATCCGTACCGAGCATCTCTTGTTCACCGCTCATCCGAAGAAGATCTGCAGCGCGGGATTCGATCACATCCAGCCGCCTCGGGGCGCGGACCAATTCGACGATTTCACTCCAAGTGGGGGTTGGCAAAGCTTCGATTTGATCGGCTACGGCTTCAAAGATCATTCGATGTCCAAATTCAAGGGTCACGACTTGCCCCATCTCCGTAGCGAGCTGTAGCTTCCAGCGTCCCTGTTGTGAGCGCTGGATGCGTGTCATTGGACTCTTGAGCGGAATGCCTCCGCTTGGGGCCTGGATCAAAATCTCTGGATGCAAAGTGATTGGCCCAATCTCAGAAGGATCACAGCGATGGATTAGATTTCGCCAAAGAATTTTTCCTTGTGCAGTAACGGATTCTCCCAGTCGAGCGCGCGTGACTCTCAGCTCTTCGTGCATTCGAGATGCTCGCACGAAAAGCTCGGCCCGGATTTCAAATTGGTCCATCTGTAGATTTTGCAAGGCGTCTAGAATGGCGCGAGGTTGGATGGTGAGCAGAGACGCCAAGCGCTCCCAGTCGCCTGGCAGTGGAGCAGCAAAACCGCTACTGGCTCTTAGAGAAGCTCGATTTAAAAGAATGGATGGAATGGGGATGAGCTTGATGTCTTGTTCCCGCAGAACCCAGCGATTGTTACGAATCTCTACTTTTTGATCGAGCCAAAAAGCAGCCACTTCAGATTCTAAGTAGGCCCGAGTGGGGGCTGAGAGGGATTCGTCTCCCAGAAGCACGACAAAATCCGAGACATCCGATGCGCTGGACGCTACGTCCGATCTGCCAAATCCCAATGGCTCGCAGGAGAGTCGGCGCACTGTTCTGCCCTCTCGTTTGATCTGAACTTGCTTGAGAGCAAAGCCGCGTGGAGCCCCCTGGAGGAGCAGATTGGTTTTCAGGGCCAGTGAAGTGCCGTCGCCGGGCCTGACGGTTCCAATGGAGGCCAGAGGTTTGGAGCCGCAGCGGATCTTTTCTAAGAACTCAAGCGCTTGTTCTTGAACGGGCTCTGGCCAATGGTTGGCCCATTCACGTTGGGGTTGCGGGCTTTTTTGAACCAGCAACTTCCACGAAGCGCGAGTCGGGGCATGAGACTCGTCTTGCAAAACCCTCAGAATGTCTTCAAGCAGTGGTTCAAGCTCAATGTGGCTTCTGAGGATCCCGCGCACCTGAATTCGAAGGGGCTGGTGTGCGTGCCTCCGATGTGCGTCAACATCACGGACCCAGAGAGAGAGGGCGCGGGGCAAGGTCTTCTTTCCAGAAAGTGAGGGGCACTGAATTTGGATGCCCGTCAGGTCCCACTCGGCGACCAATCTCCCGCGATCGAGCAAGTACTGAAGCGCCTCGGCTCCATCCGAAGCATGAAGGGGCTCTTCGCGCAGCCACCAGAGCATTCCCCCGGGGCGTAGCTTTGAGATCGACACGCAGGCTTGGAGATGACCCAGGCTGGTGCCACCGGATCGAAGCCTTTTGAGCATCGGATTTTGCTCAACCGCCTCCCTAAATCGAGTGGCCGCGGGCGAACGAGAAGATCCGCGCAGAGTCTGCTCTTCACTGACCCAGGCAAAATCACACGCTTGCATTTCAGAGATGCGCTGAAAAAGAGAAGGTTTGGATACTGCACCCAGGCCCAAGCTTAATTGATCGCGGGCAAGTGCTTCGAGGCCTGAGCCGACTGCCCAGAAAGGGGGGGCTGAGGGGCCAAACCAAAGCAGAGAGAGCTCCGCAATGAAAAGCCAAAACGCGTCTTGCTCAAATCCGTACCAGCCCACGCTAGGTGAACTTGCCCTCACCACTGAGCCGTCTCTCAGGGTGGGGCTAAAGGCCCAGTGCTTGCGAGAGTGATCTGGAGTTTCGTCTGCTAAAGAGCCAGAGAGCGCACGCCAGAGCGCCCGGTAAACTTGTTCGTCATAGGAGAGCAAAGGCGAATGGAACTCCAAAGAAGGGGGGGCCGAGAGCAGTCTTTGAGCCAGGGCGATCAAGAGCTCTGGTCCTTCTTCGACCATGCGCCAGTGAGCAAACTCTTTCCAAAGAGTTTCTTGGATCTCGGCCGGAAGTTTGTACCAGGAATACAAGTTAGGCCTTGTGAACTGCCACCCTTCTCGGTCCATCGGGAGGTGTGTTTTCAGGGCGCCGTGAAGAGTGGCGTTTAAGTCCTGAAGATCCTCGCGCTTCCATTTACGAATTCCGCGATCGGACCAAGACTTGAGCAAGATCGACTCACTCAGTGCAAGCAGAGCCACTTCTTTGAAGTAGCGAGACAGAGGAGAGCTTGGGTTCAGGGCGGCTGAGGATTCAAGCCAGCGTTTCAATCGTTCCTGTGAGGACTTTGCGGTTGCGGGAGGCTCGTCCGAAAGGACCTCGAGATGCTTACAGATGGCCTCTCTTCGGGTGGGGTTTAACTGCAGGATTTTTTGAGGCTCTCTGACTAAGCTTTCGCAGATTCGTTCTGCAATCGCCACAAGCGTAGGGGTAAAGAACGAAGCGGCATGCCCTGAGGATCTCTCGGGCTCAGGAGCAAACTTGAGGCCCGGCAGCGTGAGCTCTTTGGCTACGGGGGCGACAGGAGTCACCGGCGACAAAAGCTTTTTAGGGGGTGGAGGTGGGCGTAGGCTGGTCAGCAGCCCTGCTCCCCGGGTGCCGGGCAGCTTAAGTTGCGCAGAGCCTCGATCCTCCAGCTTTTTTTGCAGCTGATCGGGCTTGAGCAGGGTCGATAGATTTTTGGAGTCCCCCCGAGAAATCACGTCGGTCGGTTCTTAGCAGAGCTCTGGGCAGTGGGCCCAATTTTTTCTTCACTCAAGCTCGCTTGGGTCTCCACCGAAAAGCGGTCATGGACTCCACTGGCCAGAACGACTGGGATTCACTCGTCAATGAAATGGAAGAAATCCGAGGAAGGGTCCAAAAAACACTAGACAATGACGCGTCTAGTCAGAGTCAAAAATTAGAAAAATCAGACACTTCTGGAGCCCAAGGGCAAAATTTTGCCAGTATGGATGAAATGCTCTCTGGCCTGGGTCGGGACGAAATCGAAGCGGACTCAGGAAAGGGGCTTGCCGGGGGAGTGGCGGCTTCTTCAGTAAATCAAGCAACGCAGAGCAGCATCGCTCCAGTAATCCCACTGCAAACCGCCCCCCAGACCGAGAGCGTGATGAGCTTGGCTGTGGTAGGGGCGCTAAAAATTAGGTTAGAACTCAACCGACAATCGCAGAGCGTTCAAATTCATTTAGAAGATGAGCACCTGAAGCTTGAACTTTCAGATGGAACGCAATTCCGGATTCCTCTAAACAAAGCAGCATAATGCTGCAAATCACAGGCGGCGAGCTGGGCGGCCGTAGGATTCACTCCTTGGAGGGCGACTCTACTCGTCCTTCACAGGCCAAGCTGAGGCAAGCCCTCTATAACTCTCTGCAGCGAGAGGTCCCGGGGGCTCGGGTTCTGGATCTATTTGCGGGTTGTGGGACTCTGGGCATCGAGGCGCTTTCGCGTGGGGCAGAGTGGGTCGATTTTTTTGAGGCCGCACGGCCTGCTGCAAAAGTTTTGGAGCGAAATCTCGAAGATCTGGGGCTCCGTGCACGGGCTCGGGTTCACGTAGAAAGAGTCGAAAAGGCTTCAGCAGTCATCGCTGCTTTGACCCAAGCTCACGGGCTCTATGACTTGGTTGTGGCGGACCCGCCTTACGGACTGGGCGTGGAGCTAGATCTGGTAAATGGAAAGAACTGGAGCTGGGACCAAGTGATTGCTCCGGGTGGAAAGTTTGTTTTGGAGTGGGGAAGAACCTAGTCCCGATTCACTGAGCTTCCGGATGAAGTGCCGTTTCTTGTGAAAGTGCGTGAGAAGACCTATGGTGACAGTATCCTCACCACTTACGAGAGGCCTGCATGAATTCTCCGGAGCGTTTGAAAGCGATCTATCCTGGCTCTTTTGATCCGATCACCAATGGTCATCTCGATATTTTAGACCGAGCCCTTGCGCTCTTCTCTGAGGTCACGGTGGTCGTGGCTGGGACCGGGCATAAGAACCCGCTTTTTTCTGTCGAGGAGCGCGTAGAGCTGATTCGTGAGGTGACTCAAAGCCGTCCAGGAGTCCGAGTGGACCGTTGGAGCGGGCTCATCATGGATTATGCGCGAGATCATGAAGTCTCAGCAGTCATTCGTGGCCTCAGAGCGGCCAGTGATTTTGAGTATGAATTCATGATGGCCAGCATGAATAAGCGGATCCGTCCCGAGACAGAGACACTTTTTATGATGACTTCACAGGACCTTTTTTTCGTGAGCTCTTCAATGATCAAAGAGTTGTTTCGATATGGGGGAGATATTTCGGCTTACGTTCCGACTCAAGTGGTCTCCAGGCTCTCGGCCAGAATGGGAAAATCGCAAAAATGACTCAAAGACTGGCCAGTCGAGTTCTGGGTGTCTCTGATTCACTCACGTTGAAGCTCAATACGCGCGTGCAAGAAATGCAGCGCGCAGGTCTGGATGTCGTAAATCTTTCGACGGGCGAGCCAGACTTTGCGGTTCCTGAGGCTGCAAAATTAGCGGTCCAAGAAGCCTTGAGGCTCAATCGATCAAAGTACACACCTGTGACTGGAATTTTAGAGCTTCGTGAACGAATTGCTCGGCGCACTTCGCTTGCTCAACCGACGCTGGTCTCTGCGTTTGGAGAATGGAAGGCTTCGGACGTGGTGGTGACCAACGGCGGAAAACAAGCCATTTTCAATGCGATGATGGCTTTGCTTGAGCCCGAAGAAGAAGTGCTCGTACCGATCCCGTACTGGATCAGTTATCCCGAGATGGCGGGTCTGGTGGGCGCAAAGACTCATCGTATTCAGACTCAGTTCAAAAACTCTTTTAAGCTCACTGGGGCAGAGCTCAAAACGGCGCTCGATGCAACGAGTCAGCCCAGGATTCTGATTCTCAATTCTCCCAATAATCCAACGGGAGCGCTTTACACGCGTTCTGAATTTCAAGAGATCGGTGCAGTCCTTGAGTCGCATCCCCGAGGGCGCAGCGTTTGGGTGATCAGTGATGAAATCTACGACCGAGTGATTTTGCAGGACCCTGCCTCTGGAAAAGGATTTTGCTCATTTCTGGAGGCGTGTCCTGGGCTCAGGGATCGGACGATCACTGTGAACGGCATGTCTAAGTCTGCGGCCATGACAGGTTGGCGTGTGGGCTGGAGCGTGTCCTCTGGTCCAGTGACTGCGGCGATGGGGGTGGTGCAGGCCCAGAGCACTTCTGGGATCAATGCTTTGGCGCAGTGGGCAAGTGTTGCCGCTTTGGATCTTCCTGAAGAAGCGTTTGCAGATCAGGTGTTGCGTTACCGGGCCAGGGCCAGGCTTGCGTTGGAAATCCTTCAAAAAGCGGGCAAACTAGAAATCGTGGTCCCCGAGGGAGCGTTTTATCTCTTTTTTGGGGTGGAGAAATACTTGAGGGCTGGCGAGGGTACGGCAGCCTTTTGTGAGCGGGTATTGAACGAAGCGCGTGTTGCGATCGTTCCCGGCGACCCGTTTGGTCTCTCTGGGTTTGTGCGATTGAGTTTTGCGACCCAAGAGAAGCAGCTTGAAGCCGGATGTCGGAGGCTTGCGGACTTCCTTGAAAAAGGTTGATCGCCGATTCGTAGCCTCCGAGAAGGGGGGCTCGTTTCATGCGATCGGCCATTTTGATTTTTCTTTTTGCGGCTGCCCTGGGGTCTTGTGCGGAGCTATCAAGTAAGCAAGCAATCTTGTATACGACCAATCAGGCGCTCACCCGTGCGGATTGCTTGAATGCGATCATTGCCATTGAGTCTCTCTACAACAGTTCTTCTTCGGACAACGAAGTCCGCAAGCTTCGTGCTTCTGCGCATGGATGCAAAGCGGGGATCAATTTTTTTCCGCTCGTTGGAGATTTAGCAGTCGGGACATTTTCTGGCACCGGACTTTGGCGAACCATTACTCGGCTTTTTCCGAGCACTGGCACGGATGGAAAATTTGAGGCCTCATTTTTTGCTACCGATGCACTGCTGTCCTGGCTGAACCCCGGAACGGTTGTTTACTCGCCTTATCGGATCGCCGATGACCCTTACAATATTGGTTCTACACAAACCGCTCATCGGACTTCGAGTTCCAATCTCTATCTCGCTCTTGTGTCGATGGCCTCGATTGGCACGCTTCATAACAAATACGGGGCACCCAATGCGTCTTATGCGCCTACCCAATCGCTCCCGTGGACGACGCTTGCGGCAATGGACGAAACAGGCTGTGGATACGCATCAGCGCTTTTAAACTTGATGGATTCGCTGAACGCTGTTGGATCACAATACACTCAGCTTAGCGGAGTTTCTTCAGCCGTGACTGCGGCATCTGCTGGGTTTGATGCAGCGTGTGCCGCAGGGTGTACTGCGCATTGCCCTACTTTGAGTTGTTCGGGTTGTCCGGCAAGTTTACGACACCGCAAAGCCTGTGATCGGACAACCGCAACGACCGAGAAAGTAGAGGCCTGTGCCGCCGCGGGACTCGTGGGCTTGATGAACTCAGCGCTGGGGTGGCAGTGAAGATTGCTCGTGATCTCTTTTGCAAGCCGCTGGTTTCGGTCTTCATTCTGTTCGTGCTTTTGGCCTTCAATTTAGGATCGAACTCTGTTGCACGGGCTGATGCCAGTTACGAACTGCGCACACTGTATCGAGACACCCGAATGAAAGCCATGGGAGGGGCCGGCATCGCGCTCCAGTTGGATGACCGAGACGCGGTTCAGGGGATCTTTACCAATCCAGCTCAGATGGCTGGCAATCAAGATTTGACTCTTCATTTCTTTGGGCTTGATCTGGCTGCATCCTGGGACACGTATACCGCCATTGGCGACACGATGAGCGCTTTCTCAAACTTTTCGTTTAGCTCGCTCAATACGCTCATGGGTAAGAACATCTACGCCAACGCTCAGGTGGTTTCTGCTCTCACTCTGCCCAACTTTGGGGCGGCGCTGATTGTGGATGGTCAGTATGCTTTTTTTGCAAAGAATCAGGCCTATCCAGAGTTCACGGTGGGCTACCAGACGACCACTGGGATCCAGGCAGCTTGGGGAACTTCGTTTGACCTCGGTTCAGTTGGAGGCGGAGGGACGTCCTCTGGAAGGGCTTCGCGGAGTGGAGGTCGAAGGCGCCCTCGCACCCAGAGTGGACGGCGGGCAGGCTCAGCAGGTGCTCAAGAGTCTGTTCCGATCATTGGGTACGACGGAGTAGAAGGCTCTGAGATTCGTTTGGGTTTGGGGGGTAAGATTCTTTGGCGAAGGGGGGGGTATAAGCCTTTGCCTCTGACTGATTTACTTTCAGCAGATCTCAGTACTCTCAGTCGGATAGCCGGCAATTACGAGACCGGTTACGGACTGGATGCAGGCCTTCAGTACATTCGGTCACTAGGGCCTAGTATGACGCTTTCACTTGCCAGTTCGTTTATGAATATTGGTGACGTTGATTTCGTAGGATCAAACTCAGACACACTGCCAGGAAATCTGAGTGCGGGCGCTGCGCTCAGGTATTCTCTGGGTGGAATCACTGCCGCCACCCTGACCTATGACCAGTCTTTTTTGTTTTCTGGAGTGGATGATTGGCGCAAAGGAAGCCATCTGGGTGTCGAGTGGGAACTCCCCGCAATCAGCATCTATGGCGGCTACAATCAGAGTTACCTTTCGTACGGCGCATCGTTTGATGCTTGGCTTTTTAGGGTGACGGCCACCTCTTATGCTGAAGAGCTTGGGGCCCGGTCCGGCCAGGAGGCCAATCGGCGCTATCTCTTACGCCTGGCCACGCGGATCAGTCTTTAAATGAATTTGTTGGTTGAGTTTCTTGTGCACCTTCCGTCAAAATGACGACACAAGGGGGAACTACCCGTGCGCAAGGCTTTCATTCTCGATACCAACGTCCTGCTCTTTGATCCTCAGGCTCTGTTCAAGTTTGGAAATAACGACATTGTGATTCCGATCGTCGTGCTTGAAGAGATCGATCGCTTTAAGCGGGATATGAGTGAGCTTGGGCGTCATGCTCGAATGTTTTCTCGAACACTCGATGACATGCGGTCTGAAGGAGAGCTCTCCAAGGGAGTAAAAATGCCGGGCGGTGGCGTCTTGACCGTGGAGCTTGGCGGAATCAATCCGCTCCCCATGGAGCTCCCCATGGACAAGGCGGATAATCGGATCCTGGCGCTCGCTATTTCGCTTCGTAAGGATCAGCCTAAGCGACCGGTGGTTTTTGTCACCAAAGACGTCAATCTGCGGATTAAGGCGGATGCTTTGGGCATTACTTCTGAAGACTATGAGCCTGAAAGTGTTGAGCCTGAGCAACTTTATGCCGGCACTGCAACGCTCACGGTCGATGGCGCTCTCATTGATGAGTTCTATGCTCAGAAGCGACTTCCGTACTCTGGTGCGCTCAAAGAAGCTGGGGCGCTCAGGCCCAATCAATATGTGATTTTAAAAGATGGAGCCAATCCCACGCACACTGCGATGGGGCGTTTTAGTAAAGACTTGGATTGTGTCGTGCCTCTCTTTAAGCCCTCTGAGGGGCTGTGGGGGATCTTTCCAAAAAATGCCGAACAAGCCTTTGCCATCGATGCGCTCATGAATGACGACATTAAGCTCGTGAGCTTAGTGGGAAAGGCCGGTACCGGAAAGACGTTGCTTGCCATTGCGGCGGGTCTAGCCAAGACCGTGGATGAAGGGATTTTTCAGCGTCTTCTGGTTTCTCGCCCAGTGTTTCCGCTTGGAAAGGACATCGGGTTTTTGCCGGGCGATATTGAAGAAAAGCTCAATCCGTGGATGCAGCCTATTTACGACAATATTGATTTCTTGTTTGGCGCCACGGCAGGTCGAGGCAAAAGAGGAGCCGGTAAAGGGTGTCAGGAGCTCATGAATCAAGGGTTGCTTCAGATTGAGCCGCTCACTTACATTCGTGGCCGCTCGATCCCTCAGCAATATCTCATTGTGGATGAGTCCCAGAATCTGACTCCCCATGAGATCAAAACCATCATCACTCGAGCAGGTGACGACACGAAGATCGTACTGACGGGGGATAGTTTTCAGATCGACAATCCTTACGTGGACTCTGCCAATAACGGGCTCGTCTACCTGGTGGATAAGTTCAAGGACGAAGCGATCTCGGCTCACATTACGCTCACAAAAGGGGAGCGCTCTAAGCTCTCCGAGCTTGCAAGCAACTTGCTCTAGGTTTTTTCTTCAGGCTTTGCCATGGGCGGGCAGATGGAGCGCTACCTTTCAGTGCTACCTTTTGATGACGCGATAGGTCGGCAAAAAATGACCACCCACCCTCGGAACCCTTTGCAAAAGCCGTCTGCTCGGTCTTACCATTCTTGCTAGATTTCAAATTTATCTAGGGGAAGGGGAATTCCATGGCTGGAATTATTCAGGCTTTCAACGAGGGTGGGTTTTTCATGTACTTCATCCTCGCGTTTGGGCTTTGTACCGTCGCGTTCATCACCGAGCGGGCTCTGGCTCTCTACGTGAGACTCAAGGACCTGCCGTCCAACTTTCGTCCGCAGATGCTTCAGAGCCTTTCGCGCGGGGATTACATCGGCGCGCAGAATCTGGCGCTCAGTGCTGCTACTTCCACGAATTCTGGAATCGCCCGCGTTGCGGCGCTGGGAGCCCAGCTTCGGGCAAACGGCGCAGGCGATGATGAGCTTCAGGCCCGCATGGACGAGGCGCTGAGCCGCGAAATCTCGAACCTCGACCGCCGCACCGGATTTCTCGGAATGTTCGGCAACGTGGCCACCCTGCTGGGCCTGCTCGGAACGATCGTGGGAATGATCCATTCGTTTGCCGCCGTTGCATCGGCAAGCCCCGCTGACCGTGCCACTCTGCTCTCCAAGGGCATCGCCGAAGCCATGAACTGCACTGCCTTTGGTCTGATCGTGGCGATTCCGGCTCTTGTGGCCTACGCGATCTTTCAGAATCGCACGGACAAGGCGGTTGCGTCGCTTACCGAGAATGTCACCGAGATCTTCAATGACCTGCTGTTTTTGACGGAATCAGATCGCGATCTTGAAAACAACGGTGCAAACTCCAGCCGCCGCACGCTTTCGAGCGCACGTTCGTCCGGGCATCCTGTACCCGGGATGACGGTCTGATCCGATGGCTTCAGTCGTGGGGGGAGCCTCGGGCTCCGGCCGTAAAAAGAGCCTGGATGCTGAGATCAATCTCGTTCCGTTCATCGATCTCTTGTCGATGTGCAATTGCTACTTGTAGATGACGGCGGTCTGGCTTGAAGTGGGAATGCTGCAGGTCAAGCAGAGCCATGGAACCGAGGCGCCGGCCTCGAGTTCGCAGAACCGGGAGCTTTCGGTGAACGTGGTGTCTTCGGGCCAGGCTGAGCTCGTGCTCAAGCAGGGTGGAAGGGTCATCCAGAAAGCCGTAGCGAAAGGGGAATCGGCGGAGCTCATGGTCCGCCAGCTCGAGCAGACGGTGGCGGGCTGGACTGCCGGTTCTTCTGCCATTTCTTCTGCAATGATCGAGACCCGGCCTGGCGTGAGCTACGGAGATCTCGTGCGGGTGATGGACGGCCTCAGGCGCAACCAGGTGGTCAATCTCGGAGTGGTGCCGGCCTCGAGAGAGGCTGCGGCAGGGAGCGTACGATGAACATCAAGGCGCAGAACCTCGGGGATCGTTCGTTTTCACGCCACCTCGTGGCGCGGCAGTTCCAGAAGAGCCGGCGCAAAAGGTTGATGATCGCGGGGCTGATGCTCACTTCGATGGTCGACATGTTCAGCCTGCTGGTGATTTTTCTGCTGCAGACGTTTTCGGCCTCGCCCGAGCTTGCAGTCGTGGCCAAAGGAGTGGTTCTTCCGCAGGCTTCCACCTCGCGTGAAATGAAGGACGCTCCGGTGCTGGCGATTTCTGCAGCCGGAATCTACCTCGACCAGAAGTTCGTGGGGCTCACCGAGGACCTGCTGGAGCAGCCCGAACCCCTCATGAACAAGCTGTCGGAGCTTCGAGAGCTCTGGCTCAAGACGCATCCCAGCCAGTCGTTTCCGGGCGAAATCACCCTCCAGGCCGACCAAGCCGTTTCGAGCGCAGTGGTTTCGCGCTTCATGGGGATGCTGCCCAGCCAGTCGTTTGGTTCGATCCAGCTTGCAGTGATCGGAGCTGGAGGAAGGAGCTAGTCCGTGAAAAAGCGCCCGATGCTTCTTGCAGTAGGAGGGCTGGTTTCAGGTTTGGCGGCCGGAGTTTCCAGCGGCGCTCTGGCCGACGAAGTCCTGATCCGCGAGACCGAGGCTCTGCGGGATACGCTTTTGCTTTCGGATCCGTCGCGCCTTCCGCTGACTCTGCGGCTTGCCGATCTGTGCATGGAAGATGCGGCTTCGGCTGATTTTGCACGCAAATCCAGCTTGCAGCGCAGGGCGCTGGTGCTTTACGACGAGACACTTTCGAGCGCAGGCCACGCCAAAATCGAGGGAACTGCACGGCTCAGGGTCGAGTTTCAGAAGGCAAGGCTCCTGACGGATCTCGGAGAGATGGACCGCGCGCTCCCGCTTTGGGCAAAGATTGCTTCGCAGCGCGAACTCCCCGAGCTTGCACGCGAGGCTGCGCTCAAGCTTGCCGAGGCCGGAGATGTGGGGCGAGCGGCGCACTGGTACTCCGTGGCGCTGGAGCTTTGTTCGGGCGGCGATCTCTGTTCGTACGTGCGCTACAAGCGTGCGTGGCTTTTCAAGCAATCGAGCGGGACGGGTCTTGCGGACGAAAAGGCCGTGGCCGAGATCGAGCTTGCGCTCTTTGATTCGAAGGGTGGCGTGCGCGAAGAGGCGCTCCGCGATTACCTCGTCTTTTTGGGTGAGATGCCGGGTGCCGACGCGCTTTCGGCACTGGCCAAGGTTGAATCGCTTGCCCAGAAGCTCGGGCGGCCGCAGCTCGTGCCAGAACTTGCCGAGGCGTTTTACGCTGCCGGAAACAAGGCAGCGGGCACCGTCGTGCTGGCGCAGGCCCAGCGAAAGCAGCCTGGATTTGCACGCCTTTGCAGGCTCTCTGAAGAACAGTACGGTGCGCGCGACTGGGACGCATTTCGAGTGACGCTCGAAGAGCTTTCGGGTCCGCGTGCGGCCTCGCTCATGGCGCAAGCAGCCGATACTGAAAAGACCGAAGCCGAAAAGCTCCTTCGAAGGCTTGTGATCCAGCTTGATGGCGAGCGGATCAGTCAGCCTGCGCGCGTGCGCGACTTCCAGCAGGCCGCGCTGGCCTATCTTTCGCTTTTTCCCGCATCGCCCGAAAAGGCAAAGTTCCAAGAAGGCTGGCTTGCTTCCGAAGCAGATGTCACGGCCAAGCTTTCCCAGCTCGATCGCTGGATTAAGGCCGAGCCCACGGCGTCGGCGCTGGGCATCCGTCTCCGGGAGTTCAAAGCGCAGGCCGCTCAGAAGGCCGGGATGAACGAGCTTTTGGCAGCTGAGATGGCCGGGCTCGCTGCCCTCACGGGATCTCGCGAGCACCGCTACCAGCAGGCGCGCGCCCTTTATGAAGGCAAAAACTATTCGAAGGCTCTGCCTCTCTTTACGGTCCTGGCGCGGACGGAGTCTTCGCCGGACCAGTGGGCTGTGCAGTCCCAGAACCTTGCCCTCGACATTCTTGCTATGGACAAGTCCGCTTTGGGCCTCGGCCGGGTGGTGGAGCAGGCGTCGAGCTGGCTCGATGCCGCCTGGGCGGCTGCAAAGCCTGGACTGAAGCCTGAGCTTTCGCGCGAGCTTTCCGAGATGTCCCGCATCAGGGATGAGGCGCGCTTTGAGCAGGTCGTGGCACTGGGCCGCGAGCCCTTGGGGCGGCCGGATGCGCTGGCAAGGTTCGTGGCTTTTTGCCGAGAGGGCTTTTTTGCAGCCAAATCGTGTGAAAACGCACGGGTGATGAGTGTTGAGCTCAAGGACCAGCCCAGGCTCGTCGAAGTCCTGGGGCTTTTGGCCGCCAAGGGCGATCCTGCGCGACGCGCGGAGCTTGCCTCGGAGCTCGAGCGCTCGGGTGAGTTTGCGCGTGCGGCCGACCTGCTTGAAAAGAGCGGGCCTGCGGGACTGCAGGAGGCGCTCAAGCTTGCACTCCTGCGCGAGCTTTCGGGAGATCGCGAAGCGTGGGGTCGGTCCGTTCGTAAGCTCCTCGATGGGCGCCAGCGTTTCAAGCTCTCTGCAGAGCAGGCTTTGCTACAGGAAAAACTCTGGCTCTCGATGGCGCGGGATTCGGGAGTGCTGGATTTTGGCTGGCTCAAGGCCCTGTCAACTGAAGGGGCCCGCGCGCTTGCGGCCGAGTGGCTGGAGCAGTCCGGACGCGGGACCGACGAGACCCGGAGGGTGCTGCTCTCGGCCCGGCTCATGACGGGGCCATCGTGGCAGAGGCATGTGCTTGCTGAGCTCGATGCGGATGTCGATGCGCAGAAAAAGATTTCATTTTACGGACGTAACTCAAAGACGCAGTTCGAGCGCAGGATCAAGGCGGTGTCGGCGCTTGCAGGCCGCGTCGACGGCTGGATTGCACGGTCCGACGAGGCCACGCGCGGCACGATGGCTGCGCGCATGCAGGCGGTTTTCGAGGGCCTTGCCCGCGAGATCCGAGAAAGCCCGATTCCGGATGGCGTTCCGGCTGAAGCGATCCCGGAACTGAAGGCGGGGCTTGAACAGATGGCCCTTCCGTTTGACGAAAAGGCCCGGGTCTATGCTTCGGCGGTGGGTCGCGTTTCGGACAGCGTCGTAACGCAGTCGTCGCATGCCGGGCCCGCGGCGCAGCCGCAGGCTTCGGAGTTCAAGGCGCAGGTGTCGCGCCTTGCCCGTGATCCAGATTCGGCTGAGGTTCTTTCGGGGCTTCGGGACATTTACAGGTCGCTCAAGAACGAGCGACTGGCGAGCTACTTTGAGGGCCGGCTCCAGGCCGGCCAAAATGGAGGGAGTGCTCAGTGAGCGTTGCCGTGAAATTCAGGAAGAGTTTCAGCTTTCCAGTAGTGGTTCTTGGGGTCCTGGTTGCTGCGTGGGCCATGGCGGCCCGTGCTGGCGAGCAGGGCGGAGCTCCCGTGGCTGCGGTCAAGTACCGCTCCGGAAAGGAAATCCGTTTTGACGAGCTCCTGATCCAGGGCCAGATGAAACGCCCCGAAGTGAGCGTCGTGACCGGTGACCAAGCCGAGTTTTCAAACGGCCTGCTCAGGCTTCGTGAAAACTTTCTCGACCACGCTGCCAATGACCTCGGCCAAGAGGTGCAACAATGAACGGCATGGCAAGCACTCTCAGCCTGAAGGACGATGCCGGAAACCTGATCAAGATTTTTGCCTCGTCCAATGGCACCCTGACCTTCGGGCTGCACCAGCTCTTTGGCTGGATCTCGGACGCAGGTTCGCGCAGCCGCATGGACTACCATCGTCGCAGCGGACGGAGCCGCGCGCGCAGGATGTCGGATGGTGATGCCTGGCTTTGTCGCTTCAGGCTTGAGGGCTCGCGCCTGAGCCCGCTGGATCCTCCCGATGCTTCCTCTATTCGCATCGAGGAACGCCGCCCCGGGGTGTGGAGCATCGAGACTTCGCGCGGAAAACTGGAGCTTTCAAAGAGCGTTTCGAGTGCAGTGGCCGGGCCGGGGTTTGCCAATGCTCCTGCGGCGGGGATCGCGGCCGGAGCCAAAAAAGATCGCACGTTGGAGCGGGCCCTTGCCGCTGCCACGCTGCTTGCGCTCCTGTTCATGGCAGCGGGTAGCCTGCTGCAGGGTTCGCACACTGCCATCGAGGCACCGGTGATGGAACCCGTGGTGGTCAAGATCCTTCCCGAAAAGCAGAAGGCAGTGCGGGTCGTGAACCCCATTTCAGAAAACGCGCTTCCCAAGTCCGTGCAGAAGGTGGACGCGCAGGCCAGGCGCGCCATCCAGCAGAATCTCGGTTTTTTGGGGATGCTCGGAAGCAAGACGCTCAGCAAGGCGCTGGGCGGCGCCAAGACTTCGATCGCAGCCAGCGCCGGAGCAGGCGCGGGCGGTGACCAGGGAAGCGGCGGCGAACTGCTCGTGGGCCTGGGCCAGGGAGTCAAGCGCACGACTGTGGGCAACAGCGGAGTGGCCGGACTGGGCGGCGTCGGCACCAAGGGTGCGGGCGGTGGAAACGGCGGCTACGGAAATTCTGCCGTGGGCTCGGGCGAAGGCCGCGCGCTTTCTGCGATGGCCGTATCCAACGATGTGGTGCTGGAGGGGGGGCTGGATCGCGCAGTCATCCAGGCCACGATCGCAAAGTACCTGAACCAGGTTCGTGCCTGCTACGAACAGGGGCTTTCGCAGAGCCCCGGAATCAGCGGCACTGTAACGATGAATTTTGAAGTGGGACCTGCGGGAAGTCTGGGTTTTGCGCGCGTTCAAAAGAGCACGCTCGGGCACGCGGGTACCGAAAACTGCATTGCAGGGCGCATGATGGGATGGAAGTTCCCCAAGCCCCTGGGCGGCGTCGCGGTGAAGGTCAGTTATCCCTTCCTGCTCAGGCCGGTGGGAGGATGATCGGATGAACGGTTCGGTGAAAACGATGCGTGGCCTGGTTCTTTTCTCTGCCCTGGTGCTTTCGAGCTGCCAGGTTAATCCGTACGAGGGGGTTTCTGGAAAGCTTTCTCCCACGAAGCCCGTGGATCGTCCGGTTGGAAAGCCGTGGGGCATTGATGTTCCTGAACAGCTCGAATTCACCGAAGGGCAGACTGATGAGTACCGCATCGATGCGTTTGTTCCCGCTCCGGCAAAGCCTGTTCTTGCAGTGACGGATCTTCCGCCGGGGGCACGCTTTGATGCCCAGTCGGGCCTGCTCAGCTGGATGCCGGACTTTTCGGCGGGCAACAACTCGAGCGATCCTTCATTCGACCTTCGCACTTACCGGGTGCGCGTGCTGCTTTCCAGCACGCTTGAGCCTCAGTCAGTGATCGAAAAGAACGTCCTGCTCGTGGTTCACAACGTTTCGCGCCCGGTGGACCTCGAGTGGGCACAGGGCATGCTGCAGATCCGCGAGGGTACGGAGTTCAGGACCCGCGTAAGGATCAAGAGTCAGGACTTTCCGCAGGGACCCTTCGGCTTCTACATTGCCGGGCTTCCATCAGGCCTTCAGATCGATCCCGTCGAGGCCGATCCTTCGTCGTTTGACCTCAAGGTCACTCCGCCCATGGATACGGTGACCCGCAAGGACTCGGTCGTGTCGGGCGGATTCCAGGCCATCTGGAACGCAAAGATCCTGGTCGTGGATCCCTCCGGAAAGCGCACGGAACTTCCGGTGGATTTCAGGGTGTTGGACACCCGGCAGACTGCAATCATCTCGGCTCCTTCGGTGGTGCAGGCGGTGGCGGACGTGCGCTTTCAGTTTACTGCAGAAGACCCCAACCTCGAGCAGGCTCCGCAGGTCACGGTCGAGGGCCCCTCCGTGGGCACGATCACCACGGGTGAGGACGACACGGGGCTGGTGTCGCGCCGGGCGATCCGGTGGCACAACATTCCAGAATCCGAGCTTGGAAAGAGCCATGTGTTCAAGATCAAGGCCTGTGTGTACGGCAGCAGCTTGGCGCAGGATCGCTGCGTGACGCACCAGACGCAGGTCAGGCTCGAGGCGCAGCTGCTCAAGGAGCCCGCCTTTGACCGAGCCGCATGGCCGGTGGGTGAAATGCGTTTTTTGCGCGAAGGGGAGCAGCTTCGCATCAAGCTGCCGGTCACGAATCAGAACGCCGACAATTATCCGATGAGCTTTTCGATCGAGCCCGCCTCGATTCGAAGCGAAGTCGAGTTCCGCCAGGGCGAAGTGCTGCTCAAGCCGGCCAAGGCGGGCTTCAAGCAGTTCAGCGTGATCGCAAGGCTTGCGCAGGGGCTTTCGCGCACCGAGAGCTTTGCCTTCGAGGCGCTTCCTGCCTCGTGGAGCAAGGTGCTTCTGCTCGGAGACGGGCTCAGGGATCCGGAGATCACGGGAACGCTCAAGGTTTTCCAGGGCGCGCAGGTGATGAATCCCCTCATGCAGGAGGTCGGTGACCGGGCGCTTGCCCTCAGGCAGGCGGTTGTGCTCGGGACGAGCCTTTTTTCGGACGGCCAGGCCCTTGCTGCTGCACTGCCCGCGATCCAGAAGGCAAAGCTTGTCGTGATCCAGACTCCGATGCTCGAGCGGGTTCCGGCCGACGTGGCGAGCCTCCTTTCACGCATGGGTTTCCAGGTGCACGGCCGCTTTGAGTCGGTTTTTTCTTCGAACGCGCCCAGGCTCCAGTCGCTTCCGGTGACGCCCGCGGCGGGATCGGGGCTAGCGTCGCCGTCACAGCCGCTTTCGCTGTCAGGCAGCCTGACCCCGGAGAGTGCAAATCCGATGCTTCTTAATCCTAGGCAGGGCTCCGAGTGCAGGACGCTCGTGCAGATGACCTATCAGTCGGTGCCCGGGCTTCCTGGTTATGAACTTCCGCTTGCCGTGAAGTGCGAATCGCAGGGCAGGCGCTTTGTTGTTTCAGGAATCGAATGGGCCGATCTCGCTGCGCAGGCGCAGGTCGACCAGAAAATCGTGTCCTTCTGGCTTGAGGAGATTTTGAAATGAGGCGTTTGTTTGGCAAGGCCGTTGTCGCTGCAGGAATGGTTTTTGGATCCGGGGCGGCCCTTGCGGCGCCTTCGCTCGAAGACCAGCTCCAGCAGCTCAATCTTCCCGCCAACCAGGCTCCGGGTGGGATTTCGACCGAGAAGCTCTACAGCGTCCAGTCGCGCTACAGCCCGCTTTCAAACAGGCTTGAGTTTACGGTGAGCTCTGGACAGGACTTCACGAACTCTTCGTTTTTGAGCTCCCAGCAACTGGGCGGCGCAATCCGCTACCACTTTAATGATCGTTGGAGCCTGGGGTTCCAGGCGGCAACTGTGTTCAATTCGCTGACCCTGACCGCGCAGCAGCTGATCAGCCAGGAGGGCGTTGTTCCGGACGTTGCCTATGCCCGCAATCGCTGGGACGCTTCGGTGGCGTTCAATACGCTGTACGGAAAGTTCAGGCTGAGCCAGGACCAGGTGTTTTACCTCGACCAGTACATCGCGGTCGGCGCCGGCATGGCCGCGCTCGACCGGGGTTCGGTGCCGATGGGTGTCGTGGACCTGGGCTTTGCCTTCTGGCTCGGGCGTTCGGGCGTGGTGAGACTGGGCGTTAAGAACCACATCTACCGCGAGCAGCGCCTGCTCTCGAGCGCCATGACCCAGCACTGGGTGGGCCATGTCGATATCGGCTGGATGACGGGCGGTGCTCAGTGATCTCCAGGAGTAACGTCGCCTCGAGCCTGCTGCTAGCAACAATCGTTGTGGGTTTTCGCCCTGCCCACGCAGGTTCAGGAGCCGAGCTCCTGCTCAAGAATCTTAAGGGGCAGTCCCTTGCTGGGAAATCAGGCAGCTCGGGCGCCGACGGAGCCAAAGACGCTCCGATCACTGCATCAAAGTCGGACGAAGTGTCGCTGGTGCATCAGTTCAAGCTGGATGACTCTTTTGCGATCGAGTTCTTCACGGCTTGGAACGGCACGCGGTCGCGCCTGTCGCCCGAGGTCAATCACTGGGCCCAGTTGTATCTCAAGGCTGAGTTTGAGCAGGTGCTTCATCTCTGGGACGGAATCGAGCCCCAGGTTCCAGCTGGATTTAGGGATTGGGCCAGCGGGGCTCGGATTGCGTCGCTTGCCAGGCTCGGACTCCTGCAGTCGATGGTCGAAGAGTGGATTGCTTTTTTGCGCATGGGCGGGACTGGCGGCAGTGCGGCGCTCGAGCGCGAGCTTCCGGGGTTTGTTGCCCCGGGACTTGGCTGGGATCGATTGCTCCTGAACCGGGGAGTGGTGCTGGGGCCAGAGGCTGTCCACGAGATTTCGCAAATGGACCCCCGCAAGGGAATTTCGATCGTGAGCCTACAGGCCTACGGTGCTCTCCGTAAGGGCGAGCAGGGACGCGGGCTTCTTCCGTTGCTATCGAACGACCATGTCCTCAAGCTTCCGCTTGCCCAGACGGTGGCTCTTGCGCAGGCCCGCCGCGGCGACCTTGCGAGAGCGGCGACGACGCTCAAGGAGCACGCCGAGCCGGCGCTTGAAAAGCAAAAGGATCTCGCGAGGGTTTCTTCGTATCTGCTCCAGATTTCTCGGTTTTTGTTCCAGGCCGGCATGTGGGACGAGGCCGAGAGCTACCTTCGCAAGATCCCCACTTCGGCTCCTGAGTTTTTGGTTTCACGCGAGGAGCTTGCATGGATCCTGCTCCGCAAAGGGGACGTGTCGGCGCTCCGCGGTGAGATCGCCTCGCTCAGTACCGATGCAAGCGGTGATGCCTTCCAGCCCGAGCTTCCGGTGGTGCGCGCGATCTCGAACCTCAAGCTCTGTTCGTACGGCGCGGTCCAGAAGGACTTTGAGCTATTTTCGAGCCGGTACGGTGCCTGGGCCCGGCGCATCGATGCGGCACTCGCGTCGAGCAGCGCGATCCCGCCGCCTGCATCGGCGGACGCATTTTCAAGGCAGGCAAGCCTCGGTGTGTCGTCACTGCAATCCGAGTCGGAAAAAGTCTCGGAGCTGCATTTGCGCAGCCTAAGAACTTCGATCCCGTCAGTGGTCGGACGCCAAGGTCATTGGAAAAGGCTTGAGTCCAGGCTCACCGCGAGGCTTGAGCTTGCCCGAAAGCTTGAGCAGTCGGAGTTCGGCAGGCAGTGGCGCAACCAGCGCACGATGCTGTCGGAGGCCATCCGCAAGCTTAGGTTCGTCAAGATCGAGCTCATGCACCAGATGCGCATCGCCCAAGCCGAAGCCCGCAAGGGAATGGACGTGCTGGCAGGCCAGCAGGCCAGCGCGCTTCGTTCCGGCGACCGCGACCTTGTTTTTCCGCTCGACGGGGTGCTTTGGCCGGATGAATTCTTCAAGATCCAGTCGCTGGTGGAGAGCCGGTGCCTGAGGGGAGGAGGCTCAAAGTGAAGATTCGAAACGGGTTTCGGATCGGATGGGCTCTCGGAGTGCTGGCCGTTTCGGGCTGCGGATCGAATGAGGGCTATCTCTTCAGGCGGGTCGAGGCTCCTTCAAAAAAGAGCGATGTGAGCCACAAGCTCAAGCAGCTGCAGGGAAACACCCTCGTCGATATCCTGTGGGTGATCGACAACAGTGGCAGCATGGGTACACACCAGCAGAATGTGATCCGTAACACGCAGATCTTCATGGACCAGTTTGTTCAGGGTGGAAATCCGCTTAACTGGAAGATGGGGCTCGTTTCGACCGACACGGACGATGCCCCGTATGTCGGGTTCGATGCCTCGAGTCAGCTCAATAGCCAGACTCCGGACGCGGCGCTCGTGTTCCAGGGGGCCGTGGGGCGACTGGGCGACACTGGCAGCTACGTCGAAGAGGGCTTTGCGCCAGTGCTGCAGGCGCTTCGAGACTATCCGGGATTTTTGCGACCTAGGGCAAATCTTGCGATCATCTTTGTGACCGACGCCAAGGAGCAGGGGCGCCTTCCGCTCAAGAGCGTGCTTTCGGAGCTTGCCCAGCTTAAGCCACTTTCAGAAGTGGTCTCATACGGGATCTTTTGGACCACGGATCTTGGTTGCGGACCCAACTCCGAGGACGACTGGATTCTCCAGGGGTCGCGCTACGGCGATTTCATTGCAGAGACCAAGGGCAAGGCCTACCCGCTTTGCACCAATAACTTCGGATCCAATCTTGCCGACCTGGGCAAGGACCTCGTGAGCCGCATCACTTCGCCCAAGCTTTTTCTCGAAACGGTTCCTCGCACGAGCACTCTCCAGGTGCTGTACAAGGACAAGCCCGTGCCCTCCGGCCTGCCCGGATCGGGCGGTTACTGGTACTTTGACCAGGGCCTCAACGCGATCGTGTTTCATGACATGAGTTTTGCGCCGGGTGAGGACGAGTCAGTTCGCGTGGTCTACGACGAGGATAACGGGCAATAGCAAGCAACTTGCTCTAGGTTTTTTCTCCGCCTGCAGCAGAGAGTTCGTGTTCGAGGTGGCGGCGGTAAGAGCGTGCCAGCGTGCGCAGTTCTTCCGTTTCTGCGTTGATTTCAAGTTGGTTGAATAAGAATTTTCCTCGAATCATCATCGAAAGGGTGAGTTCTCCCACTTGAGTTCGCTCTTGTTGAAAGTTCACCATTTCTTGGAGCAGTGAGAGTTTGTCCATTGCGATGATTTTGGCTCGGTAATCGAGCTCGGCTTCGTCTAGCTTGAGAGCGCGGATTCGGGCTCTTCGGGAGTCCGTAATCGAAATGACCTTTGCGGTCTTTGGGGTGTTTTTGATCGCCTTTTCGTCAAACGTACTGCTTTTGCTCATAATCTGGGATTCGGCATGAGCAAGCAGAGTGCCAGAGCTAAGTGCTTGTTTTGTCAGGTGAGGGGGGGCTAATTCAGGCAGAAGGGTTGATTAGATTATAGTCACTTGGCAGAGGATCGGTCAGATCCCGATGCCGCCTCCTATTGGGCCGCAGGGGTTGTTTCCTGAGGAGCTGGGGAGCTCAAAGTTTTCTGGACCCAGTGGGCGCCATCCTTCGCTCAGGAGCTGTTCATACGCAGCTTGCGGAGTGGAGGGAGTGGTGTCGGGGTTGTGATAGAGGTGGGTGCCTTGCTCGCCGCAGTGGCTGGTTTGAAGTGTGGTCGGGTTGAGTCTCCACAGGAGCTGAAGGGCAATGTGAAATCTGGGGCCTTGAAAATAGCGTAGCCGCATTGGGATTTTTGAGGCCGCGCTCAGGGTTACGGTTTGTGAAGCGCACGAGAGCTTTGGGGCGTGAATCAGTGGATCTTGAATCGCAGGTTGAAGGCCCTGGCCCGTGGTGTCGAGGTCCAGGATCACTCCGTCATCGCTGATCAGAGCAAACTGATACTGGCCAGCCGGGTCGTTGGGGCCCAGCTTGATCTGTGCCTGCAAGTCGAGCCCAAACCATTCGTAAACGACTTCGCCTTGGGGGTTTCTGATGACTTCCCCGGATTGGGTTTCAAAGCCGGCAGTGAAGAGTCGCGTGGGGACGTTGATGTCTTGAAAAAACAGATTCATCCCCAGGTCCGTACCCTCGGCCAGGAACCCGTCCACTGGGATTTGCAAGCAGTTGCGAGCCCAGAGGCAGGTCTCCCAGTTAGGGATTGAAAAGAGTCGGCCTCGAATTCCAGCGGAAGGTTCGACTGGATCGGTGTCGGTTCCCGATCCTTCGGTGAGGGGGTTGCAGACCAAAGAGCTTGGACTGAAGGCTTCGACCTGTCGCGCAGACTGAGGTGCGCGTGGGGCCTCTGAAGAAGCGGGTTGGATGCCCTTGCAGGCGCTCATCAACCAGAGGGCAAAAAGGGCGGCAAAGACTTTTGCTTCAAACCGTCCTAGCGCGCTGCGCAATGCTTTCATGGCTCATGAGCCTCCTTCTCTAGATTGAGATGGGTTGGAAAAAATGTAAATAAAAATTAACTAATCTGGGATAAGTGATTTAAAGCGTTGAAAATAAATGGAAATGCTTATTTCTGGTTTTTGCTGTGTAGTTTTAGAGGCCCGGCGCCGACGAGAAGGGTAGCTATGAGCCAACCCATTTTTCTCAAGTCTGAAGAAGCCCTGCTGGCCTATTTTAAACGCTTTCTCAAGGATAAGCCCAAGGCCTTGCAGCTGGGAGAGGTTCAAACCAGAGTGGTTGCAGTGTTTAGGTTCTCGATTGATGGAAAACGCTACAAGATCCTGGGCTCGACTCCGAGAGCAATCATTCAAGAGTTCGTCGCCATTGCAGAAGAGCACGGCGATGCCTCTATGGCCCTCAAGGTCTTTGAAGCTCAGGGCGGGGCGACCTTGATTCTTTCAACCCATTCAAAGCCGGATGGTTGGGTGTGCTTGCCTTATGCTGAAAAGGCAAAAGAGTCGCTCAAGGCGGCCTAAACGTTCTGTCTAAAAATCTGAGACGTGCTGGCCTGAGCGGTGGGGTAGATCACCATTTCTTGAATAGTCACACGCTCTGGCCTTGAAGCCACCCAAGCTGCGGCTTCTGCGATATCTTGAGGAGTGAGAGCGTCGATGCCGCGATACACTGAGCGCGCGCGATCGGTGTCGCCCTTGAACCGCACTTGGCTAAATTCAGTTTCCACCATTCCTGGTGCAAGAACAGACACTCGGATTTGAGATCCCAAGAGATCCAGCCGCATGGACTCTGCAAATGCATGAAGCGCCGCTTTGGTGGCAGAATAGACGTTTCCGCGTGGGTACATCCAGCGCGCCGCCACTGAGCCCATGAAAATGAATTGGCCTCGATTCTTTCTTTTAAAAAAAGGAAGCACTGCGTGTGTGGTCCACAGAGCGCCTTTGAGATTGGTCTCGATCATTTGGTCCCAATCTTCTGGAGTAGCCTCCTGAACAGGGTCAAGCCCCAGCGCCAAGCCCGCATTCACGACGCAGGTGTCCATCCGATCAAACTCAGTTGAGTGGCGCTTGAGGAGCTCTTTCCAGGCTTTTTGGTCTGAAACATCGAGCGCCGCGCGGTGGGTTTGGATCCCGTGCTCGCGCTCAAGCTTGCTTGCGAGTTGGGCGAGACGGTCCTCTCTTCTAGCAATCAAGAAGAGATCTTTTTTCTGTGCAGCAAAGACCCTGGCGCAGGCTTCACCAATCCCTGCACTGGCACCGGTGATCAAGATCATACGAGCGCCTCGCGGCAAGCAGCGCTCAGTCCGGCAGCAATCGCGCGCGCCTCGACTGCTGGCTCATGTTCGGAGTCTCGGCCAACATGAATAAAGAGGTAAGGAATGCTGTCTCGGCTCAGCTCATGAGCAAGGCCAAAGGCTAAGTGATTGCACAAAAAACTTCCGGCATCCTCTGAAAGTAAAGGCTTCAAGGCACGCAGAGAGGGTGAAGAGGCCAGAGCAGCAATGGGAAAACCAAAATCAATACGATCCGGAGCCCCTGGAACGACAGGTACGCCCTGTCTGCGCTGACCAGAGTTGTCAGCTTCGGTGTGAGAGTCATCGAGGTTTTGAGCGCCCGTTTCGATTCGAATCTGACTTCCACTGCACTCGCCAAACGAAACCACGATGGGTTCAAAGCCTTGGGCTTGGCGCGTGCGTATGAAATCCAGGGCAATCCCGCGGGCCACGTCATAGACGACCGGGAGGCGGCAGACTTCGATCGTATCAAACTCTTGTTTGAGCTCTTCGAGTTGGGGCATGGCTCGAGCCAAGAGCTCACTTCGGTTCTGGTTCCGTCCGCCAAAAGGTTCAAAACAAGTCAGTAGGAGCGCTTTCATTTGGACCGCATTTCTTTCATAAAAAAGGTGTGGTTTTGGGATGAGGCCTCGAGCTCTGCAGCTTCTTTTTTGAAGGCTTTCTTGGCCCAATCGGTGATTTCTTGGATGAGCCGACTTTCTTCTTCGAGTTCTGGAAGGCTTTTTTGTGGAGAGGCTCTGTCCTGGGTTTTTTGGAGCTCACTCCAATCGGACTGGGTCTGAATTGGAATGCCGTAACCCGTTCCCTGCATGAACGCAGGATGTTTGCGCTGCTGGAGCTGAACCAGGCGCTGGGCCTTGGCTTTGATTTCATTCACTTGCGATTTGCTTTCCTTAGGCAAGCCCTCGGTGAAGCCGTCTTCTAGAGCAGCCGTGATTCGTCTCATTCGAGACATTTCGAATCGCCTGATAGAAAAAGTCTCCAACAAAAAAAATCGAGAAGCCGTGACTTTGCGGGTCAGCTTTGCGCTGGCTCTGCGCTCGCTCCAGGCGGGATCCCAGAGTTGATCGTAGAGGCTTCGTCTCAATGCCGCCTGAGTTTCATCCAGGTACTCTTCAAGAGTATCTGGAAACTGACCCAAGCAACCTGCTCCGCAAGTGGCCTCCAGAGCGTCGCGAATTCCTTTAAAGGCGCTATCGAGCTCAGGTTTTTTTGAAGCGTAGTAATATCCACCCCCGTCAGCAGGAGTTTGAGTTGAAGGCGTAGTTGCTGCATCTGACCTGGGGGTTTTAAGCACCGAGGCATCCGAGATCTCGAGCTCTTGAAGCATCTCATGAAGCCCGTTGGGCTTGGCCGCATGCCAGCGGTTCAGTCTGTGATCTTCTGTAATCCCCAGAACGGACTTCAAAAAGTTGAGGCCTTCTATGGCGCAGTTATTGTTGATGAAGCGATACCTGCCTGAGTATTCCCAGGAGGCTTCGAGTACCCGTTCGATGAAAGTGGTTTTCTGTTCGGTCGTGAGCTTGAGCGGAAGGCTGATCAGTTCTCGCAGATCTGCTTTGTTGTACTCTTCGATCACTGCAAGAAATGGCTGAGTAAAAAGGAGCGAAGAGTACTGACCGGTCAGTCCTTTCCAGTAGGAGATCGATAGATCGGAGACGTTGGCTCTAAAACTCACGACCACGTGATGGCCAACATCGATCATGCAATCGGGGCCCGGTTGCTCTCGAGCAGGATCACAGAGGATGATCCTAAAAAGGGTGTGCCCCCATTTACTCATGAAGCTTGGGCCTTTTCCTGCAAACAGCGCATGGATTTCGTAGACTCGCGAAGGATCGAGTTGGGCCACGGGGTTTGGTGTTCCGATGATTCCGGTAAAAAGTGGAAGTTGGGTTTGTGTGCGACACGAGCGCCCGGGGTGAGGGTCGACTTCAAAATGGGAGCTAAAAAAGCGGTGAACCGAAGGGCGCCTGCAGGCAAATTCGGGGTCTAACAAGAAGTACTCGAGATTGACGGAGAAGCTTTCTTCGGGGTGGGTGAACTCGTAGGGATCCGGGCTTCGGAGGTGGGAGCGATTTTCTTGTTTTCTAGATCGAATTAAGAAATTGCCTGTCTCAACCCATCCCATCAGATTTCTGAAACGGTCTTGAGTGCTGATGGTTTTGCGTTCTCTGAGCTGGCGGCACTCTTCAGAGTCTTCTTGGGCAATCTCACAAACTCGGAGTGTGGTGAGCTCTTGGGGAGTGTGTGGACTTGCGTAATCGTAGAGATGACCGAGTTCATGGATCACGGTGGCCATGGCGAGGCGATAGAGGTTGGTGTGGCCGCAGGGGTAGGTTCGAGCCTTAGCCTCACCTCCCAAAATCTCTGCCCTGAATCCCTGGTGGATGACCAGTTCTCGAAGCGCTCGTCTTTTTTCGAGCGGCCACGATGAGGCTGCCCGAATCTCTCCGAGTGTCTGCGCAGCGACTTCGGGATTAAGATCGCTCCCAATACACGGAGGGACGTACACGCCCGGAGCACCGTCGAGAGCCTCAAAGCGTAGGGTCACTTTGCGTTTGAGTGTGGTCTTCAGCCGCTCAGGAAGCGTCGCACTCACTTGATCGAGAAAGGCTTGGATTTGGAGGCGCTCTAGAGGAGGGGCTGAGTCGGTTGGGTCAAGCTCCAGGCTGAATGCGGCCTCTGGGGTGGGTCGAGAGGGGGCTGCGGCGTGGAGTGTTGAAACAAGTGGGGAGAGAAGGAGGGGGAGGCTGGCGAGGGCGCTGAACCAGGTTAAGTTCATGACGCAGCGCTACTCAATTGAGCGCAAAAAGTAAACCTCCCCCAAACTCCGCAAATTAACGAGGGGCGTTTGGACCCCGGCGTTCTTGGGGTTTAGCAGTGGGCTTGGCTGGCCCTCCGCTGGGGGGCGAGCCAGCTGGGCGTCCCGTTGCGTCCCGCCTTTGGTTTTGTCCCTGTCCCTGCCTGCGGCCTCGTCCCCGCTTTTTCCGGTCGCCTTTTCCGCCTTTTCCACCTTTGCCTGCAGGCTTGCCCGATTGCCGGCGATCGTTTGGGCCCCGAACGGGAGCCAGGTACTCGGCAGCAAAGCCGTGGCCCCCGCGGACGTGAACTTGCGACGGGGTCTTTTCTCCCTCCGCAACAGCATAGACTACCACGCGCTTGAGGTTCTGAAGCTCCCGCGGTTTGGAGTGAGCCACTTCAAGGGCCTCAACAAAGAGGCTGAGGCGGTCTCCTTCGAGTTTAAATTTCTCGGTAAGATACGCGGCCAACGCCTCACGGTGCGCAGTGGCAAGTTCCTCTGGGGTTGAGGTTTGCCCGCCTTCGGCAGGTGCTGAGGTCGGGGCAAGTCCGGCTTGAAGCTCTTTGGATTTTGCGGAGGCTTCGCGAAGTTGAAAGCCTGAGAACTCAGTGAAAGTTTTCATAGGTCCTGATTTCTTGCACAGCGCCCTATTGCAAGCAACTGGAGTTGTGCCGGTGCATCGAGTAATTAAAGAGAGTATGAGAACTGCGATTTCAGCGACTCTTTTTTTTGCTCGAGCCGTGAGTCTGGGTTTATGCCTGGGGGTCGGTCCGGGCTTGGGGTGGGGTTTTTCTTTGGGAAAGGCCTGGGCGCGGGACTTGGAAAATTCCTCGAGACACGAGTCGAGCACCACGCAGGCTGCCTCAACGGACGTCTGGAATGGTCGAATTTATGATGTTCAGGCCAGAAGGTTCCTGCTTGAAAAAGAGGCGCGCGAGGCCTTTTCGAAAATTCAGGTTTTGGTGCTCGGAGAAAAGCACGACACTCCTCAGGTGCAGCTGCAACAGAGCCGGGCTCTTGAGTGGGCCGTGGAGTCTAAGGGCTTTGGCCCAGCAGATCGCTGGGTTCTCGGTTGGGAGTTTTTGAATCGCAAGGATCAAGCGGCGATTGATGGAGCTTGGGCGCGCTTTAGGCAGGGGCAGATTTCAGGCACCTTGCTCTTGGATGATTTACAGGGAAAGGGGCGGTCTCGAAGTTATCTTCCGATTTTGAACGCGGGTCTGCGCTTTGGGGGTGAGCTCCTTGGAACCAATCTGTCGAGGCAAGAAAAGGCACCCGTAGTGGCGGGGGGGATCGCTTCGCTGGATCCCTCGGTCATTGGGACCCTTGTTCCGCCCGGCTTTGCCTTGGGGGGCCCGGGGTACCGAGAGCGCTTCGAGACTGCGATGGGTGAAGGGCATGCCACACCGGATCAGATGGAGCGCTATTTTGAGGCGCAGTGCCTCACGGATGACGTGATTGCTTATGAGCTTCTGAAGCCAAGCGTATCTTTTAGGGCGCTCGTGGTGGGAAGTTTTCATTCTGATTACAACGATGGCGTGGTGAGGCGTTTGCGAGTTCGCGCGCCAGATCAGCGGATCCATGTGATTCGGTTTGTTGATGCGTCGGAGTATTTACTGGAGGAGCTGGATCCTGATCTGTTGCTTCGAGAGCCGATTCGTCACAAGAGGTATGGAGATCTTGCGGATTGGGTTTGGTTTGCGGGCGAGCCTCGTCCAAACTGACCCGTCAGTTTGAAGAGGGATCAGTAATTTCTGCCTGAAGTTGCTCCAAAAAGCGGCGCATGTGCTCGGCACGCCTGAGTCCCTCGGCTTGACCTGATCGGGTCCGCAACGTTTGTGCAACTTTGAAGAGTTTCACAAAAAAATGGTCCACCGTGTACTCAAGATCATCCAGAGGTCGGCGGTGTCCTAGCGGATCTTGAGGATGGTAAATAGTTCGCCCCAGCATTCCTCCGACCGAAAAGCAGCGAGCAATGCCAATTGCACCCAGTCCGTCGAGTCGGTCCGCGTCCTGCACAATGGCGGCTTCAATAGTGCGGGGTTCGATTTTGGCGCTGAAGCTATGGGCCTCGATTGCGTGTTCAATGTCGGCAAGGAGCTCGACCGGGTAACGATGAGTGGCTAAAAAGTCAGATGCCGCACTGGCAGAGAGTCGGGATGCCTGAGAGCGCCTTGGGTCATTTTTTGGCACATTGACCAGATCATGAAGCCAAGCGGCTGGCAGCACGACCTCCAAGCGCGCGCTTTCCTCGGAGCAGAGGCGTTTGGCAGTTTGAGCAACGCGCCGAAAGTGAGCAGGATCGTGAGCAGGGTCTTTTGTAGAGTTGAAGGTACTGGACTCCAAAACTTTCTTTTCAAAGAGGGCTTCCCAATGGGTGAGATCCGACAGCGTCATAGACATGGGATACCATTGAACTGGCTCATTTGTGTGGGTATGGTTGAGCATCAAGCCTTAAGCTTTCAGGAGCCAGTTTCACAGAGATGTCGCGTCCGGCTGAGTATTCTCTTCAGGTTCTCTGGTTTTCGATCCTTGACCGCAAGGGTAAGGCCCGCACAGCCGGGCTTGCCGGAGTGAAGTGGCTTGGAGAGTGGCCACTGTCAGAGGATGTTTGTCTGCAGCTTTTGGATGACCCCATCGAATGGGATTCCCTCAAGGCCCGTTATCGCCATCCTGGCAGACTCTCACAGTCCGTATTGGCCCGTTTTGCGGAGCTGGAGCTCAAGCGTCGGGGCGGAGTAGCCTGCAACGGGATGAGCTTTTCGAGAACGCATTCGCAACACTTGGCAGTAGTTCTGGGCTTTGAGGGCGAAAGCTGTGGTGTAGATCTTGAGGTGGGTGCTCAGACTGGGCGACCGCTGAGAGTGGCGCTTCGGTACCTTTCAGAACCTGAGAAAAAGCTCGTTGAGGTATCCGGGTTGAGTCCATGGGCAGTATGGTGCGCTAAAGAGGCGCTTTCAAAGGCTCTGGGTACCGGGTTGGAGGCGCCGATTGGGCGTTACGAGGTTCACTCTCTGGAATCGGGTGTAGTGGGATTCAAGAATTTTCCCGACTGGAGTGCGTGGGCTTGGGATTTGGGGGATGCGCACTTGGCTTTGTGCGTACCTTTTGGAGACCCTGCGCAGCCCGCAGGGGTGCTGCAGTGGTTTTTAGGTTGGTCCATTCGTTAACTGCCCGAGCAGCCTGCACCCACCTGCAAAGGGATTTGGGAGCGGTCAGTTTATAGCCTGGCCTGCACCCCCACCACCACATTCCTTCCCGCCAACGGAGCCAAGTCCTTCACAAACGATACATGATTCCTGCCGTCGACATTCAGGGCATTCTGTAGCTTAGCCGTAATCCGTGCCGCACCAAAGCCTGTGGTGAACGGAAAGTCTGCCCCCACATTGATCATCGTATAAGCCGAAGTCGGCGTCTCGTTGGGTGCCACAAATCCCTGTGCCTCCGACCGTGCAATCTCAATCTCAGCTCCCCAAGAGTTGCCTCGAAATGCAAGTCCCACCGTCTCGCGCACCGGAGTGATTCGCGGAAGATGAGTCTCATTCGTGCGATCTCGGCCCCGCACTAGGTCGAGCCTTGCCTCCAGCTCCCAGGCTCCATCCCAAAGCGTCCAGGGCAGGCGCTGCGTGTGCTCAAGCTCCGCTCCATAAAGGACCGCAGAGACAGATCTAAATTCAAACTCAGGGAGACTATCGTCCGGGTCGAGTTCGCCGTTCGGGATTAGCGCAATAAAGCGCGTGAAATCCTGAACAAACACGGTGGCCCTTCCTTGTCCTGATTCTGTTTTTCTGCGGACCGAAAATTCTAGCGATTTTCCGATCTCAGGCCTGAGCGCAGCATCGCCTTTCTCAAAACTTCCAGTGGCAATGTGCGGGCCATCTGCAAAAAGTTCCTGATAATTTGGCGCACGTTCCGTAAACGTTGTGTTCACTCCTAGCCAAACTGTATCCGTCAGCCGGTAAAGCGTTCCCGCGGCAAGGCTTGGGGCCACAAAATCGCGACTGATTGATGATTCTTTGGTCACTCGAGAGAGCTCAGCACGAGCGCCAAAAGTGGGAGTGAAGTCACCTGCTTGAATTTCTTCGTAGGCAAACACTGCTCCCTGGGAGTTCAATGTCGAAGGCAAGAATGCTTCTCTTCCGACTGCTGTAAAGCCAAAGAGCTGAGCCTGAACGCCCAGTATTCCCTGTATCGGCACCCTGCCCAATCTCACTGCGCGATGCTTTAAGTCTGCTCTGGCCTCAGCTCCGCGGTTCCGAAAGGTGGTTCCCACCGCTGAGCCTTCCATTTCAGTATGCTTGTAGTACGAAACTGCGCCAGCCACTCTTCCGGATTCAATCCAGCCGTCTGACTTGAATTCCCCAGCAAAATCCATTCGGCTTCGAGTGAGGTCAATGGTGACATCTTCACTCTTGACGACACCGTAGTCGGTGTTGAAGTTCGAAAAAGACGCCCCAAAATACCCCCTTTCGCCGATTTGTGAGAGTCCCAGTGCCCCCTCAAACGATTGGCTCTGGCTGTTGGTGACCGTCCTCAACGGAGTTTGGTAGTTCTCCGAGCCACGAACAATCGAATCCAAATGGTAGGCCCAACGACCACTGCTTGAGTTCACGAGCAACCCCAGCGATCTTCCTTGATCTACGCTCGAAAAGCGTGAATCCAACCGGATCTTCGAGTCATAGTTGAGTCGAGTGGGGATTCTCGAGCTCGTCGTATTCACGACGCCGCCAATCGCACTGCTTCCGTAGAGCAGCGCTGCTGATCCTCGAATGATTTCCACTCGGTCAATCAAAAGGGGGTCCATCGCGATGGCGTGGTCCACGCTGGTTGCTGAGGCGTCGAGCGTTCCAATGCCCCCCTGAAGAATTCGAACCCGCTCGCCCTCCAGTCCACGGATCACAGGTCGACTGGCGTTAGGTCCGTACTGGGTGGAGCTCACTCCAGTTTCGCGTGCAAGTGTTTCTCCTAGAGTGGATTGGCGCTTTTTGTCGAGCTTTCTGCCTGAAACTTCGCTGACTGTTGGAAGAAACTCATGCACTGAGGAGCGTTGGTCTCCTGTTACTCCCAATACCGTGATTTCTGGAATCGCTACTTCTGATTGGTTTTCAGCGTGTGCGCTTGAGTGGCTCAATACCGCGAGCCCCAGCAAGACCTGCCCAAAGGCTTGCCCGAATGTGATCACGAACGGCGTGACGCTAGCCCGAAATGAAATAGATCGTGTTGATTGCATTTTGCGCAATCTAGCCCTCAAAAATGCAAAATCAAGCTACTGTTCTGTTTTGTATGAAAGAGTCACCGGGAGTCGGATGCTCCGTGCCCAGAGGCTGGGGAGGGGGGCGAGTTTTCCGATCCTTGCTGCCGCCTCGAGGGTCGCACGATTGAGAGCCAGAAAGTGCGAGGGGCGAGTGATTTCATACGACTGGATCGTTCCATCGGTTGCGATGACGAGGGTCAGTGTCACTTTGCCTTCTTCTTCACGCAGCAGGGATTCTCGAGGATATTTTTTAACCGCATCCAGGCGCTGTAAGACTGTCAAAATGTAGCGGCTTTTTTCATCAAGAGGCGCACCCCCTCTGCCCCCCGAAGCCAGACTCTGCGAAAATTCTTCGTTCAGTTCAATCAGCCCGGTATCTCCTGGTGCTGGTTCTGGAGTAGAAGTCCCTGCGTTGGCGGTCTTTAGATCCTGGCTTGATCCAGTGTGGTCAGGTTCAGAACGGGGCGTGCGTTTTTTTACTTTTTGGTTTTCCCGATGGAAATGAAGACTTCCATGGTGCCCGTCGCCAGGCTCTCCCAGTTCAACCGTTCCGTCAAACCAGCGGACAGTGTGGTTCTCTTCTTCATGTCCAGGGCCCAAAATAAAAACGAGCGCAACGTGGATCATTAAGCTTAGAAAAATTGGATGTCGAAAGAACCCGGGGCGCATGACTCCGGCAATCTACGGGAAGACGACGCGGGCGTCTAGCATCTGGCTGGCAGAGCTGTCAGGCAGCTGACCGTCAGCAACGAGCCCTTGGAGCTAGATCAGGTGAAGGCAAGCTTGAGGGAGTTCTGGCATCACTGGATTTTCTTGCCGGTACAGACTTTTCTTCTCCTCTGCACGTGCCTCAGCGCTCCACCACCAGTCGAGCGTAGCGTCGCAGCCATTTCCGGGCGGAATGGGTTCTCCATCTACGCACGACGAGCTTCCCTCCGGACATTTGAGTCTCAGATGGAAGTGACGGTCGTGTCCAAACCAAGGACGAATTTTGCCGATCCAACCCTCTGAGGGCACCCTGCTGCAGAGAGCTTTCTTGATAGCAAAATGAACCAGAATCCGGTCGACTCGTTCGTTCTCTGCCATGCGCTTGAGCACGCGGATCTGCGCGTCTCCAAAGGTGTTGGACACCTCGAGCTTTGCTTTGTCGACCATGCTGGGAGGAGGTCCTGTCAGACCCTTTTTGCGCCAAAAGTAGATATCCGCATCCAGTCCCGTCTGGTGGCTGGCGTGGGCCGAAAGGGTGGGGCCGCCGCGAGCCTGGCTCAAGTCTCCAATGAAAAGTGGGGGTTCCCCCGAGGCGGCAAGCTCAGCTCCTAGTGATCGGATGAGCCTTACAAGCTCTGGGTGGCCAAAGTTTCTACGCCGTTCGGGCCGGGCAAGCCTGAAGCCTGCGCCCTTGATTGGGAGCATGAGAGCCCCCGTGAGGCAGCCTGCAGTCGGGGTTCCGATGACTTGGGCCCCCTGAGGAGCTGGGGCAGGGCCTCGTACCTGTGACCAGGGGTTCTTTGACTTTGTAGGAGTAGGGGGCCGAGGAGCAGCCTGAGAGGCAAAGCAAAAGCTGTGAGCCTGGGCAACCAAAAGGGCCAGGCTCACAAAAGCTGCTCTAGAGTGAAGACTTCGGACCAATCAGGCCTTGGCGCCGGAGCTTTGTGAAGTCTTGCGTGTCTCTTTGGCGCGCTTTTTCTCGGCGACGTAACTGTCGATCGTTGCCAGGGTGACGCGGTGTGGTCGGGTTACTTCGCCAGTTGTGGGCGAAGTGGTCAGCTCGACGTGATCGAGGCGGTAAACCGGAGAAAAGCGGCGCATGTTCCGGCGGCTTTTAGAAATTTTCTTTTTTGGTGTTGCCATCTTGAAATCCTCAAACTTTTGAAGACCCGTGGATAACAGGGAAGCTCGGGCCGGTCAAGAAATGGGTCGGGGCGCAGCAAATCTCAAGTGAAACCGGGAGTGCGCCGATGAGTCGGTTACTGATGTTCCGTTCTTTACTAAGAACCGTTGCTCTTAGAATCGGCCTGGTCTTCGTCCTGGTCTTTGTCCTGGTACAGGGCGGAGCCTTGGTGGCCGCCTTTGGGCTCGCTTCAATGCCGCGCACGCCCGAAACGACCGCTGCCTGGAATCTACTTGCCGTGGGCTTAGGCACTCTCTACGGGGCCTTTTTGATTTCAGCCCTGTTTCTGGTCTTGCCGCTAATGAAGTTGGCACGTCGGATTCGCCAGTTCTTGAGCTGGAAAGACTGGGTGCTGAGGGAGCTTCCGCAGATCATTGCAGTGCTCACGACCCTGCTGCCGCCCTTGGTTGCAGCGGTGAAGGCGGCATTGAAAGGGGACGGGGGGGATCAGGGCGCTTCTACTGCCGGACAGAAGCCTGAGCAGCCACCCACCTGAACTGATCCCTAATTGAGCAAATGCTCTGGATCTATGCGGGTTTCCATAACCTCGATCCCATAGATCAGGGAGCATAGGGGCCGGGGGTCTGGGGGCAGTTCAGTTGGGAGAGTGCTATCAAGCGTCACTGCACCTCTTGCACACTCCGAAGAACTCCAGGCTGTGCGACACGTTCACATAGCCCATTGAGCGCACCGAGTTGATCAGCCCTTTGGGGATGCACTCCTCGACATTCTCCACTTTGCGACACCGTTTGCAGATCACGTGGTGATGGTGGTGCTCGTCAGCAGAATACTCGTAGCGTGAGGTGCTATCGCCGAATTCACAGCGGCGCACGAGCCCGATTTCCTCGAACGCCGTCAGACAGCGATAGATCGTCACTCGATCTAGATCCTTAGATCCTGCGATGGATCTGATCTCGTCCACACTAAAAGGACCGTGATCCGCGATCAATGCTTTCAAGATCGATATACGAGGCTGCGTTAGGCGCAGAGATGCCCGCTCCAGCGCCGCGAATGCGCGTTTCAATTCCTCGTTCTGCGTTTTTCTGCTGTTCTTAGGTTCCAAGCGCCTCTTTTTTACTGCACTGGAGCTGTTTCAGAAAGTTGATTCGTTATCTCCACAATGGATTTCAGCGCGAGGTGGCTTTTGATTTGACTCTTGCAACTTTGTTGCATTAGTAACTGCAGCAAAGTTGCAAGAGTCAAAGGAGGCTCGCACATGAAGCAAGGCATTCACCCAGTCTACCGCGAGGTCATTTATCGAGATGTGTCTAGCGGCTACTCTTTTCTCACTCGATCCACTGCCCAGGCCAAGGAAAACGCAGTTTGGGAAGATGGACAGGAGTATCCTGTCGTGAAGGTGGAAGTTTCCAGCGCCTCACACCCGTTCTTTACCGGAAAAGAGCGTTTGCTCGATACCGAAGGACGCGTGGAAAGGTTTAAGAGGAGGTATGCCAACGCATCGAAGAAGGAGAAGTGATCATGCGCGAGAAGGTAAAACTCACGTCGACCGCGGGCTCTGGTTACGCCTACTACACAGCCGATACGCTCCAATTCATGGAGTATGACCCGAAGGTCAGGAAGCACGTGCTTTTCGTGGAAAGTAAGCTACCGAGTCACAGTAAAGAGTAAGCGAAAGAGGAAGTTATGGTTCATCAAAGTCAGGTAAAAACCCGCCTGAGGGTCGGGGACCTGGTGGAAGTGATCGCAGGCAAAGACAAGGGAAAGCGTGGAAAGATCATTCGCCTCCGGAAAAAAGAGAATCGCGCCATCGTAGAGGGCGTTCAACGCCTGAAGCGGCATCTCAAGCCTTCTCAAAAGAATCCGCAGGGCGGAATTGAGGCTATCGAAAGCGCAATTCATCTGTCCAATGTCATGATCGTGGATCCAAAGACCAACCGCCCGACCCGAATTGGAGTAAAGGTGCTCAATACTCCTGACGGAAACAAGACAACGGTTCGCATCTCCAAGTCTTCTGGAGAGGCGCTCGACCCAAAGTAGGAGTAAAAGTCTCATGGCAAGAAAATGTGAGTTCACTGGCAAAGGTCCTGCTACCGGCAACCAAGTTAGCCATTCCAATATTAAGACCCGGACTCGTTGGTTACCGAACCTCAAGGACAAGAAGTACACGATCCCAGAACTGGGAGAGACGCTACGGCTTCGGCTTTCGACACGGGCTATTCGAACAATCGACAAGCAGGGAGGAATCTCAAACGCTATCCGACAAGCGAAGCTTGCGGATTTATCTCCTCGGCTTCAGTCCATTCAAATCCGCTTAAGAAAGAAGGCTAAAGCTGTTCAATGAAGATTCACGTAAGCAAGAGCAGGTCTTCCCTAGATGAATCCTCCTCAAAATTTGAAACAAGAGATCGGGAAGGAGATTCAAGGTTTACTCGCCGTAGAGAGCGTCCGAACTCGGACCTCGTGATCGACTATAAGGATGTGGAGACTCTGAGGCCTTTTTTGATGGACTCCGGTCAAATTATGCCTGCAAGGGTGGCATCAGGAGCCGCTTTTTGATTGCGTGAAGACCTATCGGAGCGCCGCTTGGCAGAAGGCCATTCAGTCGTCGACTCACGTGTCGACGCCAACCTGTTTTCGCTCTCGCCTGCCTTTCCATCCGGTTCGCTTGAACGCGCTGATTGAAAAATGGCCTGAATCCATTCTGCGAAGCTGTGGGACGGTTTGGCTCGCCAGTCATCATCAACTCTCGATAGCAATGAGCCAGGTCGGGCCCTCAGGTTTCTTTTTTAGCCCTGAAGGCTACTGGCTAGCTACTCTATCGCCACTGGAGCAGCAGGCGATTCTACAGAGAGATCCTGAACTCAGGCAAACCTGGGATGTTCGGTATGGCGATCGGATGACTGAAATTGCTTTCGTTTCGGACCAGCCTCTGACAGCCGAGTGGATACGCACCCTCGAGGCTTGCGTGCTCACAGATTTTGAAATGAGGCTCGACTGGAGTAAGTTCGAAAATCCTTTTCCCAAATTTGAATTTCCGGATGAGTTTTCTAATGAGTTTTCTAATGAGTTTTCAAATGAGTTTTCAAATGAGGAAGGTCACGAGGAAGGTGACTTTGAGGGTGATACGCCCGACCCGAAATTCAACGGCGGAGATGTTCCTGATCTTCGAGTTGTTCGGCAGACCATTCCAGCCAAACCAGCCGGCCGAACCGGAAAGGGCTAGTTCATGATTTTGTCCCAACGCTTACCCGTAACAGTGTTGTCCGGTTTTCTAGGTGCCGGCAAAACAACCCTTCTCAATCACATCCTCCATAACCGCGAAGGATTAAAGGTCGCAGTCATTGTCAACGACATGAGTAGCGTCAATATCGACGCGGCATGGGTTGCCAATGGTGGCGCTGCATTAAGCCGTACTGAAGAAAAGCTGATTGAGATGCAGAACGGCTGCATCTGCTGCACATTGAGAGAAGATCTTCTCGTCGAGATTAAGCGTCTCGCAGAGGAGAGTCGTTTCGACTATCTCTTAATTGAGTCGACAGGGATCTCCGAGCCACTTCCAGTGGCTGAGACTTTTGTCTTCGAGGACGAAAATGGTTCATCCTTAGTCTCTGTTGCGCGCCTCGATACCATGGTCACTGTGGTCGATGCCTTCAATTTTCTCCGAGACTATGAGGAGTCCCAAGAGCTGAAAGCTCGGGGGATCGGGGTAGGAGAAGAAGATGAGCGAACCATTACGGATCTGCTGATCGATCAAATAGAGTTCGCGGATGTCCTGATTTTGAATAAGACGGATCTTGTTGAGTCCGGCGAACTTGCGCGGTTGAAGGCGATTCTCAAGAAACTCAATCCACAGGCTAAACTCCTGCTCTCGGAGTTCGGTAAGGTTGCGGGCCGCGAAATCTTGAACACAGGGCTCTTTGACTTTGATCGTGCCTCGCAGGCTGCTGGCTGGATGAAGACTCTCAGGGGCGAGGAGGCGTCCGAGATGGACGAATATGGGATTACAAGCTTCGTCTATCTTGCTCGCAAACCGTTTCACCCAGTGCGGCTCTGGGCGCTCTTTAACGACGGATGGGAAGGGGTCATTCGCTCCAAGGGCTTTTTCTGGATTGCCTCGCGTCCTGAGCACATCGGGATCTGGTCTCAAGCCGGAGGTGTCAGCTCAGTTGAAGGGGGTGGGCGTTGGTATGCTGCGATTCCACATGACGAATGGGATGCCGACGAGCAGGAGCTCGCCCGAATTCAGTCCCTTTGGGACAAAGACTTCGGAGACCGACAACAAGAAATCGTCCTGATTGGCCAGAACCTCGACCGGGATCAGATCACTCGGGGATTCGATGCTTGTCTTCTGAGTGATGCGGAGCTTGAGAAAGGAAAAGACCATTGGCTAAAAACCAAGGACCCGTTTCCGTCTTGGGGCCAGCAAGAAGCCTAAAGATTCGGGCTTAGTTTTCAGGAGGAAAGAGCATCTTGTCGAAAACAAACGGCCCGAACGGAACGCTGGAGATCAGGCAGGCGAGTAACAGCTTTTTCGAAGACCATCGGATTCGCTCGGCTAGAATCGCGCCGAGTCCCACATAGAGTACGAAGAGGGCTCCGTGCACGGAGCCAACGATTCGGACCGCCTCTGGAAGATTCGCCAAGTACTTGAGCGGCATGGCG
>JBKCVM010000089.1:0-36431 GCA_046317855.1 Oligoflexia bacterium
GAACAGAGCCTACAAAGCTTCTGGCCAGAATTTTTTCGGACTCGTCGTTTATGCTCCTAGAAGAAAGGCAGCTTGGCTTTGCGTGCAGCTGCTCACGGGAGCGGGTCGAGCGAGCGCTCGCTTTGGTAGGGCCCACGGAGCTTGAAGCCATGCTTCGTGAAGATGAAAGAGCCTCAGTCAGATGTGATTTCTGCAACGAGAGCTATGAGTTCGACAAACAACAGCTCGTCGATTTGATTGCGGGATTGATTAAAAACTCACGCCCGCACTGACTAGAAAAGACGCAAAGCCGCCATCCACCTCAAGGGTTCCACCGCCGTTTGAGATGGCTCTTCGTGTGCCAAACATGTCGTGCAGCGTCAGCGAGGCGCCAAAGAAAAGAGTATCGGTGACTTCAAGGTTGACGCCTGCTCCGAGGTAAAGGCCAAACAGAATGGCATTGATGGATTCAGTGCTTGAAAGCTTTTCGTTGGGTCTAAAAAACCCGAGACCAAAAGTGGCATACGGAATGGCCTTGTCATACCAGGCCAGGTTAGCTCGAAGTCCCAGCTTGAGCGAAGTAAGAGAATAATCCCTGACTGACCCAAGGTTTGGCCCATGTGAAGAGAATGCTAGAGCGGTATCGAGGCCAAAGATGTCACTCACTGAGTGGACGTTATGGATTTGAAATCCGATGCTATCTGAAAACCCCGTCTCATCGTTGCCTTTGTCACCGAAGAGAAAAATCTGTCCGATGTCGAGTGAGAGGTTGTTGGATCCAGGAGAGAAGGGAGTGTAGGCCCGACGCCCCTCGCTTTTGTAGCTTCGCTCGGCGACCTGGCGTTCGCGTTTTGAGTCAGAATTTCGGGCAGGAGCTTCTTGGGCCCAGGCTGGATCTTTTGACCAGCGTTGCATTCCATCTTGTCCCAACGAGGACCGAGGGTTTGCGAGAAGAAAAGCACCCAGGACTGGAAGCAGCAGAAGAATGTAGCGTGACATACTCCAGATAGTCTAAGGGCCTTCCCTCCCGAATTCAAAGGAAGGAAGGCCCTTAAAGAAAAGAAGCAAGGCCGCCTACTGATTGAGGGCTACGCCATTGCTCAAGCTTGCATTCGAGAGGTCCTGGTCGAATCGGGCAAGCTCTGAGGCAGTCTTGGCTTGGATGTAGCCTGAGAAGGAACCGTCGCCATTCTTGATGATCTCTTTGAGGAGCTCAACTGAAGGTTGGTTTTTTGCCTTCTTTTCACTCTCGTACAGGAGCTGTGTGAGAGTCGCGGCAGTGATGTCGTTTTTAGTCTTGTTGTCGATCACCCGAAGGTCTTCTCCGGCTTTGATCATTTTGGCGATCTCGTCGAGCGTTACGTAACTCGACTCATGAGTGTCGTAGAGCTTACGGTTCTGATAGCGCTTGATGACTTTTGTCTCGTTCATGATTTCCCCCTAGTTGTTGCCTGTCTGCTTTCTGTCACGCCGCTTGTTCACCCAGCCCTGGGTTCCGAAGCTCCGTGTCATCAGCTCTTGACGCGGCGGTTAACAATTCGCTGCACCAAAGTCAAGCAAGCCCACCCTGCCTGATTTTTGGCGACCCGCTGCACTGCTGCTGAGCCCTAGTGCAGGGGGTGTTCCAGCGGCCAGCCACTGAAACACGCGACGACATCACCCCAAAAACGCGGCGAGTCGTCAAGGGATCCCAAAAAAAAGTCGATGAGGACCTAGAGAAAGGGGATTTCTCCATGGCCAGGTGCATTAAAATGATTCGGAGGTGCTCTCTTGCAGCGTGCCTAGCCGTGCAATTTGCTGCAGGGCTTGCAGGTTGCTCCACCCTCGAGTCAAGGCCGCAAGAGGTGAGGAAGCCTGACTCGTTGAGTCCAGCAAAATCTGAGGAATATGCAAATCAAATCGCCCCGATAGATGGGGGTGGCGCTGCAACTGCTGAATATCACTACAGCCTGGCTCAGGCCTACTCTGCCGAAGGACAAATCGATCGCGCCATTGAAGAGTACCGCCTCACGCTCGTTTACGATCCCAAGTCAGCATGGGTCCATGCACGGTTAGCCGCCGAGTGGCTCAAAAAGGGCGATGGCGCACAGGGTCTTGAGGCCTGCAAGAAGGCACTCGAGCTAGACCCAAAGCTGATTGATGCTCGCTTGATGCTGGCCGGGATCTTGTCGACCACTCAGCAGACCGAGCTTGCCCTGAAAGAATATGATCGTGTGGTGCAGCAGGATCCGACCCATGAAGAGGCGTACCTTTTTAAGAGTCACGCTCTAGGTGAATTGAATCGCCACGACGAAGCAGTTCGGACTTTGAAGCAGCTGGTCAAGCGCAATCCAGAGTCTCATATGGGTTGGTTTTATTTAGGGCTTTCTGAGCGCAGACGAGAGAACTGGAGCGCTGCAGTGGCGGCTTATCGTAAGGCCATCGAGCTCAAGCCAGGTTATTCTCAGGCCTATCTGGCGTTGGGCTTTTTGTACGAAGAAAGAGGACGAAGTAGCGAAGCAAAAAAGATCTATCGCGAGTCGTTTGAGAACGGTCAAGATTCTGCGGCGGCAAACCGTCTGGCCACTCTCCTGTTAAAAGAAGAAAAGTACACAGAGGCAGAGCCTTTCTTGGAGAGCTTGGCTCTGGGGGATTCTGAGGACCTGAACGTAAAAGTGAAGCTGGGGCTCGTTCAGATGGAGCTAAAAAAGTTGGATCGCGCGGCGACCACGTTTGAGCAAATCCTCAAGCAAGCTCCCGACTCTGACCGAGTGCTTTATTATCTGGGCAACGTCTACGAGGAGCAAGGGCGTGTCGAGCCCGCCATTGAGACCCTTTCAAAGATCGCTCCGGATTCGAAACTTTTTGGAGACGCACAGATCCATGTAGCGCATCTTAAGAAGTCGTCCGGAAAAACGGAGGACGCTCGGACTTGGGTGGCGCGCGCCATTTTGAGATCTCCAAGAGTGGTTGCTCTCTATTTGTATCAGGCTAGCCTCGAGGACGAGCTCAAGAATTCTCGTCTGGCCATTCAGGCGCTTGAACAAGCGGTGGAGATTTTTCCTGAAGATGAACGAGTTCGTTATTTTCTGGGAAGCCTGTACGACCGCGAAGGAAGGGGGGATGAGGCTCTGGCCCAGATGGAGGCGCTCGTTCAATCACACCCGGACCATGCAGAGGCGCTCAACTACTTGGGCTACACTTACACCGTACGAGGCATGCGCCTGGCCGACGCTGAAAAATTTTTGAAGCGGGCTCTTAAGCTCAAGCCTGATAACGGTTATATTGTAGATAGTTGGGGCTGGTATTTGTTTACAGTAGGCCGAGTGCGAGAATCGGTCGTACAATTAGAAAAAGCGGCCAAGCTGAAGCCTCAGGAGCCCACTATTCTTGAGCATTTAGCAGACGCTTATGTGCGCTCAGGTTTTGCTGAACGTGCGGCTGGGATCTATGCCGATGCCATCCGGTTTGCAAACCAGGAACAAGAGCGCCAGAAGCTCGCCATCAAGCTTGAGTCGCTGCAGCAAGAGCTTGCTCGTGCGCAACGAAGGGCTCCTCAGGAGCGATTGCCGGCGGCTAGCCCGTTGTCAGACACCAAATAGTTCGTGCAACGCGTTCGAATTGGCTAAGATCAAAAGCTATGCACAAGACTGCTGCCGTTTTGGCCCTGGCTGTTGTGTCGCTCGTGATTTCGGCGTGTTCTACCGTCCGGCCCCGTCGTGACTGGGATGGGCTTGCACTTGAAGTCTGTTCTGGGGTGCCTCGAGGGGTCGAAGGTCGAGTGTGGATGAAAGCCAAATCAAAAGAAGCAAGCGGCCAATTTCCAGCCATCGTTCAAGCCAGTCCCGAAAAAGGGGTTCGTATCGAGGTGACCCAACTGATGGGTGCCCGTGCAGCGTTGATCGAAATTCGCGGAAATGATTTCAAAGTAGAAACCCCCCAGGAGAGGGTTTCAAAGAAAACAGGTTCCTGGGGCGGAATTCCGCTGGAGTGGGCCTCAGTGCTATTCATGAATCGGATTCCATGTCCCGACTTGGCCCGGGTGTCTTGGAGCTGGTCTGAGGCCGGTGAGCTCATAGGTCGGAGTCGGGATGGGGCTGAGACTTGGAAAATGACTATTGTCCAACGGATGGGTCGCTCTTTTGTTGCAAAGGTGATTTTAGAGAAAGCGGGCCAGCCGCCCTTTGAGTTGGTTCGTGAGGATCCGGATCCCCAAGACGGTTGGGCTCGACGCTGGGAAGTTCGTTCTGGTGCGGGAGAAATTAAGGTGCGCTGGCGTGATCGTAAGTCGATCTGATGGATGGAAGCATTTGAAGTTCGTTCTGTCGGTTGCGTTGGCATTTTCGTGCCTGTCGCAAACTGCCTCTGCGTCTGTGCTCAGGCTGAGATCTGGGCCGGTGGCGACGCTCGATCCAGCCGCGGCTCATGACTGGATTTCACTTCGTGAGATTGGCCGCGTTTACGAGACCCCTCTTCGGTACCGAAGAGACTCCTCAGTCTCATCTGGGGTCTTGTCTGGCCAGGGTGCAGGCGGAGCCCTGATTTTTAATCGAAGGTCGCTGGAGCCTTGGCTCCTTGAAAAAATGCCCACTCGAGAGCGCGGCGGTCGACGCTGGATCTTGGATTTCAGGCAAGATCGCAGATTTCATTCGTCTCGTATTTTTCGAGGGAAAGACCGCAGAAGCAGGGATGGCTTGAGTCGTGTCGTCAGTGCCTGTGATTGGGTCGATTCAGTGCATCGGCACATGGAGCCTTCTTCTCGTTCTCCATGGAAGGCCTACCTTTCAAAACGACTGAAGTCATCCCAGTCGATTTGGTGTGAGTCTCCCACTCGCGCTGTTGTGGAGCTCCGTTTTCCTGATCCCGAGTTTGAGTATTTTCTAGCTCATCCCGCTTCTTCAGTTCTGCCAGTCCGCGAAGGTGTAGCCTCTGGTTGGGATTTTAGCTCCAGCCCTGTTGGTTCTGGGGCGTTCCGTCTCGAACAGATTCCTCCGTTTAGTAAAAAAGGTCGTCTGATTTGGCGATCCACAGGGGCAGGCTCGGTAGTTAAAAGAATTGAGGTGGATCTGTCTTCGGATAGCTCTGGAGATTGGAGCCGCTTACTTTCGGGAGACTTGGATTTGATTGAATTTCCGCCCTCTCTGAAGGCTTCGATCTTGGGGGCGGATGGAAAGCTCAGCGAGGAAGTCAGTCAGAAGGGAGTTGAGCTCGTTAAGGTCGCAAGGTCAGATCTCTTGATGGTCGGGATCTCTGCTAAGAACCCTGTGCTCGCAAAGAAACGGGGCCTGCGGCTTGCTTTTGGGCTCGCGGTAGAACGTGATGACTTGATCGATGCGGTTTACGGGGGGCGAGCCGTCGAGGCTCATGGTCCCTTGCCTCCGGGGCTTTGGGGGTATCGCCTGGAGTACAAGCATCGATTTCAGAGGTCAGATGCCGATCGGGCTAGAGACATTCTGGGCTCTAATGGGCATCCTTTTGGCCGAGGCTTGCCTGCCTTCAAGCTGGGTTGCCTGAATCACCCGTTTGAGGAGTCTATTTGTAGAATTTTAAAAAAGTCGTGGGAGCGAGTTGGACTCAGGGTCGATGGGCTGTCCCTGACAGCTGAAGAACGGCGCAAGGCAATTGAGGACGGGCAAGTGGATCTCTGGCCCATCACCTGGGTTGCGGATTTGCCTGGAACTGCCTCCTTTCTTGAGATTTTTATTGGTGCTGCGGGTGCAATCGAGATTCCGGGGATGACAGAGGGGCGCTCTCAGCTGGAGGGGCTCCTCTCGAAAATTCGTAATCCTGAATCGCGGGCCAGCAAGCAAGCTGCGGTGGATGCGGCTCAAGATCTGGTGAGCCAGGATGGGAGTGCTGCCTTTTTGGTGCACCGGTTTCAGTTCTGGTTGGTGAGAAAGGGATTCACAGGGATCGGACTTGAGGATTTTTCGTGGCATGATTCGGATCAGGTTTCTATAAGGGGAGTCGAGTGAAAGAGATCTTGCTCCAAGTAAAGAATCTGAGGGCTTCATTTTTTACCGACTCTGGAGAAGTCCGGGCCGTCGACGACGTGAGTTTTTCAATCGAGCGCGGCAAGACCTTGGGTATTGTTGGAGAGTCTGGCTGTGGAAAGAGCGTCACCAGTCTTTCAATCCTGCGGCTGCTGGCTCAGCCTGCGGGTCGGATTGTGGGCGGAGAGATTTTGTATCAGGGAAGAAACCTGCTTTCGCTCTCAGAAGACGAAATGCGCAAAATCCGTGGCAACGAGATCTCCATGATTTTTCAGGAGCCAATGACATCGCTCAATCCGGTCTACACCGTCGGCAACCAGATTATGGAAGCGGTCATGTTGCATCAGGGCCTGAAAAAAAAAGAGGCCCGCGACAAATCGATTGAAATGCTGAAACGTGTCGGCATTCCTGCCCCAGAAAAGCGGATCGACGATTATCCGCATCAGCTTTCGGGAGGAATGCGGCAACGGGTGATGATTGCCATGGCGCTCTCTTGCAATCCCCAAGTCTTGATTGCAGATGAGCCCACGACGGCTTTGGATGTGACGATCCAGGCTCAAATTCTAGACCTGTTGCGTGATCTGCAGCAATCGGATGGTCTTGGGCTCATGCTCATCACTCACGATCTGGGGGTGGTGGCCGAGATGGCTGATGAAGTGGTAGTGATGTACGCTGGTCGAGTGGTTGAGCAGGCTCCAGTGCGCAAGCTGTTTGCCCAGCCGAGCATGCCTTATACTCGTGGCCTACTGGAGAGCATTCCTTCTGTGAGTTCGGACGGTTCGTCTCCTCAGAGATTGAAGGCAATTCCAGGAATTGTTCCTCATTTGCTCGAGTTGCCTCAAGGGTGTCGCTTTCAAGAACGGTGTGCCCATGTCCTCGATGCCTGCAAGGCCATCGAGCCTGAGCTCAGGCAAAAGGATGCGGAGCACTGGGTGCGTTGTGTGAGGGATTTTGCGTGAGTCTTGAGGCAACGCCACTCCTTGAAGTTCGTGATCTCTCGAAGCGCTTTGCTGTTCGGGGAGGCTGGTTTGGTCGAGAGACTGGGGCCGTGCATGCTGTCTCTGGGGTGAGCTTCAGTATTGCGAGAGGTGAAACCCTGGGGCTGGTGGGAGAATCGGGCTGCGGCAAATCAACTTTAGGGCGCTGTATCTTGCGTCTGATTGAGCCCACTCAGGGCCAAGTTTTTTTTCAGGGGCAAGAAATCACGGCTCTTGGCTCTGCTGCGATGCGCAGCTTACGAAAACGCATGCAGATCATTTTTCAGGATCCTTTTGCGTCACTCAATCCACGCATGACGGTCGAAGAGATTCTTTCTGAGCCCATAGAAATCCATGGGTTGGCTTCTGATCGAACTGAACGCATGGCAAAGATTCATCGACTTCTGGATTTGTGCGGGCTTCGTAGAGAGTCGCTCACCCGGTATCCGCATGAATTTTCTGGAGGCCAGAGACAGCGCATCTGCATCGCGCGGGCGCTTGCTGTTGAGCCGGAGTTTATTGTGTGCGACGAGCCGGTTTCAGCGCTCGATGTTTCGATTCAAGCGCAGATCGTCAATTTACTTCAGGATCTACAACGCGACTTAAAGTTGACCTATCTTTTCATTGCGCACGATCTCAATGTCGTTAGGCACATTTCTAGCCGCGTCGCTGTCATGTATTTAGGTAGAATTGTTGAGTTAGCGACCTCTTCTGACCTTTACCGCGCTCCTCAGCATCCCTACAGTCAGGCTTTACTTTCGGCGATTCCCGTACCAGACCCCACACGGTCGCGTCAGCGTATCCTTCTGAGGGGGGATCTTCCCTCCCCGTTATCACCGCCAGCCGGCTGTCATTTTCATCCGCGCTGTCCTCGTGCTTTGGCGGAGTGCAGCAGCCAGGCTCCCGAGCTCTTGGATCGGGCCAATCATTGGGCGGCGTGTCATAATAAAATCCAATAGATCGGGGTGGAGCCCTTGAATGGGCGCCCTTAGGTACCGATACGTTCAAGGAAGGGGTCCATCCTTTCTTGGAGGGGTATGCTGTTTTCGCGCAAAAAAGTGCCGGTCGAAGAGCAGGGGACGATGAGTGCTATCCCCGTTGAGTCTCTTTGTGCCTATCTTCCGGTGCCCGCGCCCGTCTATTTGCTACTTTCTGGTAACAGTAAGTTTGTAGCCGTTAAGGCGCCGCTCGATTTTTTTACCCCTGATGAGCTCCAGCGTTTTAAGCCTCTCGGGTCGGTTTTCTTTCCGTCTTTTTATGAAAAGGTGCGCCCTTTTAGTCGAGAGGCTGCCCAGTTGAAGCAGACTCTCGTGGGGTTGAGTGCTACTTCCGAGTCGGGGAGTGCAGGGGTTGCTCCCTTTGAGCTTTCGGATCAATTTTTAAAATCTGCCGGGCGTCTTTGGAGCGACGGTGGAGTGATTGAACCATTTTTTGTTGCGGTTTTCTGTCACGAGCTTTGTGGCCCGATTCCGGCGGTCATGATGGAGGAGCTCTATTCGAGAAATGTGCTCGACTACGAACAAGCCGTTCTGAGATCGGGATGGTTGATTTGGCAGGCGCTTCATCTTGGCTACTTCAATCTCCGGTGGCTTACCAAAATCAGAGATCATGGTTTTAGAGTTGCAGGACGCTTGATTTTGGATCAGGCCGCCATTGCGCGGCTCTTGCCTGAGCCGTGGATGGTACAGACTGCGACCCAAGATATTCCACTCAACGCAATCGGTCTCGATCGTACGGCTCCCGTAAGTGAGCAGCTCAAGCTCTGGTCTCGCGGGGAGCGTTTGAGGTCTGAGCTGATTCAAGAAAAGGATTCTTTTAGATCGATTTTTGGTCCGGGGGGCTTCCGCGATGGCTGAAGGATTTACGCCATTTAGAGCTCCCAAGTCCGTGGGTCTTTCTGGGCTGATGCGGCCAGAAGCTCGCATTTTTCATGAGGTGATTTTTGACCTCAATGGAGTGGGGCGGGTTTCTGATTTGTTGGCGGCCCGTTTTCGTAAGGCGATTCCGGATGAGCTTGAGTTTCGAATCTCGATTTTGCAGGCAGTCGTTGATGCGCACCGTTTTATTCTGAAAGACGAACCCATTCGAATTGAATGTGGCATCGATAATGAAAAAATCGGAATCTCGGTGATCTTCAGTGTGCCGCAAGACAAAGGCATTCAGCCTGCTGGGCTTGTGGATCGAGTGACTTCAGCAAAGCCAGGGGACCGGATTGAAGCCATGCTCCATTCTTTGCTGTTTTTGGGCGAGCAAGTGGTTTTCAAGTTTGAGCCAGGCTCGGGCTCCGCTGAAGCTTGCGTCTTGATGAGTCTGGAGCGCCAGCCGCTCACGGCTCAGCCCAGAGAACGAGGCAAGATCGAACTGGTGAGCTTGCCGGTTGAGGCAGAACAGAGTGCTCCAGTCAGTGAGTTCACGGCCTTGGGAGACGTCGACTATAAGAAGTTATTGCCCAAGAAGTCTGGCAATACTGAAGGCCAGTTTGACGAAGTGTTTCCAGAAGAGAGCATTTTGCCTCCCGATGAGCTGGAAGAGGAAGTGAAGGGGTCGACTCGGGTCAAGGGGACCACCCAAAAGATGTTCTCAGACTCGACTAAAATTACTGTCTCAGGCTCTAGGGAGCATCAACTCCAGAGTGATAGCGCGCAAGTGCGGCTTGCGGGTGGGGCCGCTCCAAAGCCCAAGACGCAAAATAAGCCAAGGCAAAGTCTTTTAGGAAGCCTTGCGGCCCTCTTTGGTCTGAAGCCTAAAAAGGCAACATCGCCCGTAGTTCAGCCAGTCGCTCCCGGGGTTGGAGATCCAGCTGCTGAAGACTTGTCTCAGGCTCTGACGCAAGATGAGTCTCTGATCGACGCTCAAGCTCTGGAGCAGGCAGATGGTTCGTCTCCGAGCCTGACTCCTGTTTTTGATGGATCAGCTGAATCTGCGATTGCCAAAGAGTTTGAAGTCACTGCCGATACTGCAAGGTTTTCAAAGTTTGTAGATCGAATGGAAAAAGAGAAGCCTACGATCATGGCTCAGGCCAAAAACGCCAAGGTCGAGCGATGGATTGAGGGCATTGCGGGTGAGTTAATGACTGAGCGGGTGAAGTTGGCTGAGGCCACCCGCAGAATCACTCAGCAGGCAAGGCAAAGGGAGCATGAGTTTAAGAGCCGAGAGAACCGTCTCTTAAATGAGATTAGACAACGGGACGAGGCCATGAGGAGTAAGTCTGTTCAACTCATGAGGCTCAAGGATCAAGTGGCTAAGCTACAGATGTCGGTTGAGCGTGCTAAGACTGGAACCTCGAACATGGACGAGGGATCATCAAAGTACAAGCTGGGCCAAACCCAGAGAATTCTGCAGACCGTCCGAACTGAAAATGACCAGCTCAATACCAAGATGAAGGAGATGCGGCTCCGGGTGGAGCAGCTCACTGAGCAGAGGCGGATGATGGTCCCTAATGCCGTGCATTCCGAGCTCCAGAAAAAATACGAAAAGATGGCTCGGCAGCTTGAAGAACTGAAGCGTTTGGCTCCGGCTGCGGCAAGTGCCATTAAGACGGACCCTTCGGACTCCGGTGATGGCTCTGGAGGAAGTAAGCCACAAGCCGCATAAGTGTGCTATATGGGGAATCAGGCGCTCTCGTGGTGGAATTGGTAGACACGCTGGTCTTAGAAGCCAGTGCCGTAAGGCGTAACAGTTCGAGTCTGTTCGAGAGCACCATTAAAAAGCGTGCCCGAGACGCAAGTAAAGAGACGATCCGTCTTTTGAAAATCCAAAGTCCGCGCTCCCTAAAAAATCATCAGTAAAGTAGCTTCCAAAAAAAGCGATACCCCAGGCCAGTCGAGTGGGGCTTTGCCCGATGAGTCGTAGCTCTTCTGAGACTCGTCCAGCGTCCACATACACCCCGGACCCGAGTTTGAGAGGCAAGCCAAAAAAATTGCCAGAGTACCACATCGAGCGGAGCTCGTTGCGCAAGCTGGCTGAATGGTTAGAGAGATACCGATTGAGTGCAACGCCCCGAAAGGTTCCGAGGCTTCCGAGTCTCGCCTTTTCGTGCAGCGGCGCTTGGCTGCTTGCGCCCGAGTATCTGACCTGCGAGGCAAGCCAGAGTTTTCGTGCTGCTATGATTTCAAAGTAGCGTCTGAAGTCCAGATCCAGGCGAGACCAGTCGTCCGCCGGGGTCCCCAATGGGGCTGACGTGAGGGAGATCATTGAAAAGCTTCCGCGAGTGGGGATGAACTCAGAATTTCTGCGCTCCCAAATGGCTCGCGCAGTGAGTTGAGTGTAGGTCTGCGAGATGGGTGCTGATCCAAAGTCGCCCTCATACTTGCTCTGTCCATTTGCGCCTTGGCCAGGTTCTGCGCGCGTGGACACCTGAGCGGCGCCGATTTGAAAATCGACGCCTCCGAGCTTATGAAACTTCTTTCGGATGGAGGCTCCCAGCCAGAACAGTTTGCGGTCGTAAAAATAAAACCCCTGCGCCTCAAGCGATGGGAGCCGCTGGGTCTCCGGCCCCAGTCCGTAATATCGCTGGTAGTTGCTTTCCATGGCGTAGAAATCAGCAGCCCATCGCCAGCCTGTGCTATCCAAAGAGGGATCAACGAAAGCTTCGTAGGCTACCCAGGCGTCCCGCGGTCCTTGGCTTGCGTAGGTTGCCTGAAGGGTGAGCAGGCTTTGGAAGGGGCGCGCACCCGGGGCGGGCTCGATCCCTTGCCCGTAGTCAAATCGTTGCGCAAGAGCGCCGACCGTATATCCCGCGTCACTCGAAAAGTTGGCGATCGGAAAGGCTCCGAGATGGACTCCTTTGCGTTCGCGAGCGTGGGCCCAGGAAGGCTGAAGCGCAACAGCAAGAAAAAACAGCAAAAAGCGCCTAGTGACCGTGCCCGTTGTCGCCGTCATGTCGGTGGGGGCCATGGCATCCGTGTAGGGTGCTTTCACGAAGGTCGCCCTGGCCAGCAACTGCAAATCGGGAGAGCTGTTTGAGCGGGTTCTTTTCACCGCACTGGGGGCATGGCGGGGCCGGTGAGTCGTGCCGGGAGACCCGCTCTTCAAAGCGAGTCTGGCATTTGGGGCATGCATATTCGTAGAGAGGGGCCATGCTGTTTCGAGTCTAGCATGGGCCCGCTGGGCTGTGTTAACTCCAGGGCAGCGACTCCGTAGCTCAGTTGGATAGAGCACGTGCCTTCTAAGCATGAGGTCGTAGGTTCGATCCCTACCGGAGTCGCCACTTTTATGGCAAGCCGCCTGGCACAGAAGCTCAAGACCCGTTGTCAGCGCTGCAGGCTCAGGCCTACGCTCTGTCTGTGTCAGGAGTTTCCGGCGGTTAGGCTCCATCGGACCGAACTCTGCCTCGTCATCCATCGGCAAGAAACAAAATCGACAACCAATACTGGGCTTTTGGCTGCCCATGTTCTCCCAGGTTCACGCGTTCTCTGGCGCGGGGGCACCGAGGCAGGAATTGCCCACCACGAAGGACGCGAGACCCGGCTCACCGGTGCGGAGCTTTTCAAGCCAGGGTTTGTCCCGTTGCTTCTTTTTCCGGAGCCAGAGGCTCAATGCGTCGATGACCTCTGGCTTGAGCGTGAGCTGAGGCAGGATCCAGGGAGAAAATTTACCCTCATTGTACCGGACGGAACCTGGAACCAGGCTAGGCGTGTGGGAAGGCGTGAGCCCGAGCTTGCCGGGGTAAGGCGGGTGACGCTCGCTCCAGGGCCTCTCTCGGAGTACCGGCTCAGGCGCGAACATCGGGACTCTTATGTCTGCACTTTTGAGGCAATCGCCCGCCTTCTCGGAGTGCTTGAGGGACAAGCGGTCAGAAATGAGCTCGAAGGCCTCTTTAGAAAGTTCGTGGGCAGGCAGCTCTGGGGTGCTGGAAAGTTGGAGGCGGTTGATGTTCCCGGAGGAATTCCTCCAGAGGCGCTTCATGAGCGCCAGATCAGCGGTTATCCGAAGGCCTGAGCATCTCGACATGCGGAATCCAGTCCTCCATGTACTGGCCTCCCACGCGCACGAAGCCGAATTCGGAATAAAATTTTTCGAGATAGGCCTGAGCGGAGATTCGCACTGCAATCGGACCGAGGTGATTGCGGATCGCTCCTAGGCCTTGAGTCGTGAGTGCACGTCCCAGGTTCATTCGACGAAACTCAGGGGCGACGACAACCCGACCGATCGAAGCCTCTGCATAGCGCACTCCGGGTTTCAAGATGCGCAAGTAAGCGACGATTTTCGAACTTCCTGGATCCGCCACTCGACCTAGCAAGTGCAGGGCATCGAGATCCTTTCCGTCGCAGTCGGGATAGGGGCACTTCTGCTCAACGATGAAGACACGCTCTCGAAGTGCTAGCATTTCGTAGAGCTCGAGGTTCCCGAGCTGTCCAAAACTCTTGAGCTCCCAGGTGACTTCCATATGGATAAGGCCCTCAACGGGCCTGCCAATCCACGCTGGGCGCCGACACACAACGGACCGCAAAAGGGACGTACCTGAGGCTGCGGTCGTCGACGTAGATGGCGCCGAGGCTGCCAGAGAATACGTACGCGCCACCAGAATCAACCGGATACTCCGTGTCAGACCAGAACCAATTGTCTTTCATGTTAGGAAACAATGCGTAGAGTTCTTCACGACCTGCACCGGTGAAGTAACCGGATGAGGTTCGTTCAAAGTAGGCTCTAAACGATTCGTAATCCTCCTGTGTTGGCAGGGCAAATCCTGGCCTTTTACAAAAGGCTCTCGCCTCTGCATGGTTCAGGTTCGTCTTCACCGCATCAAACCAAGTTTTACCGTTTGCTGTAGCCGCACGCCATCCGGCTTCTGGTTTTGAAACTCTTACGAACACAACACCCTGGCTCGTGATGCAGGTAGTGCCCGGCTTTTGTACTCCAGAAAGATCTCCGCATTTTTTAATCGACACCATTTCGTGCAAGAGATTGAAAACAATGCCGCCTTTATCATCCTCATGCTTGAGAACTCTCTTGAGCTCTGCCCCATCCATTTCAGACTGAAACGCGATGGCCTCTCGTACGTCCTGCAGCTTGGACTCCGTAGAGGCTTTCAAGTTCACCAAATAGTCTGTCTCACCTTCTTCTTTTAGCGCAGCTTCTATGCGCCGAAGACGATTTGTCAGATCTGCAAGCTCGCTTTGGAGGTCTGCATCAAATGGGAGATTTTTTGCTAAATAGCCCTTGAGTAGCTCTCTCTGCTCTGGCGTCAAAATTCTCTGATCCATCGACTCGAGCTTTAATTTCAAAAGCTCCCTAAAGGCCGTCTCAGGCATTTGTATTTTTCGAGTGACACGCTCTCCCTCTTCAATCTCCTCTGACCGTGTCAAAGGTTCGAACTCACGGATGGTGATCATCTCAGAGCCTTTGGGGCCCGTCCTCTTAAAGGCGATGCGGGCCCCATTGGGCCCGTAAACTCCCACTTGCGGCAAAAATGCCTGAGCTGTAGCAGCCATCAGGCTAACCGCTGCACAGACGAACCCCACTCCCAAAAGTTTCACTCTCTTTATCGTCTTTAAGTTTTTCATGCTGTCGCTGCCTAGCAGCTTCTACAGCCGTTTGCAAAGGGGCCTCGCGGACTAAGGGCATTTTAGTCGAAAAATTGCCAACTTTGATGGCACCAGATAGGATAGTCGAATGAAGGATATTTCAAGAATCCTCGACCTCAGGCCCCTGGCGAAAGCAAAAACCTGTTTTCTTTTTGGGCCGCGCCAGACCGGCAAGACCTCGCTGCTTCGTGCACAGTTTCCTCAGGCAACGGTGATTGATCTGCTCGACGAAGAGCTTTTTCTTCGCCTCCAGACTCGGCCGGTTGCCCTACGCGATCTGCTGCCGAAATTAGGAACGGTGGTCATTGATGAAATTCAGAGGGTTCCATCGCTCCTCAACGAAGTGCACCTTCAAATCGAAAAGAACCGGGGGCTTCGATTTATCCTGACTGGCTCGAGCGCCCGAAAGCTCCGGCAAAAGGGAGTCAATCTTCTTGGGGGACGGGCAAGGTCCAGGCGCCTTCATCCCTTTGTCTGGGCGGAGATCCACGACCAGTTCAACCTCTCAAAAGTCCTATTACACGGATCGCTGCCCTCGATCTTCTTTTCAGATAACCCGCGTGAAGACATCAAGTCTTATGTCGGCGATTACCTGCGTGAAGAAATTGCAGCCGAGGCGGCCACTCGAAATCTCCCCGCTTTTTCGCGATTTCTCGAAACCGCCGCCATCACTAATGGCCAGATCCTGAACTACCAAAAGATCAGCAACGACGCCCAGGTCAAGCGCAGCACGGCTCAAAACTACTACGAGATCCTCAGAGACACGCTGATTGGCACCGAGCTTGAGGCTTACAGAAAAACGGTTTCCAGAAAAGCAACCGCCACATCCAAATTTTACTTCTTTGACCTAGGAATGGTGAACTACCTCAAGGGCATTCGCGAGCTCCCCGAGCGAACCCCTCTCTATGGCGACGCCCTTGAGGCGTATCTGCATCATGAACTTCGTTCGTGGCTGGATTATCAAGGCGATGGCGATTTGCGATACTGGCGATCCTCGGCTGGAACGCATGAAGTGGACTTCATTCTCAACGAAGAGATCGCCATCGAGTGCAAGGCCACCCGGCATGCCTCTGCCGGAGATATCAAGGGATTGCAGTCCCTGGACGACGAGATGCGCCTCAAGCGAAAGATACTGGTCTGTCTCGAGACCCGTCGCAGGACCCTGTCGGGAGTAGAGGTCCTGCCGCTTCAGGAGTTCCTGGCCGAACTCTGGGGTCGCGCCTGATCGGCTACCTGCTCGAGCGTTAGTGCGCGAGCTCGAGCTTGAGGACACTTTTTTCGAGTGCTTCGATGATTTCTCGACTGTGCTCTGGGCCCTTGCTCTCAAGTGTCAGAGCGACTTCTGTCTGGTCGATGAGCGTCGAGGGCTTGCTTCGGTCATGGATGACTTCAAGAATATTGGCTTCTTTTTGGGCCAAAAGCTGCGTGAGTTTGGCAAGCGAACCCGGCCGGTCCGAAATGACGACATTCATGCGCAGCCTGCGACCCTTGCGGATCATTCCTCGATCGATAATGCGCGAAAGCACGTTGAGGTCAATATTGCCGCCGCTGACGATGAGGACCACTTTTTTTCCGCGGATCTCATCCCGCAACTGCTCAAGCGCGCCTAACGCAATGGCAGCAGAACCCTCGGATACGGTCTTGGCTTTTTCAAGTAGCGTGAGGACAGCGGCGGCAGTGGTTTCGTCATCCACCTCGACCGTGCGATGAAGCTTACCGGTGAGCAGGTCGCGGAGCGTCTCGCTTGCTGTTCCAACTGCAATGCCGTCGGCAAAAGTGTTGACTGGGAGCGCCGGTACCACTGAGCCCGCACGCAGGGACCTCACCAGCGACGGAGCTCCAGAGGCCTGAACCCCCACGAGGCGAGTCGAAGGCTTGAGAGCAGAGTAAACCGTGGCCATTCCCGCCATGAGTCCGCCCCCTCCCATGGAGCTCACCACAAAGTCCGCCTCCGGAATTTGCTCGAGTAATTCTAGTGCCGCCGTTCCCTGGCCTGCGATGACATGTGCGTCTTCGAAGGCAGGCACGTAAACTCGACCCTCCGCAGCCACCAAGGTTTGAGCATGGGCAAAGGCGCCATCATAGTTGTCGCCTTGCAGGATGACCGTGGCGCCCAGAGCTTGGGTGTTGTGGATTTTCATCAGCGGCGCGGTTCGGGGCATGACGATTTTTGCAGTGACTCCCAGGAGTTTTGAACCCCAGGCGACCCCCTGCGCATGATTTCCTGCGCTCGCGGCGATGACTCCGCACTGGCGCTCTTCGGGGGTCAGCTTTGAAATTCTGAACGTTGCGCCGCGGATCTTAAATGATCCGATGGGCTGCATGTTTTCGAGCTTGAGGTAGAGTTCACAGCCATAGCTTTCAGAAAGCCAGGCGTTGTGAATCAGTGGCGAGGGGACAAGATGCTGAGAAAGGAACGCCCGGGCTTCACGGACAAGATCCAGGCTGATGTCAAACTTTCGGGCCATGCCCAATTCATAGCACCTAATCAGCGGAGAACCCAGACCGGACAGGGAGATCGCCTGAGGAGCTCACGAGCGCGCGGGCTCCAGCGCACAAACGCCAGACCGGCTCCGTTGGCCTCGAGCCACTCGATCAAATGCTCAGCAAATCGGCCTGGACGCTCGTCCATCACAAACTGGCAGTCCACCCCTTGGTGTTCTGCCCAGCGGGCCCATGCCAGGCCTCGTCTTTCTAGCCTGACGAGCTCGGGCGAGGTCCATCGATGGAGCTGTGGCTGGGCTCCCGAAAAGAGATAAGCACCTCCCTGAAAGATGGGTTCAACAGGCCTCTCGGGGCAGTGAAAGAGGGCAAGCCTTGATCCGAATCGAAGGCACTGCTGCACGACATTTCTAAAGTCAGTTGCTGATCCGCTTGAAAAATCAGTCCAGAGGACTGCTCGTCCTGGTTCAGGAACAGGCCTCACGCGGACGACTGCGACCGGGACTTCTGAGGTCTTGAGCAGCTCTTCGGTGAAGCTACCAAGAATCAGGCGCGGTATGCCGTGACGCGAATGAGTGGAGCACAGGATCAGGTCTGCCTCTCGCTCGCGAGCGTGCCGAGCGAGCCTCTTTGCTGGCGAGTGGGTTGAACCTGAAATCACGAAAGCTGAGAGAAAGTGAGGGGCAAGGTCCTCGAATTCAGAGGTGATAGCCATTAGGCTTCTTTTGAGGCCTGCGAGCGCCTGGTCGTCAGTCAGCAAGGAGTCTTCGAATCCGGACTCTTGGCGGATTTTTTCGAGCACAGAAACAGGCTCGATCTCAATGGCAACGCGCTTGGCCAGGTGACGTAAAAACTCAGCAGCGCGCTCCACGAGTAACGCTGATTCTCCAATTGCGTCAATTGCCCAAATGACTCGCATGCCGGCCTAGCGATGCAAGGCCCGGGCTAACGAAACGGCTCAGGCTGGAGTTTCTGGCTGTTCGATATCGAGGTAAAACGTTTCTCGGTCGTCGTTGTATCCAAACAACTCAGCGTAACGGCCCCATTGAACCAGGGTGTTGAATGTCTGCTCGGCGTTTTCATTGGGGATGAGCTCGGCCAGCTTTTCAAGCACTTGGTCGCGCGAAGCCGTGTGGTCTTCTTTTTCTTTCAAAAAATCAGAGAGTGTCTTGAATACCGGAAGTTTGAGAAGCTGGTCATGAATGATGCCTTTACGGTCACCGATTTTTGCGTGACCGATCTCGTCGCCTTTTTTATCGACTTCGACATCACCGCCCGGGGTGTGGACAAGTCCCATGAGCTCAGCGGCTCGAATGACCGTGAGCGTTTCACCAAACTCCATCTGGAGCTCACGGGCAAGCTTGTAGATGTCCTCGCGGCCTCCCTTGGCTCTGAGTAGTTCGACCAGGCCGAGGATCTCGGAGATCCCGACTTGGGGTAGGGGTTGATTGGATTCGTTTGCAGTTGTGAGTGTTGAGGCTGTTCCGCCAGGTTTATCCATACTTCCGTTTCCGTTACGCAATCAGCGAGAAAATTTTATCGACATACTCGCTGAAAGCCTTGTCCCGCTTGTCTCGTGGGCGCGGCAGATCGATCTGCAGGTCGCCCGCGATCTGGCCGGGACGGCTCGAGAGCACCAGCACTCGGTCCGCCAGTTCGATCGCTTCTTCGATCATGTGGGTTACCATGACCACCGTGTTGACCGGAAAATCCCGGTCGCTCCAGATGTCGATGAGCTCGTCTCGTAAGTTAATCGAGGTGAGCGCGTCGAGCGAAGAAAACGGTTCGTCCATCAGGAGGATCTCAGGCTCGACGGCAAGCGCCCGGGCCAGGCCCACGCGCTGTTTCATTCCGCCGGAGAGCTCCCTTGGATAGGCTTCTTCATACCCTTCTAGCCCCACTTTGGCGATATATGTGGCAACCCGCTTTCGGCGGGCCGGGCGGTCCAGGCCCCGCGGCTCCAGGCCAAGCTCAACGTTCTGGGCGACCGTCAGCCAGGGGAGCAGTCCAAAGTTCTGGAAAACGGTTGCTGACTCGAGGTTGGTATGGAGAAGGGGGCGGCCTTTATAAATGACTCGTCCTTCCGAGGGCTTGAGCAGGCCACTGATGAGCCGCAAGATGGTGCTCTTGCCCGCGCCCGAGGGTCCGACGATGGCAATGAACTCGCCTTCGGATGCCGTGAAATTGATATCGTTGAGTACGGTCACATCACCTTGTGGGAGGCGAAAACGCTGAGTGACGTGGTCAAGTTGAAAAAGGATTGGACCGCGAGCCATTTATGCCTCGAACTTGTAGCGGTCCACAGTCGACCGGTAAACGGGTTTCCAAACAAAGGCGTTGATCAGGAGGATCCAGCCCACCATTCCAGCGATGCAGAAGGTGATGGCTTGGTTATCGCCCATCTCGTAGACGGAACGCGCCAAGAGGCTCCCGATGCCAGTCACTTCAAAGGTCTGGTCTTTGTAGCGGACGTACTCCGAGACCACGAGTGCGTTCCAGCCACCACCCCAGGCGGTGATGGCACCGGTGACCAGCGCGGGACGCATCGCCGGAATGACGAGCTTTTTCCAGAGCCCAATTCGGGCAAGGCCCAGGCCCTTCATGGCCTCGGTGAGGTCGGCAGGAATGGTGCTCACGCCTCCCAGGCAGTTGAAGAGCGGGTACCAGAGCATTCCCGTCAGGACGAGCACGATGCTGGCGATTTCCATGCCCCCGCCAAATTTTCGGATCGTAACTAAGACCAGAAGCGGAAATAGAGCAACGGCGGGAAGGCTCGCTCCAATCTGAGCTACTGTAGTGAGAGTCTGCCTAAGTCGCGGGCGATCCCAGCACCAAAGCACCAGCGGAACGGTGACTGCAAGTGAAATGGCCAATGCCACAACGAGGCGAGCCGTGGACTGTAGGATGGCCATCGGGAGCTCGCGGACGATCGCGGGCCAGGGCGGAGAAAGCCAATGGAGAAGAAGTTTTCCGGCGGCAAGCCCTAGGGCTATGCCGAGTACGGTGGGGACGATCGCTCCGACCCAGCGGGCTTGCTCTTCGATTTGGCGGTAACCAGAAACAGCGGGAATCACGTAACGCTCTCTGAACCAAGCGATCGCTGCGTTGAAGAGTGCTTCAGGCAGGTCCCAAAAAAGCGGGAGAACCACTTCTTTTACTCCCCAAACCAACGGAAAAACGAGGACTCGCAGCAGACGTCTCATGGCGGAGGCCGCAGGCCTGAAGGTGAGCGCCAGAGTGTGAACCCAATCAGGCTGCGAGAGAGACGATTCGGGGGAGCCGGCCGATTGCTCTTGTCTAAAACGTTCGGCCCAAATGGAGAGAGGGCGCCAAAAAAGAAAGTCCATCGTCAGGATCATCGTGGTCAGTGCAAGCAGTCCCCAGAGCACGAGTCGGATCTGGTCGGCTTCGGCTGCGCGAGAGAGAAAGCTTCCGATCCCCGGCAAGTGGTACTGAATCAGGCCCACTGCGATGATTTCGCAGGCCACCAGAAAGTACCAGCCGTTGGACCACGAAAGAATGCTGTTATAAATCAGCCGCGGCACGCAGGCGGGGGCGTAAAGCCTCCAGAAGCGCTGCGATCCCGTTACGCCGAGGCTCGTGACCGCATCAATGTTGTCTTGTGGAATAGTCTTGGTGGCCTCGTAAACTGCGAAGGCAAGATTCCAGGCCTGGCTGGTAAAGATTAAAAAGACGCTGGCCAGTTCCACTCCCATTCGGTGGCCTTGAGTGGCGCTGATAAAAAATGAAATGGCAGCTGGAAAAAATCCGACCACCGGTACGGACTGAAGAATATCGAGGAGCGGAATGATGGTTTTTTCACCCAGTCGCGTGCGGGCTGCCAGGAGGCCCAACCCAAAGGCAAAGAAAAGTGAGCCTACGTAGCTTGCGGCCATGCGCAGAAAACTTAAGAAAAGAGCGCTTGGAAGCTCCGAGAGCGTGACTTCGTGCGCTTCAAGTTGAACGAGATGCAGGCTTCCGCGGTAGACGCCAACGGTCAGCGCCAAGAGCGCAATAAAAAGGGCAAAGTAAAGGGCGCTGCTCTGCGCTTTTTCTCGGACATGCCGGGGAATGGCTCGGTTGGCTGACTGGGTCATAAAAAAGGGAGGAGGGGTGATTTGGTGGGCCGCGAAGGGATCGAACCTTCGACCCGCAGATTAAGAGTCTGCTGCTCTACCAACTGAGCTAGCGGCCCACTGACAACCCCTTTTTTAATCGACGGGACGCTTGCAGATAGCATCGTGTTCTGCGGGGTGCAAGTCCGGATTAGGCGGGTTATAGTTGAACAGATGCTCAAGATTTTCATTTCTGCGTTTCTATTCGGATCTCTTTTTGGGCCCTGGACCCAGGCCACGACCTTTATGCCTGTCCCGTTTGCTGAACGGATTCAGAGCACTCGAATGATCGTGCGAGCCACTGCGGGAGAGTCCAGGGTGGACTGGGCGATCGGAAGGGATGGCTCGCGACGTCTCTATACTTTCACTCAAATGACGGTCCGCGAAGTAATCAAGGACTCTCCTCAGCGTGCTGCTCCCACTGGAGAGTTCGTAGTGCGTGAAATGGGGGGTACCCGCGACGGCGTGGGGCTTCAGATTTCTGGAACGGCTCGGTTTGCGGCCGGAGAAGATGTGGTCTTGATGCTGGGAAACGATAACCCGGACGGTTCGATTGAGCTGAGCGGAATGATGATGGGTAGGTACGGCGTACAACAGGAGGCTGATGGCTCAGAGCTGCTGGTCGGGGCCGGCATGAGTGAGGGCAAGCCAGAGACCGAGCGCTGGAGTCTGGAGCGCGTCAGGCAAGAAGTGAAGCGTCAGGCAGAAAGTGTGGGGCAGGCCGGTTCTCAGGCCAGTTCTGGGGAAGCTTCGAGTATTCCCGCAGAGGGTTTATCTGGGGCACCGACGTTGCAGTCAGAGGCAGAAGCTCCTCTCCCCGCGGGGTCTCCCGAGCAATCGGCAGGGTCAGGAGGACGAGCCTGGTCTTGGGGACTGGTGCTTGTTGCAGGACTGGGACTTTTAGGGCTTTGGATTGCCCGACGCTCCCGGCGGTAAGCCTGCTCGAGAGACCCCGGAGAGGACTTCCGGGCAAAGGTGCCATCTCGAGTTTGGAGCCATTCACGTGCCCTGTGGGTCTGCGCGGTACTCTTTCTTGGTTTAGGTTTTGTTGACGCAAACGAGTTTGGTTTTGCGGCGACGCCAACGCTCACCGACACAGGTAGGCCAGTGCTTTGGAAGGCCGAAGACGAAGACGGAGGACGACTTCCTCGACTCAGGCTTGCCGGAAATCCATCTAACGCAGTGGGGCTGCGGCCCTCACAGGTTAGGGCGGCTGCAGTGAAGGGCCTTCAGCGTTGGAGTGCAGCTGCGGGGGGAGCCGTCGGGTTTGATTACTGGCAGGGGTCTGATTCTGCAGTCTTTGAGACGCGAAGTGATCTCAATGGTCAAAATAGTCTGTTCTTTGCTTCTCAATCGCTAGGCTCGCGGGTGGATCCAAATGTTCTGGGTCTCACCGAGGTCTGGTACAGCACCCAAACCGGCGAGATTTTTGAGACCGATATCGTCTTAAATGATGTCGATTACCGTTTTGATTCTAATCTTGAAAACGTCATCACTCATGAATTGGGCCATGCTTTTGGGCTGTCGCATAGCGGGGTCATGCTCTCGACCATGCTCTTTGTGGAGAGCCCTGATCAGAAACACCTGGGGTGCGATGATCAAGTTGGGATTCGAGATCTTTATGCTCCCACTGCAAGTGCATTGACGTTGCGGGTAGAGAGCCTAGACGGAAGTCCGCACTTGGGCGCCCATGTCTTGGCGCTCTCGCGCAAGCGTGGCACCGTACTTCGATCGGCTCTGTCCGGAAAAGACGGCGTGGCGCGGCTGGGATCTCTGGAGGCGGGGGCTTACGACTTAGTGATTGAGCCCTTTGCTGCAGGTGCATCGTCATTGCCTTTGTACTACTCACAGATGAGCGAGCGCCCCTGCCCGGATCTGTCCCGGTTTAGCAGACTTTTTAGAACCGGTGGTTTTGCGGTGACCGATGCAGGTCTGTTCGATGCCGGAACGGTACGGGTTGGCTGCAGTAGCGAGCTCAAGACTCCAGATGAGTCTGGCTCAGAGCGTACGGTTTTGAGCTGGGGTGAGTCGGGCGGGGCGGCTGCATTTTTGGCAGGCCAAAAAAATAATTTTCTTCGGATCGAAAGCTCAGGTGGTGATTTGGCGGTGAGGTTTCTCTCCTTTAGTCTTTATTCGCCCGTTCGGGTGAGGGCTACCCTGAGAGAAGACAGGGCCGGCAAACCGGGGCGGTCCCTGGGGGTATCGTTTGTCAATGACCGCCCTCCTTCTAGGGTGGATTCGGGACCGAGTGGTTTTTTAAACCTAGACTCAGAGATTCAGGTCCGTGGTTTGGATGCCGGGATTTATTGGATCGAGCTTTCTTTTGATGTGCCTCCGATTCAGCTCTACCCTGCAGGAGGAGTATCGCTCGATCCACTGCCTTTTTTTGTAGTCCAAGTCCTCAGACTGGAGACCGGAGAGTTGATCGAACCCGTCGACTCACGTTGCCGGCAGGATGAACGGTTTGCGGAGTACAGCTCTCCTCCAGGAGATCCGCCCCGGCGCAATCTGGCCCTGCGAGAGGGGGGGCAAGCGCAAGCCTGCGGAAGGCTCTCAGATCGGGGTGCCGGCCCGGGAGTCGGCCTTTTGGCGATCTGGATTTTTGTTCTTTACCTGGTGAAGCAGCTCTCGAAGGTTGCCCTGCGTTCAGTCAGGGCTTAACCTTGAGGCATGAATGCTCTTAAGCTTCCTTCTGGCTGGGTTCGGTCTTCAGTCTTGGCTGGTATCGTCATTTCTCATTGGAGCGTGTGGAGTACAGGGGCTGGAGCTGTCTCTGCCGCCGCTGCAGTGGAGCCCCAGCGGGTCTTTCAGGCCGAGGCGCGTAAGACCCGGCACTACCTGGCTGATGGAGTGGTCGTAGGTGGCGATTCCGCCATTCAAAGTGTGCGAGTCAAAGAGATCAGAAGGGCTGCAAATTCAGAAGGGTTTGAGAGGATTGTGATTGATCTCCAGGCTTCACGAGCGGACGGTGAGCCGACGGCTTTGGCCAGGGCTCCTTACTATCAAGTGTCGATCAATCCTGAAGAGCGTCGTCTCATTTATACGATCACCGGAAAACCCAGGCTGGACTTCGACGCTCCCAAAGTGGTGGCAGCATTTAAAAAAAGCCCAGTGGTTCAATCCGTCGAGCTTTTGCCCGCAGTCCATGCCGACCAATGGAGTTTTGTTTTGAATCTCAAGTCAGGCCGGCCGGTAGAAGTCTTTGATCTGAGCCAACCGGCTAGAATTATTACAGATATCCGACTCAAATAACTCATCGTAGAGTCTCTTTGACTTGCCAAACGCGGGTCCATTCCCATAGTACGCCACAGGGATGGGCACCATGGACGAGACCGAGGATACATCGAATTCAGCCAAGCAGCTGCTTTTGCCAGACCAGATCTTGCCAACGCATCTGTTTGTGCTGCCCATGAACCAGTCGGTGGTTTATCCAACCATGATGGCTCCCCTCCAGGTCACGGCTCCCCGCCATATTCAAATGGTCGAAGAAGTGATCTCCAAGCAGGGGCACCGGATGTTGGGACTTCTGCTCACGCGCGACGGTGACGCGCGTGAAGAAATGAAAGCTTCTGAGCTCCATACGGTGGGAGTGATGGTCAAGATCCTGAAGCGCCTCAAGCTTCAGGACGGTTCGATCAGTATTTTGGTTCATAGCATGCGGCGTTTTCGAGTGGGGCAGGTACTTTCTGAACTGCCCTATGTCGTAGTGCAACCCCAGTACCTTGAAGATGAGGTTGAAAAATCTGATGAAATGGATGCGCTTTCGCGTTCCACGATTCAGCTCGTTAAGCAGCTCTCGGAGCTCAATCCATTTTTTACTGATGAGATGCGGCTAGCGCTCATCAATGCGCCTGGCCCAGCTACAGTTGCGGACATTGTGGCCTTTGCGTTGGCTCTTCCAAAGTCAGATGCGCAGGAGTTTTTGGAGACTCTTTCTGTCAAGGAGAGGTTCCACAAGATTCTTGGACATTTGCGCCAAGAAAAGAATGTCGCCGATATTCAGAAAAAAATCAGTGACGATGTCAACACCAAGATCACGACTCTTCAGCGCGAATTCTTTTTGAAAGAACAGCTCAAGATCATCAAAAAAGAGCTCGGTTTAGAAGAAGAAGGACGAGAAAAGCATGCTCGGACTTTCAGGGAGCGGATCGAAGCGGCGGGAATGCCAGAAGAGATCAAAAAAGTCGCGCTTGAGGAGCTGGCAAAGCTCGAGACCATTTCGGAACAGTCGCCCGAGTACAATGTCACCCGAAACTATCTCGATCTCATGTGCTCTTTGCCTTGGAATGTTGAGACCCAGGACAATTTAGACCTCGCTCACGCGCGAGGGGTCCTAGATCGTGATCATCTGGGGCTAGAGAAGGTCAAAGATCGGATTTTGGAATTCATTGCGGTGCGGAGCCTCAAGCGTGAGCCAAAAGGGTCGATTTTGTGTTTAGTGGGCCCTCCAGGAGTGGGGAAGACCTCGATCGGAAAAAGCGTCGCAGAGTCCTTGGGTCGCAAGTTCTATCGGTTTTCTCTCGGAGGCATGCGTGACGAAGCAGAAATCAAGGGGCATCGCCGCACCTACGTGGGCGCGCTTCCTGGAAAAATTCTACAAGCGATCAAACGTGCGGGCTCTCGCAATGCAGTCATCTTGCTAGATGAAATCGATAAGTTAGGTCAGAGCTTTCAGGGCGATCCAGCAAGTGCGCTTCTTGAAGTGCTGGATCCGGAGCAAAACCATCAATTCATTGATCATTATCTCGACCTACCGTTTGACCTGTCCAAAGTACTCTTCATTGCCACGGCCAATTCAACCTCGACCATCCCTGGGCCGCTTCTGGATCGGATGGAGCAGATTGAGATTCCTGGCTATACGCTCGAAGAAAAAGAGGACATTGCGCTGAGGCATGTGATTCCTAAGGAGCTCAAGGCCACAGGCCTGCGCCCCTCACAGCTCAAGATCGATCGAGCTGCAGTGCGTTCGCTCATGTTGGACTACTCGCGCGAGCCTGGACTTCGGACCCTTCAGCAACTGGTGCATCGAATTGCCCGCAAGGCTGCGAGCAAGCTGGTTGAACACGAGCAGTCCATGAAGCGAGGCCGCACACAGGCACGCAAACTCCTAACACCGATCAGGGTGGGCGCTCAGGACCTGCTCGAATGGTTGGGGCCCCAGCGGTTTCATAATGAACTTGCAGAGCGGATCACCGTACCGGGAGTCGTCACCGGTCTTGCCTGGACCGCGATGGGCGGAGACATTCTTTTTATTGAGGCAGCCGAGGTCCCTGCCATCGGGGGACAAGGAGGAGTGCTTAAGCTCACCGGCAAGATGGGCGAGACGATGACCGAGAGTGCGCAGATTGCTTGGAGTGTGGTCCGGCGCAAAGTGAGTCTTGATCTCAAGAGTCGAGATTTTCACCTGCACATTCCTGCGGGCGCTATCCCAAAGGATGGGCCCTCTGCGGGCATTACCATGGCCACGGCGCTCTATGGCTTGCTCACGGGACGAAAGTCGAGGCAGCGGCTGGCCATGACGGGCGAGCTCTCATTGACTGGAAAGGTTCTTCCGGTCGGAGGCATCAAAGAAAAGCTGCTTGCAGCGCGAAGAGCAGGGATTTCAACGGTTATTTTGCCCCGACTCAATGAGAAGGACCTGCATGAGGTTCCTGAGGCTGTAAAGCAGAGTTTGTTAATCCACTTTGTGAGTAGCTGGGATGAAGTCGTTGTTTTGGCGCTCGAGCCTGAGACCAAGCCTACCCGGCCTTCGAGGACAGGCAAAAAGATTCTACGCACGGGCAAGCGCAGTGCGCGCGTGACGGGGCGGTCTGATAAGTTTCTGTCTTAGCGGGGTTGGGGGCTTAGTTTGAAAGCCGCGAGAGCTCGTCCAAAGGAGACGACTCATCAGCGCTTGCGGCCGTCTTGGTCATAACCTTGCCGGCAGCGATTTCTCTCAGGGCAGTTACAATCAGCCTATTCTTGGACTTCACGAGGGGGTCAGCACCCTTGTAAAGCTGGCGGGTTCGCTTAGTAGCGACGTGCACCAGTTCGTACATATTTCTAACGTAATCTAAACAGTCTTCAATTGTAACGCGAGCCATGGGTAGGGGGTTATCCTACCCGAGTTCTTGGGTCAAGCGGATGGCTTTTAAATCAGTGAGAGCGGGGAAGAAGGAAAGAGGGCTTCGATCTCGGCACGATACCGCTCGGCGATGAGGTGGCGACGGGGCTTCTGGTTGGGAGTCATGACTCCCGTATAGACTGACAGGGCCTCGGGCAGGATCACAAAACGTCGAATTTTTTCGTGTTCCGCCAGAGCTTCATTGATCTGCTCAATCTCAGATTGGACCAGGCCCCTGACCTTGGGGTGATCAATGAGCTCTTTGAATGAACTAAACAGAATCTGCCGTTCTGCGCAGTATTTGAGAATGATCTCTCTGTTAAGCGTCACTAGCGCGCCGATAGAGCTCTGGCCGTCACCCAAAACAACGAAGTCCTCAAGAATCCGGCTCGATCTGGCTAAGCTTTCGATTTTTTGGGGGGGGACGCTTCTTCCGGTAGAGAGCTTGATGAGCTCCTTTCGGCGATCTGTGATGTGCAGTCTGCCTTCAGAGTCGAGAAAGCCCAGATCGCCGGTATGGAGCCAGCCCTCTTTCAGGACCTCTGCTGTGGCTTCGGGTTTGCGCCAGTAGCCCAGAAAGTTCTTGGGAGAGAGAATTTTGATTTCGCTGTCCGAGCTGAATTGAATTTCTACCTCAGTCAGGAGTTTTCCAACGGTTCCAAAACATGGAGCAGTAGGGTCGTTGATTGAAATGGGACCACAGGTTTCAGTAAGCCCATAACCCTCCAGAATCTTAAAGCCCATGAGGTTGAGCTCTCGCCCGAGCTCTGCCGACAGGGGGGCTCCGCCACTGATTGCAAACTTGAGCCGGCCGCCTAATTTTTTTTGTATGGCGCGCACCACTGTCTGTTGGGCTAGCAGGTTCTCTGCGGAGTCGGTGAGGCTGGGGCGCTGGAGATTTTCTCGAGAGTCAGCCACTCTTCGTGCCGCTTCAAGCAGCTTTTCGGTAATCTTTCGCTCATGCGACGGGCGGGCCTCTAAGCTTTTTTCAATGGCAACGAGAACCTTTTCAAAAACTTTAGGGACACCAAAAAGCAGAGTGGGTTGGACTTCTTGGAGTTCATCGACCAACCGGTGAGATCGCTCCGAAAAGCTAGTCTTCATTCCAAAGACCCAAGAGAGCGCGAGTTCAAACTGTCCAAAAATGTGCGCCAGAGGGAGTACCATGAGGCGGCTTTCTTTCTCAGTTTCGAGATGATCCCTAAAAACCTCTGTGGTGTCATGGAGGCAGCTCATGAGGTTGCGCTGTGAAAGCATCACTCCTTTGGGTTCGCCTGAAGTCCCTGAAGTGTAGATCAAAATAAAAAGCGCTAAAGGATCGGAGTCCCAGAGAGTCTTTCTGAGCGTCTCAGCCGAGACTCTTGGACTGGGCTCAGCAAAGAGGGTCCTTCCCTCTTCGATCCAAGACCCCGCTTCTTTAAGGTTGAACGCGATGAGCTCGGTGGGTCCCACACGCTCGGCCAATGCGGCGTCCTGAAAAAAAACTTTAGAGGCGGAGCAGTCGAGGAGAATTGATTGGATCTCGGCTGAAGAAAGCTGAGGGGGCACTGGAACAACCACGGCGCCTATTGCCCACAGAGCAAACTGGAGTTGAACCATGGCCACAGAATTTTCAGAGACGATCGCTACATTTTCACCTGGTCTGATGTTTTGCGTATTTAACCAAGCCGCGATGGAAAGCATCTGGGTTTCAAACTGCCCAAAGCTTAAGTCAACCCAGCTTGCATCCTTTCGTTCAGAGAATGCAGGAGCCTCTGGGGTCTTTTCGCATCGTGAGATGAAGGTCCGGGTCAGGCTAGATTCGAGGATGAGTGGCATGGAATCTTATCTGCTGCGCTTGCGCGCAAAGTCCATTTCTCGCTCTGCCGAGCGTTTTTTGATGTCTTCACGTTTGTCGTGTTTTTTCTTGCCCTTGGCCAAGGCAAGCTCCAGTTTGACGCGGCCCTTTTTGTAATACATCCGGAGCGGGATGATCGTCATTCCGTCCTGGGTGACTGCGCCAAAGAGCCGGTTGATCTGGTGCTTATGAAGGAGCAGCTTTCGCCGGCGCAGAGGCTCATGATTGTTGATGTTGCCATGGGCGTAGGGAGCGATGTGCGCCTGAAGCAGCCAGGCTTCATGCTCGGGTGTCACGTCCACGAAGGAGTCCTTGAGGCTGGGGCTCTGCGCACGGATGCTCTTTACTTCGGTCCCCGTGAGCATGATCCCGGCCTCAACGGTTTCTTCGATGAAGTAATCTGAGCGAGCCGTGGGATGCGTGGCGATGAGCTTTTCGCCCTCAGCCATTTTTTTCTCCTCCGCCCGATGGGTTGCCAGCAACACCTAAAGAGAGAATGGTTCTAAAGGCGTCTTCAACTCCCATCGGTGACTCACGCACCTGCGATTCTGGAACCAAAAGATAAAATCCGCCGGTGGGGTTAGGTGTGGTGGGAACGAAAACGTTGAGGAGGCCCTCGGGTAAGGACTTTACTCGAGCGCTTCCAGTCACAAAGCCAAGCGTCCAGATTCCCTGCCGCGGGTACTCCAGATAGACGACACGGCTAAACTGTTTGCCCCCACCCGACCCAAAGGCACGAAGCATTTGATCCAGGGCGCTATAGACGCTGCGGAGCACGGGAATGCGCTGAATCACTTCAGCGAGAAGTTCTAGGAGCTTGCGTCCGAGGTAGCGCTGAGAGATCCAGCCCAGCATGGAGATCAGAAGCGCAAACCCTAGGGCAACACCGATAGCAAAGGCTGCTTCGAGCGGAAGTACGAGGGCTTGAGGAGCCTGGGCCATGGTCTCTTGCCATGAGCTCGGAAGCCAGTTTTTGAAGCTCCACAGAAACTTGGCCACCCCAAAGATCATCCAGCCCGTGACCCATAGAGGAATGAAGACCAAAGTACCTGCGATGAAGTAACTTCGGAGCAGAGTGCTCAAACTAGGGAGTTTGCGTCCCGTCTTTCGGGATGGTTTTTGGACTGCCATGACGTGTCCTAGATTGCCACGGTGATCGATACACCGCCACCCCAGACCCGCCCTCCAGCAGAATAACCTGGGGATCCTATCTTGGTGCCAGCCTCTCCCGCTTCAGTGTTTGGGGATTTGGTGACCTGCTCCGAAACCATTTGGTGAAAGAGCAAATGAGTATCAAGCAAAACAGGCGTTGCAATCCCAAACAGATGGATGAGCTTAAACCCGGCACCGAAACTGAACATGTGCCGAGAGGGGTCCAGGTAGTTTCCGTTTTGAGAGGGCGGAGCGGAGAAAATACCGGGTCGAAAAGCGTAGCCAGCTCTGAGTTGGGTAGACTCTAGGTTCCACTCGTGAGCAACCCTCGGAATCACGATGTTTCGAAGGGGGTAGTTGGGCAGGATTCCTCGGCTCACGACCAAGTTGGCGCAGTTGCTGGAGCCTGAGCCGATCTCACAGTCATTTTGGGGTTCACCAATTGCGATGGCTGGCTGTTTGAAGGAACGCCAACCCTGAACGTCGATCTGCAAAATGAGGCGACGGGAATCAGTGTATTGAAAGCTAGCTCCAGTCTCAATCGAGAGTGGGTCATAGTAGAGAGCAGAGAGCGCACTGAGTTGGATATCGAGGGCAGCTAAGTCTCCGAATGCACGCGCACTTGAGGTCAGAGAGAGTTCTGAATGGGCTGAGTTGGCCAGACGGACGGCCTGGCCAAGTGTCCAAGTGTCTCCCGCCCAGAGCCACCCCAGGACGGGAGAAGCCTTTGGTTTTGCGCTCGCGGTCACTCGCATGGTCGAAGGTTTTCCGTCTCGGGCCTGCAAGAACACGGTAGCATTTGAAGTAAGTCCAAAACCGACATGCACCCCAAGTCCCAAATGAAAGCGCTCTGAGAGTTTTGCTCCAATCCCCAGCTCGAGTTGCGGCCGCTGAGTCCTGGCGCGGTAGAGGACGTACTCGGGGATAAAGGTCTCTCCTGTGTCAGCAAATCCCAGCTGATCGAAGGGTGAGTAGAGGGTGATCCCTCCCGAGAGTCCGTAAGAATCGGGAGCGATTGCAAAAGCGGCTCCTAGGATTTGACCAAAGGTGCTGCGATAGTTGTCAGAGACATCGCCCACGCGCTCCGTGGCGCTGGTCCGATCAGTGGTGTAACTGTTTTCGAGTGTGACCCCGCGGATGGGGGTGAAGCTGGGATCCATGAGGGTCCAACCGTAGTTCAGCTCGAGTTTCCGCGATGGGATCAGAGCAAGAGCCGCCGGATTAGAATAAGCTGAAAAGCCACCTTGGCTCCAAGACACGCCAGTGCCGGCAAGCGCCGTAGAGTGGGAGCCAAACCCCGTGTCACCCAGGTTTGCGCTTGCGGGCGCACCCCAGCCGATCCAGAGAGCCAGGAGAGCCGCCGGAGCAATGAAGCGCTTCAGACAGTGAGGGTTCACGTGCGCCCCTTTTTGATCTGAGCTTTGACGAGGACTGGTCCCGGTGCTGGATCCAACTCGCCCCCTGACAAAGCGCAATCCAGCAATTCGTTCCATTGATCCCAGCTGAGTGCCTCTGCGCGCAGGGTGGGGTCGATGGACGACTTCTCGAGCGCCTTCAGAAATTTTGGCCAACCTTTGAGACCTGCACGCAGCATTTTTCTACGGTGTGCAAAGCAGGCCCGGAGCAGGTGATTCCAGGTTTCGTGGGCTCTTTTGTGGGCTCCTTTGTAAGCCTCAGGGCCAGAGTCAGGTGTGCTCAGAGCGTGGATCCTTGGCTTTTCGAGGGGCTCTAACAGCACCACTTCAGAGTTCACATCTGGGGGAGGCTGAAACGCTGCGGGAGGAACTTTGGCAACGAGAGTGACATTCCAGCGTGATTGCACCCAAAGCGAGAGGCTGCCCCAGGCCTTGGTCCTAGGCTCTGCTCTCAGACGCTGGGCCACTTCTGCCTGAAACATGAGCAGTAGAAACGGGATTTGATCTGGGTGTTCAATGAATCGAAGCAGAATCGAAGTCCCGGCAGAATAAGGAAGATTGGAGATGACTCCCAAAGGAGGAAGATCCAGCCATTCTTTTTGGGGGAGATCCATGAAGTCTACGTCATGGACTCGCACCACTCCGGACCAGTGGGTAGCCCACTTTCGATCCTTTTCAACGACTGAGAAGCGAACTCGCGGGAACTCTGCAAGACCTCGGATCAGAGGCTCCGTAAGGGCACCGCTGCCGGGACCCACTTCGAGCAAGCTTTTGACGTGCGTGTTTTTAACCTTTTCCAGGCAGAGCTCGGTCAGGTGCTCGCAGAGTTTCTTGTCTTTTAAAAAATGTTGGCCGAAGGCCTTACGTCTGGGGTGTGCCGGCATGGGTTAATCCGTTGCGCTGGCCTGCGCTGTCATGGAGAGGCGATCTGAACCTTCAAGAAAGTGTCCCTGTCTAAAACGAAATCCTCCGGCGGCAGCGATCATTGCAGCATTATCCGTGCAGAACTCTCGATGCGGAAAACTGGGCGGTACTGCAAGCTGCAGTTTGATTTTCTCCTGCTCAAGTCGCTCTCGAAGTCGAGAGTTAGCTGCCACCCCGCCCACCAGTGCAAGAGATCGACAATTGAATTGCCGAAAGGCGAGCCTCATTTTGCGTATGAGTGCATCCACGATTGCTTCTTGAATGGAGGCGCAGAGATCAGGTTTTGCCTTTTCTAAGGAGTCGCCGATAAGTTTTTTGACCTCAAGAGAAACGGCAGTTTTCAGGCCGCTGAATGAAAAATCTAGAGTGTCCTTTTGTGGAAGGGCCCTCGGAAAGTCATAAGCATCGGGTCTACCACCTTGTTTTGCTGTGCGATCAATCCATGCCCCACCGGGGTACTCAAAGCCTAGAAGCTTTGCTGTCTTATCAAACGCTTCTCCGGCGGCATCATCGCGAGAGCGGCCAACCAGAGAGTGTGAAAGTAAATCCTTGGGCCAATCTGAGGGAGGTGTTTTCAGGACATAGAGATTCGTGTGGCCCCCAGAGATCACGCCTGCAAGCAGGGGCAGGTGTTCTAGTCCCAGTTCATCCCGATTCAAAAAAAGGCTCGCTAGATGCCCTTCCAGGTGATGAACCGGTACCAGGGGCTTTCCGAGCGCCATAGACATGGCCTTGGCGGCAGTGACCCCCACGAGAAGCGCTCCGACCAGTCCAGGCCGCTGAGTCACCGCGATGGCGTCGAGCTGGTGGGCAGGCGTCGCAGCTTCTTGCAGAGCCTGCTCGATCATGAAGTTGATCGTCTCCAAATGATTTCGAGATGCGAGCTCGGGAACCACTCCCCCGTAAGGAGCGTGGATCTGGACCTGAGAAAAGGTGGCGACACTGAGGACATTGACTCGATACAGGGATGGATCTCGGTCAATTTCTACGACAGATGCGCTGCACTCGTCGCAAGAAGTCTCCAGTCCCAAAATCCGAATTTTTTTTCCTGGAGCGCTCATGAATCATCCTTGGTCTTGGGGCAAGCCACGGAGTTCCATTTCTTTTTAAGAAGAGCCTCGTCCAGTTTTCCCTTTCCACCTTTTTCTGCGCCGTACCAGGAGGGAGCTCGTGCAGGGGTGTGACATCCCAAGCAGCTGGTAGTGGCCACTGGAGTGAACGCATTGATCAGAGAAAAAGGATGATCCCTCGCAGGAAGGTGACAGTTTTCACATTGGACAGTGGCGTGGACTTTTTTTGCCTGGTTTGCGACTTCGAGCGCAGCGTTTGCAGAGCGGGCATCACGAAGGTCTGCAAGCCAGGCTTGGAGAGTGCCTTTTGGCTTGAGATGGGGATGCCAGCGGGCGATGTCTTGCGGACCCCGAAATCCCTCTCGATCTCCCAGTCCCACACTGTGACACGACAAGCACTCTAGGTGGTTTTGTGCACCGGCATTTGCAAGAGCTTCGTAAGCTCGGGAGTGAGGAGTTTTTCTCCAGAAATCAAACTGCCGGACATGGCATTCAGCGCATTGAACAAAGGTTTGGTACTTTTCTGGTCCAGTGGGGGCTCCGCTTTTTGTTGCCTCGAGCTCAGCTTTTCGTCGCTCCTCCAGCACAGATTTCTCGATTTGGACGCGGGTTTCTGCGAGCAGGCTACGGATTTGGCTCGGTTCGTTTTCCTGCGGGTCCAGAGTTCCGGCGAGCTCGACTACTTCTTGGCCTTGATCCAGACGGATGAGACCGAGGTGCTGATTGCGGAACGACATTTGATGAATAGAGGTGGATCCTTCGATCCACGGTTCCTGTAAAAAACTCTGACTGTGACTACCAATGATGAGATCGATCCCTGGGACTCTACGCGCAAGACTCTGGTCTGCTTCGAAGCCCTGATGGCTGAGAACGATGATCCGGTCCATCTTTGGTCTCAAAGCGGTGACCCAGCGCGCGGCAGCTTTGATGGGGTCGCTGGCTCGAATCCCTTCAGGATAGGATAGAGAGTTTCCAACGATTCCGATGACGGCGACTCTGATGGGGCGCAAAATTTTTGGATCTTTTTGGGTCTTGTTCAAATCGATTCGAAACTCTGCCCAAGGTTTGAAGGGAGACCGCCAACCCGCTTTTTTTGAGGATCTCGCCTGCCGAACTTCAAGGTTGGCCGCTAGGGCCTGCGCTCCGGTTTGCCGAATGAGTTGCAAATAGAACTCAGGCCCCATCGAGAAGTCCTTTTCGCCAGGAACGGTGGCAGCCAAACCCGTGATCTTGAGCGCCCGAGCAAGGGCTTGCGCTTGAATTTTTGCCTGATTTTTTAAAGACGAGGGGATGTTGTTGCTTGAAAAGAAGAGATCCCCCGCATCGAGCTGCAGGCCATGGGCGAGTTCAGGGCGGATTTTGAGGAGTTTCTCTTTGCGGATCATTCCGCCCAAAGGGTTGGCTCGGCAACCACAAGGCTCGATTTCACCTAGTACGTCGTTACTGTGAATCAGTACGGGACTATACACTCGAGCCGCTGAAGCTGCTCCCCAGGAGCAGCAAAAGAGCCCGAGCCCAAGAAAAAGGGCAGCTGCTTGCAGAGAGCGTGGCATCCTACCCTTTAAGGCGCGTCTTGGCTTTCTTGGCTTCAGTGGAGCGAGGAAATCGATCGACTAGCTCTTGGTAAAAGCCTTTTGCGTCGTCCGTCATCCCTAGCGCCTCAAACGATTGCCCAATTTTAAGGAGCGCAGTTGGGATCCTTTTAGACTTAGGAAATTTTTCAGAAATTTTTGAAAAATCCACGATTGCGGACTTGTACTGCTTGGTCAGAAAGAGGCTTTCGCCCTTTAAGAAAATCGCCTCCTCGACGTTCTTTCCTTTTGGGCTTTGCACCAAATAAGAGTCCAGGGATTCGATGGCTTCTTCAAATTTTCCTGCAGCATGTGCTGCTCTTCCTTTTTCGAACAAGCCGGCCGAGGGTCCAGAAGACGGACTGGTCTCGGATACTGCCGGCTCCGAGATACTACTGCTTGACCCAGAGGCGGGAGGAAATTTGCCTTTTCCGCCTTTGAGTCGCTCCAGGATTTCTAGCTGAGTTTTTTCAAGCTCCACAATTCGGGACTCGAGCAGTTTGGGCATAGAGCCCTCAGTGGATTTGCCACGCTCGAGGTCCTCGATTCTGCCACTCAGTCGGGCAATCTCAGCTTTGAGTTCATCAATGAGATAAGAAGAAGAGGCTGACGCTGCGGCAGAGTCGCTAGAGTTCGGGGCTGAGTAACTGTTGGGTGTTGCGTCCGAGTAAGTTCCTTCACGCGTTTTGAGGCGAGAACGAAGGCATCCCGTCTGGCCAAAAAGGATAACAAGAGCGACCATTGCTGAAAAATAGGCAAGCGAGGGGTTTTGTTTTGGCGTCATGGTTTGAGCTATAGCAATAAACTCGCCCCTTTGTGAACTGGCCCATGGGGGTTGAATCAGAGGTTCACTCAGAAGTTAACTAAGAGGCGGGGCTGGACGCGGGTTGGGGGTCCCCTTCCGAGGGGGTTTGTTTGGACGCGTCTTGAGGTTCCCCTTGAGGTTCCGCTTGCAGCGAACCTCGTTGGGCTCCGCCCAGAATGGCTTGGAACTCCGCTTTTTCGGCAGCAGCTCTGGCGCGGTCTGCCGCATCTTTAGCGAGCTTGAAGTTCTTAAGGCGGTACTCTTGTCTTGCCTTGAAATACCACTCCTCAGCCTCACGATAAAACTCGGGAGCAGCCGTTTGAGCATTGACCTCACGTGCTGCCCGGATTGCAGCAGCCGTGTCAGCCATCTCCTGTCGAGGACGAATGGCGACAATCGAGCACGAGCTGAGAGCAAGAGCCCAGAGAAACGCCAGTTCAGCGCGAAGTGATCGAAAAATTTGCACGGCGGTTTCGAGCGTGAGCGTCTTCAGAGTCGCCGGCTTCGAGCAAGCGCTCTTTGCCATAGGAAATAGTCGAGAGC
>JBKCVM010000090.1:0-4324 GCA_046317855.1 Oligoflexia bacterium
GCTTCAGAGTGAGTGAGTTCGCGATTTTGCTCTTGGCGCACAATCGTGCGAGCCCAGCGCAGCGACATTCCAAAAATAAAGAGACTCATCGCCACCGCGCCCAGTCTCATTCTGCCTGGGTGGGCGAGCTCGGTCGGTCCACCCAGGAGTGCCCAAAAAATACCCGTGATCCAATCCACTGCGGCCATGGACCAGGCAATCATTGGGGGGTGGTATGCGTAGCCCCAGGACGGATTTTGTGAGAGCACCCAGTAGTAGGCTTCGTCATCTGACATGCCCAACGTGAAGGCCTGAAAGAGCCAAACGAGCGCAAAGCCCACAAGCCAGATTTGATGGGTCGCAGGATTCTCCACGAGCTTTGCCAATCGATCTAGGAGATGAAAACGAGTCCGCAGCCTCAAGTTTCACTCTTTTTTAGCTGTCTCAGTTGTTTTGGCGTTTGGAGCCGATTGGGCAATCTCTGGCACTTTGAACTCGATCATCGTCTGGATGCCTTGGCGAAACTGGCGCCAGTATTGTTCCGCTTTGTGAGCATTTGCCGAAGGGAGCTCAAGCGTCAGTGTAGGAATCCCCAACTCCTGCCCGCCGTAGTTTCCGAGTGAGCCAGGAAAAAAACCTCCAGAGACGGCTTTGAGGGATTTGCGGAGCTTGAGGCATTCTTCAACATAGTGTTTTGGAAAACGGGCCAATGCGAGGGTAGTGGGACCGTCGTAGTCCATGAAGTTGAGAGGGGCGTGAATGGATAAGATTTTAGTGGGTCGCACTTTCTCGATCAACTCTTGCTGAAAGCGTGTTTCGGGCTCTGACGCGGGCTGCAGGCCGGGGTTGCGGCGAGCGTTGGATCCAAACTTGGAGCGCCAGAGTTTGCGCGCATGGGTATGCCAGTCACGGGTCGGGAGGTTGCGGTTCAAATCCACTTTGTGCGCGTTGGTTCGAGTGCGAGTGCGCCTAAAGAATCCGTCCGGGTTGACCATTGGGGCGACCACGACGCGAGACCCCTCCTTCTTGAGGCGTTCTTGATTTTCGACAAGGTACCTGACCAGCTGCACGACCGAATAAAGCGGTGTGTTTTCGTCTCCGTGAACCATGCTGAAAACCAAAGTGGTATTGGTGGATTTAGGATCTCCAAAATCGGCGACCGGAAGAGGGCGACCCAGAACGCTCCGACCGCCTACTTCCCACTGAACGCCCTGGCAGGGGTCGAGCTGCTTCCAACCTAGTTTGACCATTTCTTTTTCAAGCTCTTCGCACCAAGTTTCCATGGACCAGGGCGAGGCCAGGGGGCTTGGCGTGGGCATGGGTGAAGCGACGGCAACAGACTTCCAATAGCCGGTGGCCGAAAAAAAGAAAGTTCCTGTCAAGGCTGTGACCAAGAGGGCGGCTGAATTTGAGTTTTCTTTGGCCGCCTTTATTTTTTTGATCCGGCGACGCACGAGCGCACGGATCACCAAAAAGGCTACGCCAGCCAGCACCACGTAAACGATTCCGTACTCTGCCTTTTTGATGAGCTTGATGACTTTTTCGAGCTGGTCGCCAAAGTAATAAACGGCGCCGACGATCGCCGGGACGCTCAGGAGCGCTGCAAGGCCGTCGTAGAAAAAGAAGACTCGAAACGGCAGGTGAAAAGTACCGGCAGAAAAAAAGATCGGGGCGCGGAGCCCAGGCATAAAGCGCGCAATAAAAATGAGTTTGTTACCCCAGCGGTTAAAGCGGCCCTTGACCGAGTCCAGCCGATCATCGGGCAGAAGCTTGTGGAAGATCCACTTCTTGGTCAGGCGCCTTCCGTAGTGGGCCCCAAGCCAGAACATGATTGAATCACCCAGCATCACGCCACCAAAGCTCACTGCAATCATGATCCAGAGATCGCAGATGCCGTAATAGGCGAGCACTCCGCCGATGATCAGGGTGATGTCTTCTGGAATGGGGACGCCCAACCCGCAGAGCAGCAGGATCCCGAAGACAATCAGGTACGGCGTCGCTCCGTAAAAGTTCAGTACAAAATCAAGAAGTTGATCCATTTTTCGAGTTCAGCGGATGAGCGACTCGATATTCATCGAGAAGTGCTCCCAAATCAACATGGGTGTACCGCTGGGTCGTCGAAAGTCTAGAATGGCCTAAAAGCTCCTGAATGGTCCTGAGGTCTGCCCCAGCTGCAAGGAGATGGGTTGCAAAGCTGTGTCGAAGCCCGTGGGGTGAGAGAGTCTTGCTGGCCGCCATTTGAATGAGTTGTCGATGGAGCATTCGGGCCACGCTTCGAGCTGTGAGCCTTCCGCCCCGAGCATTTCTGAAAATCGGACCGCTTTTCCCGGTCTCTCCTGTTTCTGGGGTGTCTCCTTGCCGTGACGCCCCGGCCGCGGCCTCACTGGCGATATAGCGCTTCAGGGCTCGGAGCGCAGGAGGGCCGAGCGGGCTCTGCCGGGTCTTTTGCCCCTTGCCGGTGACTTGAACCCAGCCCTGGTCCAGATCCACGTCCGTCCAGTTGAGGCCCACGAGTTCGCCCACGCGAAGGCCCGCCCCGTAGAGGCACTCGAGGATGGCGCGGTCTCGCGCGCCGAGCCGGGTTGCGGGATCGGGAGTTTCGAGCAGGGCCTGCATCTCTTCGATACTGAAAAACCGTGGAAGCGCCCGCTGGTGCCGGGGCGTGGGTATGAGGCTTCCGACTTCGCGGTCGGTCCAGCCCTGTCTTCGGGCAAACTTCAAAAATCCACGAATTGCCGAGAGTTTTCTGCACACTGAGCTTCGAGAAAACTGAGCATTCAGGCCCGCAAGGTAGCTGCGGATTTGCACCGGACTGAGCTCAAGCCCGAGCTCTTGCGAGGTCAGCCACTGGATCCAAGTAGAGAGGTCCTCTCGATAGGCCTTCAGGGTGTTGGGCCCCAGCTTGCGGCGCTGGGCCAAGTGGTCGAGGTAAATTTGAAGGGCTTTTGAAAGTTCAGGCTGGGGGGCTGGGGTCGGGTTTGGGGCTCGGGCAACGCGCATTTCTAGATTTTATGTTAAACGCCCCGCATGTCGACAGTGCATGTAGTGGGTGCGGGGCTTGCGGGTTCTGAGGCCGCCTATTTTTTGGCGGAGCGTGGAATTGAAGTCGAGCTGCACGAGATGCGGCCGGCCATGCTCACTCCCGCCCACAAGACCGGGGCCTGCGCCGAGCTCGTCTGTAGCAACTCGTTCAAGTCGACGGATCCAGTGAGCGCTCCCGGAATGCTCAAGGCTGAAATGACGGCCATGGGTTCGCTGATTTTGAAGTGCGCGCTCGAGTCGACCGTCCCCGCAGGCGGGGCGCTTGGCGTGGACCGTGATGTGTTTTCGGGCAAAGTGACAGCAGCCATCGAGGCGCATCCGCGCATCCGCCGGGTGGCCGGCGAGGTGGTGGCACCGAATCCTGATGTGGTGACGATCATTGCCACGGGGCCGCTTACTTCGGATTCACTTTCTAGCTGGCTTGCCGGCGCCACAGGAACTGGCGACCTGTATTTTTACGACGCCATCGCCCCCATTGTGGATGCCGCGAGCGTGGACATGCAGCACGCTTTTCTGGCCAATCGCTACGACAAGGGCGATGAGGAAGCGTACCTCAACTGCCCGATGAACGAGGCGGAGTACTACGCCTTCGTGGACGCGCTTTTGGCCGGTGAAAAGGTGCCGCCCAAGGACTTTGAAAAAGAAAAATTCTTTCAGGGCTGCCAGCCCATCGAGGCCATCTGTGCCACGGGGCGCGACAGCCTGCGCTTTGGCCCGATGAAGCCCGTGGGCCTCAATGATCCGGTGACGGGCCGCAGGCACTTTGCTGTCGTACAGCTCCGGCCGGAAAACCGCGCGCGCACGGCCTACAACATGGTGGGCTTTCAGACGAAGCTGAAATGGGGCGAACAGGGCCGTATTTTGCGGATGATTCCGGCGCTCAAGAACGCCGAGTTTTTGCGTATGGGCTCGATCCATCGCAACACCTATGTGTGCGGCCCGCGCGTGCTGAGGGCCGATCTTTCGCTCAAGGGCCACCCGCGCGTGTACTTGGCAGGCCAGGTGACCGGAGTCGAAGGCTACCTTGAGAGCGCCGCCTGTGGCTTGCTGGCCGGGACGTTTGTGTGGCAGCGGATGAGGGGGCTTGCTCACTCAGCTCCGCCTGCCAATACGGCGATGGGCGCGCTGCTGAGGTACGTAACCGCATCAGACGAAAAGAACTACCAGCCGCAGAACGCCAATTTCAGCCTCTTTGATCCACAACTCTTTGAGGGCACAGCTGGCCTAAAGAAAGAGGCTCTTCGCGAGGCCATGGCGCGGCAGGCGATCGCAGCGCTGAGGTGTTGGACACCTTTTACTTAAG
>JBKCVM010000091.1:0-18143 GCA_046317855.1 Oligoflexia bacterium
CCGTTGGTCTGCATAAAATAGTGCAGAAGCCTAAACTCTAGGGAGCTTAATTCAATGAGCTCGCCATGGATTCGAGCCTCCAAACGCTCAGAGTCGATTTCTAGGTTGCCGTGGACCTGTCTGGTACTTAACCTGGATCTAAGCCTGGCCCTAAGCCTGGCATGTATTCGAGCTCTGAGTTGCTCGAGTCCAAAGGGCTTAGCAACAAAATCATCCGCGCCGGATTGAAACGACGCAACTTCGGCATCGTCTCGACCTGTCATGACCATCAGCAGCGGGGAGGTTTCGAGAGCAGAGAAATTTTCTCTGAGTACTTTGCAGACTTCAATTCCGTCCATTCCTGGCATTCGGAGATCCACCAAAACGAGGTCTGGGCGGTTCTGGATGGCCGCTCGGATCCCAGATGTCCCGTCGCTTGCTGAGGCCACTTCAAATTCTCCCGAGAAGGTCTCAGTGATGAGTGCGCAAATCTCTGGCTCATCATCGATGACCAGGAGTTTTGGCACACAAAGCTTACCAGTTGCAGTGGGTTTCGTGACGTCCATGTCGCTTTAAAAGGCTAGGTCCCACTCTGATTCCTGTCAACTTGTGTCCTAATCCGAACTAGGAGCCACGCCCTGCCATGAGAGCTCTGAATAGGGATAGCGATCGAAGGAAAGCGCTCGGTCGGTACGCTGGCGGGTTCCACAGGCGCCTGACTCACGTGCATACCGATTTTTTGGAGTGAGGCTTGGGAAGAAAAAGCCATTCTTTTGAGAGCCTCTACGACAGCCTCGCTTGTAGAGAGTGGTGGCAGAGAAATCTGAAGGGCTTGTGCCCAGGCTCTGTCTAAGCAGAGCCAGATCTCACGACTGAGTGAGTCGCCGATGACTGGGATTTTAGCGCATTCAGAATCCTGTTTTAGCTCTGGAAAGACAGCGGAGGGTTTTCCATACTGGATCCTCCCGACGGTTAAGGATCCCAGGATGAGCGCAGCTGCTGCGCTCATCGAGTTGAGCTCGATCAGGAGCTGCTGCGCAGGAGTGGTCGAGTCACCTGAAGCGCTTAAGTTTGGAGAAAACGAGGCTTCCGGAAACACGGACGTAATCGAATTACGTAGATCTTGCTCAGTACAAGGTTTTGAGAGCTGAGTGATTCCGGCCGGAAGCTCAAAACCCTCCTGCGACAGGCAGCCCGAGAGGACTACAACTAGATCTGGCTGATGGCTTTTTTGAATTTGTTTCAGCCCCTCCAAGAACTGGACGCCATTTTTCTTTGGCATCTTAAGGTCGGTGACGACGAGATTGAACTTCTGCTTCTCAACACGATTGAGTGCGTCCATACCGTCGGGCGATTCTTGCACTACAATGTTTTTGCTGATGCCTTCTAGATTCTCCCGCACAATCGCTCGGACGTCAGGATCATCATCGATAATCAAAACCGATTTTCGCGCGGACAGGCTCTGGGTCATTCTCTTTACTATACGGAATAGTCGGATTTCCAACTTTTGAAGGAATTGTGAAACCTGCATGGACCACTTGGGAACCAGCGCCAAAGAGCCGACACTATCTACAGAACAGGAGATTGAGGGCAATGAATGTAGAGTTCTTCAAGCCTTTCGTAGATGGCACCCTGGAGACGCTTAAGGTCCAGTGCTCAACCGAGGCGCGGCCAGGCAAGCCCTTTTTTCAGCCGGCAGTGACTTCGCCGGACCCAGGGATCGCGGCAGTGATTGGACTGACCGGCGAAGGTGTTCGTGCCAGTGTGACGTTGTGTTTTCCGGAGAGACTTTTTCTTAAAGTGATGTCCAACATGCTGGGCGAGGATTGCCACGAAATGACTCGAGAGCTCGAGGACGGAGTAGCGGAGCTTCTCAATATTATTTTTGGTTCGGCAAAGCGGCAAATCAATGCGGCTGGCTACGGAAACGTGCAGATGGCCATCCCCACTATTTTGAAAGGTAAGGGAATCGAAGCTCGGCCGCTGACCCCTGAAGGCAAAGTGGTGGTGCTGCCATTTATCACCCCGAGCGATGATGAATTTCAGATTCAAATTTCTTTCGAAAAAGGAGGAGCTCATGATCGACTCTAGTGTTTCAGTGCTTGTCGTGGATGACATGTCGACGATGCGTAAGGTTGTGATGAAGGCCTGCAAAGAGCTTGGCTTTAGTAACCTCTCTGAGGCAGCCGATGGCGTTGCCGCTTGGGAGCTGATATCGGGTGCAACAGTCCCGTATGGCTTGGTGATCTCCGACTGGAATATGCCTAACTGCTCGGGCTTGGATCTTTTGAAGCGCCTCCGCAAAGATAGTCGGCTAGGCAGTACCCCTTTTGTCATGGTCACTGCTGAGACTGAAAAGAGTCAAATTGCTGAGGCCATTGCGGCAGGAGTGAGTCAGTATATTTTGAAGCCTTTTAAGACAGAGACGCTCCGCGAAAAGCTTGCCGCTATAAAGCCGGCTTGATCGGTCGGGAGGTTTAACTTGCAGAATCCTTCGGTCATCACCTGTGGCTTGACGCGTGAGAGTAGGGCAAGGCTCTCTCAGTTTCTCAATGGCTGCGAGGAGCAAGTATTTGCCCCGGACCAGTTGGTGGCGATTCTGGAGTCGCCACCTGAACAAGAACCGGTCGCCGTTTTTTGTGGAAATGAGATGACCGATCCTCCACCTATGGAAGCGGCTCAATTTTTGAGGTCACAGTTTCAATCCGCTCCGATCTTCTTCATTACGGACGGAATTCCAAACTTCGACCGGCGAACTTATATTAAGAACGGCTATACGGACACTTTCAGTCTAACTGTAGATGAAAAGTTGCTTCATCGGGCGATGTCTGAGGCGCTTGCAAAAGCGCGCGGCACGACAGTCTACCGTCCAGCGCGGCTCATGGATATTTCTCCAGACGAGGCTCTGGATTTTGATACTGCGATCTACCTCCCAGGAAATGACAGATATATTCGGATGAGCCATGCGGGCCAATCCATGGGTCGGGAGCGTATCGAAAAGTTGAAGAACCATGGCTTTCGCTCGATTCACGTCCCCGCTGACCAAATGAAAGCCTATCACCTTTACGCGGCCCGAAGGCTTAAAGGGCTCGAATCGGCGGGCTTGACCCCGGAAGCGCTAGAAAAGCGCGCTGCTTCAGTTCGGGAGTTGTTGGCCGGGGTGATGGTTGAGCTTGAGCAGGAGGCGACATTCTCCGAGGGGCGTGCCGCAATGACCCAGGCCAGTGACATCATCGCAAGCTATTTGCAGGGCACAGCATCGGCCTCCTGTTACCAGCGGATTCTTGAGCTCTCTGACGAGGGGGCTGATGCCTACGCGCACGCAAGTAATGTCTCGACGATTGCAGCTCTCATTGCGCTGGGGACCGGAAAAGCCAAGCCTGAGCATCTTGCGCTCGCTGGGCTGCTGCATGAGGTGGGCTCGGCCCCACAAAGCGAAGGTGCAGCCCAAATTGCAGCCCAAATTGCTGCAACACTCGAGGTGATTCGCAAGCGCAAGATCTTGCTTCCGCAAGAGGTCACGCGGGCGATCGCAGAGCATTACGAGCGCTTTGATGGGCTCGGCGGTCCGGATGGAAAGGCTGGATCCAGAATCTCGAAAGAGGCTCAGATTCTAGCGATGGCCGATGCCATCGATCGATGGTCAGCGGTCGTGCCCGGGCGTCCGCGCAGGGCGATGCTCGACTGGGTAAAAGAGCAGCGTGAGCACCTGGCCAAGCGCGCGCGTCCCGGGGCGTTTGATCCAGTGCTTTTAGCGCAAGTACTCGAGCTCTTTCCGCCTACTCCCTAACATAATGGCAAGTGTAGCCACCCGGATTCTTGACGAGATAGTCCTGGTGGTAGTCCTCAGCTGGGTAAAACCGCGAGGCCCGGGTGATTTCGGTAACGAGTGGTTTTTTCCATTTGCCTGATGCCTCTACTGACTTCTTGACCTCGTCTGCGACCTTTTTTTGAGCATCATTGTTAAAGAAAATCGCCGAGCGATACTGCGATCCAATATCGTTTCCCTGGCGATTTAATGTGGTTGGATCATGCATTTTGAAGAAAAGCTCCAGCAGGGAGCGGTAAGTGGTCTTAGAGGGATCGAAGACAATCCGGATGGCTTCAGCATGGCCGGTAGTTCCCTTTTTGACGTCGGGGTACTTTGGGTTCTCAGTGAGGCCCCCAGTGTAGCCTACTTCTGTCTCAAGAACGCCGGGGTGCTGACGGAGGATGTCTTCCATTCCCCAAAAGCAGCCTCCTGCGAGAATGGCGATTTCAGTTTTCATTTTGGTTCCTCCAATCAGTCCTGCAGCCAGCAGAACAATCAGTGTAGCCTGAATTCGCTGGCGCACCCTCAGGTTCACGGAAACTGTAACTCCAAAAGGTCTATCAGTTCTAAAGGATGCAGAGCCCAGTGGTGGGGGGCATGAATTGCTAGGGCCTCTCGCGACGCAATCCGATCCCACAGAGCGGCCACTGCCCGGGAGCCCGCCGCGCGCGCTGCAAGAATGTCCACATGAGAATCTCCTACGTAGATGGCCTGGTTTGGATCAATCTGCATTCTTGAAAGGGCAAGTTGAATGCCCAGCGGCGAGGGTTTGGGCTTTTCAACATGGTCGTTGGCAATGATCGTCACAAATCGCTCCAAGAGCGAGTGGTGTTTGAGGATGACTTCAGTCGTATTCCAGCTTCTCCCAGTCACAATTGAAATCGGGATTCCCCTGCTTTGGAGCGAGTTCAAAAGTTCTTCTACGCCTTCATGGAGGGGGACTCGGTCCAGGTTTTGGTCCAGATAGCTGCGGCTGGCAGCATAGGCTTCTTGAGCGCGGTCGCGTCCCAAGATCTGGGCAAAGATTTCTCCTTCTCCTGCGCCAAAATAACCCATGATTTCTGAAGGAGAATGGGGCCGTCCGCCGCACTTTACGATGCCGTGGTTAAAGGCTTCGAAAGTGGTAGGCAGCGAGTCGACGAGCGTCCCGTCGAGATCAAAAACGATACCTTTTACCGGTGAAAGCGCCATGCTACATGCCTCGACATGCTGCTCTCACACGTACCTTCGTATTTCAAGCAACGCCGCGAAACCCTTCTCAAAAAGGCGCCCGGATCAGTCTTTCTCTTTCCTGCCAGCGAGGAGGTGCTTCGAAACCCCGATGTCCACTTTCCCTTCAGACAAGAAAGTAACTTTCAATACCTTTGCGGTTTTGACGAGCCTGAGAGTTTTTTAGTCATCACTCCCACTGGATCAATGGTGCTCTTCGTGCGCGCCCGCGATGTCGAAAAAGAAATGTGGGAAGGCGAGCGCTACGGCACCGAAGGGGCGCGTAAAATCTTTGGTGCGGACGAAGCTTACACGATCGACGAGCTTCCACGTCGGCTACCAGATCTATTGAAGGGAGCTGAAAAGATCTACTACCGCATGGGTCTGCACACTGCCCAGGATCGGCTAGTGCTTGAAAGCATGGAGACCCAGCGCAGGAGCCTCGGCCGCAGCGGAAAGTCACTGCCGCCCGTGCTTGATCCCAATGAAGTGGTAGGAGAGATGCGGCTTTTCAAGTCGGACGAAGAAGTTGCGCTGCTGCGCCGGGCCTGCAAGATCACCGCAGAGGCGCACAGAACTGCGATGCGCGAAGTCCGCCCTGGAATGAATGAGTATGAAGTCGAAGCGATGGTGGATTATTCGTTTCGCCGTCAGGGCGCGCAACGCGTCGGCTACGGGAGTATCATTGCCGGCGGCAAGAATGCGACTTGTCTGCATTACCGGTCAAATAATGAGCCTCTTAAAGACGGCGATTTGCTCTTGATCGATGCCGGGGCCGAGTTTGACTACTATACTTCAGACATCACTCGGACTTTTCCAGTGGGCAGGCGTTTTACTGATGCCCAGGCCAAAGCATACTCGCTGGTCCTTAAGATTCAAAAGCAGGCGATCGCAATGACTCGGCCGGGAGTAAGGCTCCCAGAGATCCATCGTTTCGTGTGCCAATCATTGATCGATGGGCTTCTCTCCCTGGGGCTTCTTAAGGGGGATTCAGCCGAGATCTTTAAGATGGCGGGTCATCGCAGATTTTATCCTCACAACACTTCGCACTGGCTTGGAATGGACGTCCACGACGTGGGCCTCTACCTTAAAAACGGCGAACCCCGCGTCTTAGAGCCCGGAATGTGCTTTACTATCGAGCCCGGGTTCTATTCGCAGCCTGGAGATACTGCCGTGCCCGCCGAGTTCCAGAAGATCGGGATCCGCATCGAAGATGACATCCTGGTCACTGCCTCTGGCTGTGAGAACCTCACGGTCGATGCGCCCAAGGAAATCGACGAGATCGAAGCCCTCAAAAAGTAGTTGGCCCGCATGAAGCTAGGCCCCTTTGAAGTCGACCATCCGTTCATTCTTGCTCCCATGGCTGGGATCACGAACTCTCCGTTTCGTCGCCTGATGCGCAGGCATCGCAGCGCTCTTGTGGTTTCGGAACTCGTGTCAGCGACAGGCATCGAGTACGCTGGAGCAAAGACTTTAGAACTCCTGAAGTTCCATGAAGAGGAACGTCGCGTGGGCCTGCAGATCTTTGGAGAGGACAAAGATCATTTAGTGAAGGCCTGTCAGTACGTCGAGAAACTGGGCGCGGATTTCGTTGATCTGAATATGGGCTGTCCAGTGCCCAAGGTGGTCAAGAAGGGGGCAGGCTCCGCGATGTGCCGTGACCCAATTGGACTTTCGAGGATTCTCAAAGCCATGGTTGAGTCGGTCAGGATTCCGGTGACCATCAAGATCCGCACCGGTTGGGATGCTCATTCACGTAACGCGCTAGAGGTGGTCCGAGTGGCTGCTGATGCCGGCGTGGCCTGGGTGGCCATTCATGGCCGGACGCGGGCGCAGGGCTATAGCGGTGAGGCGGACTGGGATTTCATCGGTGACATCAAGGCAAAAAGCACTCTCCCGATCATCGGAAACGGAGACATCACAACTGGTGAAGATGCCGTGCGCCGCTACAAAGACTATGGTGTGGATGCTGTTTTGATTGGAAGGGGGGCCCTTCGAAACCCTTTCATTTTTGAACAGGCCGAGTCGGTCCTCAAAGGAATCGAACCTCAGAAGCCGTCCATTGAACATTATCTTCAGCTCATGCGCGACCAGCGTGAGCTTTTGGAGGCATCGTTTTCGGCCCGCATGGCCATGATCCATGCCCGCAAGTTCTTGGCTTGGTATTCTGCCGGTTTTCCAGGGTGTCACGAATATCGAAAGAAGCTTTTTACAATGACTGACCCTGAAGTGGTTTGGGCTGAAACGTTTGAGTTTTTTACCCGCAACTCTTCGACCCGTGATTTTGAGTTCATGTCCCAGCCGTTTTTAATGGGAGGGCATGGCTGATGGATCGCACGAGATTCTGGGTCCGGTTTAAGGATGGGCGGACAGCGACTGAGCAATCCGAATGGGTGGAGCCGCTCGATCAGTTGTTGGGGTCATCTGAAGTGGTATGTGGCTGGCTAGATCTGGAAGCTCCTTACTCCGTCGATCTAGAAGAGCTTCAGAAAAGTTTTGGATTTAGCGAACACGCCATTCAAGACTGTAGGCAGTTTGATCAACGGGCAAAACTTGAGCTTTTTGAGGGTCATTCGTTCTGGGTTTGTCACGGTGCCGTGATGAATGACACCCAGGGTTTCGAGTTTTCAGAGCTTCATGCTTTTCTTACTCCAAAATGGTGCGTCACAGTGCACCAGGGGCAAATCGCTCCCCTCGATCAGCTTGCGGCAGCCTGGAGCTCGCGGCCAGACCTTTTTCCGATTGGAAAAGGACCTGCAGGTCTCTGGATGATGCTGATGGATGCCATGATCAATCAGAACTCCAAGGCTTTGGGGCAGGCGCAGGAGCAGCTCGAGATCCTGGACGATGAAATCACAGGTCAACTGAGGTCCGGTCAGATTGAAAAGCTTCACCATCTTAAGATGGCGCTCAAAAGGCTCAGGCGCCTGATGGCGCCACAGGTGGATTATCTGAGGTCAGTTCAAGACGGAAGATCGGAGCTGGCGTGTAAGGTGGATCGATTACAGTTCCGTTCAGTCAAAGACCAGTTCCAACTCCATGTCGAAAAAATTGACCTTTCGCTCGAAGAGATTTTTTCAATTCGAGAAAGCTACGCGGTGGCAGCGACTCTGGCGTCGAATCAAACAATGGCTAGACTGACAGCGTTTTCGGTCGTGTTTCTTCCACTCACGTTTGTGACGGGTTTTTTTGGAATGAATTTCGAGCATCTTCCCGTCGGCGATATTCGAGTCCTCGTAGGGGTCATCTTTTTCTGTTTGCTCTCTCCCTTTTTGGTTCTGCTCTGGGTGAGGCGACCGAGCTAGGGTTTTGAGTCCGGAGATTGGAGTTGGATTCTTCTACCTTGGATTTCAATTGAGTACCCGGCTGCATCTTTTTTGAGATGTTGGAGAATTTCATAATAGGGAGCCCTCAAAAACCTAGCCTCCCAGCCTCTCTCGGTAAGGCAAACTAACCGTCCTGGAGAATAACGCAGAGTCTCAGCACGGAGCGGCTCTGAGCGGTCTGTCGCATCGTGCAGAAGGTGGATCTGGTAGCCTTGTTCAGGCGATCCGGTGATGCGCTGAACAAAAGTGGGAGTGTCCTCGAGCAAAACGGATTTTTCTTCATGGCCGATTTTGATCCACCACTGCCCGTCGGGAGACTGATTCAAGAACCTAAAAAAAGCGCGTACGGTGGCTTCGTGAGTGATCTCAGCACCGTTTGAGAGCCAGAGGCCTTCTCGAGTCAGGCGGAGCTGCTCGTTGATGTTGAAAAAAACGACCGACGGGCCCACGACTCGAAGTCTAGCATGTCCGATTCTTGTAGGGGCCTTCACTTTTCGTAGGCCAGAGGTGGACCAAGTCTTGAACCTTGGTTAAAACCCGTTCATGAGCCCAAAAAAACGTTCTAGACGCCCAGCCAATCGCCTGGCGGGCAACCTACTGACTACCTTTGTTGAGCTGATACGAAAGACCTCAGCCGAGCTGCCTCAAGACGTCGTTGATGCCGTGGTTGAAGGTCTGGAGCGCGAAGCCAAAGAGTCTCGCGGAGAGTATGCACTGAAGATCATCCAGAAAAACATCGAGCTTGCAAAAAAGAAGAGCCAGCCGCTCTGCCAAGACACGGGGTCGATTCTGTTCTTTGGTCACTTTCCACAAAAGTGGGATTACCAGGACCTTCAGAAGGTCATTCGCAAGGCAGTGATCGTGGCTACCCAGAAGGGTTATCTTCGTCAGAACTCGGTTGATAGTGTCACTGGCGCTAACAGCGGCATCAACATTGGTCCTGGGACGCCGACTCTCCATTTGGAACCCTGGAAAAAAGACTTCATGGACATCAGGCTCATTCTTAAGGGGGGAGGCTGCGAGAATGTGGGCGCTCAGTATAGTCTTCCGGACTCCAGGCTTGGAGCAAGCCGCGACCTGGCCGGAGTAAAGAAATGCATCCTCGACGCGGTTCAGCAGGCGCAGGGTAAAGGATGCGGACCCGGGGTCCTCGGTGTGATCATTGGGGGTGATCGGGCCACGGGCTATCTGGCCAGCAAGGAGCAGTTTCTGCGTCGAATGAAGGACACTCATCCGGATTCGACACTTGCCGGACTCGAAGAAGAATGTCTTACCGAAGCCAACACTTTAGGAATCGGTCCCATGGGATTTGGCGGAAAGACCACGCTGATGGGAGTCAAGATCGGTACCCTCAACCGTGTCCCTGCATCGTATTTCGTAACCGTGAGCTACATGTGTTGGGCTTTCCGGCGACAAGGAGCAAAAGTGTTAGCCAGTGGTGAAATTCAGAAGTGGCTCTATTGAGCGGCGCTGAAAGGGAGAATTTCAGATGATTGAACTCAAAGCACCGTTTACCGAAGAAAAAATCCGATCCCTCAAGGTGGGGGACATGGTCGAAATTTCAGGGTTGGTTTTGACCGGACGCGATGCCGTTCATAAGTGGTTACATGAGGGCAATACTCCTCCAGTGAGCTTGAGCGACCAGATCATTTATCATTGCGGGCCGGTGGTCCTCAAAAAAAAGGGCAAGTGGGTGGTGACTGCAGCCGGTCCAACCACCTCAAGTCGAGAGGAGCCTTATCAGGCCTCAATCATTGAAAAGCATGGGCTACGGGGAGTGATCGGCAAGGGAGGCATGGGCGAAAAGACGCGCCAGGCTTGCCAGAGATTTGGTTGCGTCTACTTTCATGCAGTGGGTGGAGCCGCCCAGGTACTGGCCGAATGTATTCAAGAGGTCCAAGGGGTGCATTTACTGGAGAAGTTTGGAAGTCCCGAGGCGATTTGGGAGCTGAAAGTCGATAAGTTTCCCGTAGTGGTCACGATCGACGCTCACGGAAACTCTCTTCACAAGGAGATCGAGGCTGAGTCGGCTTTGCACCTTGCGGACGCAATGAATCGAATCAACTCAAAAAAAGCTTCTAAAACGTCGTGAAAATCGGAGTTTTTGATTCTGGCGTGGGCGGAGTGACCGTCCTTGCGGAGCTCCGTAGAGAGTTCGGTGCCGAGCACTTTGTTTACCTGGGTGATACGGCTCACGTGCCTTATGGAGCAAAGAGTCCGTCGCAAGTTCGAAAGCTTTCAGCTGATTGCGCTCAAACCCTTCGACAGCTTGGAGTGGAGGTCGTGGTAGTGGCCTGCAATACGGCTTCAAGTCTGGCGCTTCCTGAAATCCAGGCGGCCTGCGGCCCAGAAGTTCGCGTGGTTGGAGTGGTCATCCCGGGAGTGAGAGCTGCTCTGGAGGCTCACCAGCAGTTGGCTGATCCAGCTGCTCCGGTCCTGGTTCTTGCCACTCGAGCAACAGTGAGGAGTGGGGCGTACAGAAAAAAATTGGAAGCGCTTCAGCTCAATGTGATCGAACAGGCCTGCCCGCTTCTGGTTCCGATGATCGAAGAAGGGTGGACAGACCATCCTGTTTTACACCAGACCATTGAGGAGTACGTGAAGCCTCATCGCATGGCGTACTCTTCAGGTGTTGCTCTGCTAGGCTGCACCCATTATCCGTGGATTCAGCTAGCGTTCGAAAAAGCGCTTCCCGGTTGGCAGGTGGTCAATTCAGCAGCAGCTGTGGCTGCACACCTCCGGCAACACGAAGCGATCCCCCAATCGACTGGTCCTGGAGTCGTCGATTGGCTTTTTACCGATCCTGAGGCCATTCCTGCTTTTGTTTCAAATCAGATCGGCATCCATCAGCGAGGGAAATCATGAACGAACCACGCGTCTACGGCTCTTTGGAGATGACTTATAACGACTATCTCAAGGTGCCTGAACTTCTTTCGCTTCAGCAGCGCCAGAGCGAGCCGCCCCATCACGATGAACTTTTGTTTATCATTATCCACCAGGCCTATGAGCTTTGGTTCAAGCTCATCATCCATGAACTAGACTCCGCTATGGCTCACATGAAAAGGCTCGAAGTACTTCGTGCCCGACACTTCATTCATCGCTGTGTTGAAGTGATGAAGGTTCTGGTTCACCAGATTCACATACTTGAAACGATGCAGCCCGTGGAGTTTCTAGAATTCCGTGATCGACTCACTCCGGCCAGCGGCTTCCAGTCGATGCAGTTTAGGGAGGTCGAGTTTATGACGGGGCTCAAAGAGCCACGCTATCTGCAGTTTTTTAAGAATCGTCCTGATTTACAGGCGATCCTTCAAGCTCGGCTCGATGCCCCTGATCTTCGATCGAATTTTTACGACCTGCTTCAGGGCCTGGGGTTCGATATTCCTACGGGCGCATCAGAAAAAGAACGGGCAGGTGACGAGGCAGTCTGCGAAAAAATCATGCAGGCCCTGGTCATTCTTTACCGAAAGCCGCAGGAGAATCTGCCGCTTTATCTTTTGACTGAGTCGCTCGTGGAGCTTGATCAGTACCTAGGACTCTGGCGCGAACATCATGTTCGTGTGGTGGAGCGGGTGATCGGCTTCAAGAAGGGAACGGGGGGATCCAGTGGTGTGGAGTACCTTCGTGCTACCACTACGAAAAAGTCCTTTCCGCTCGTTTGGGAAGTCAGAACTCGCCTTTAAAAATGGAGTACGGGATTAGGGTTAGTTTTTCCGAGTGGCGATCCCATTGGAGCGTATAGAGGATTCCGTTAGGAATCGGGATGGGGGCAGCCTCTTGCCCGGGGAGGACCGGTAAAAGGGACCTGACTGTCCTTCGAATTACTCCACCGTGTGTTGAGATTCCGATGCACTGAGCTCGAGTGGTCTGGAGGTGCTCGCCCAGCGACCGAAGCACGCGCTCAAGCACTTGGCTACCGGTCTCACCCCCTGGGTACGAAACATCTGCATCTGAGGTGTAAGGTGATTTCCATCGTGACACGAGCGTGCTTCCATAGCGTGCTTCAATTTCTTCTACGGTCAGGCCCTGAGCCTCGCCCAAAAACGCTTCTCGTAGGCCCTTGGTCCGTACAACCCGAATCCCGAGGGGGCCTCCGGCAATCTGGGCAGTCTCAGTGGCACGCGACAGGTCCGAGCTTAGAATTTCTTGGCAGCCCAATCGTCTCAGGGGTTCGGTCAAACGGGCTGCCTGGCGCCTGCCTTCATCGTTCAAGGGCACATCGAGGTGCCCTTGAAAGCGGTGCTCGCGGTTGAAATCAGTTTCGCCATGACGAAAAAGCAAGAGCCGCTTTTTCATGTTCGCCTCACGTTTGTCTCGGGTTCGTCTCGATGGTCTTTATTTAGGCTTTGGGTTTCAATTCTTGGGCAAGCCTCACTCGGGCCTCGCGCCGCTTCTTTGCCTCATCGTACCTTCGTTTTTCTTCAGGCGTCTCGGCCACAATCTGGGGGACCGGAGTTGGCCGTCCGTGTTGGTCAAGCGCCACGAAGGTTAAGTAGGCCTTTGCAGTGTGGTGACTCTCACCGGTGATGGGGTCTTCTGAATCTACCCTCACCCCCACTTCCATCGAAGTGCGTGAGGCAAAATTGACCATCGCCTTGATGTGCACCACGTGGCCTACCTTAATGGGCGCTACAAAGTGAAGTGCATCGATCGAGGCGGTGACGACTACTTTGCGAGCGTGGCGACCGGCTGCGATGGCCGCAGCAATATCGATCCAGGACATGACCTGGCCACCAAAGATCGATCCCAGTGCGTTTGCGTGTGTGGGAAGCACAATCTCAGTCATGGTGACTGACGAATCGCGCGCTGGTTTTGGCAAAGACGTGGGTTGTTTCTGTGTGGAGCTCATGACATGCAGTGTTACACAGTGTCGCGCGCGCTAGAACCCCCAAAATCAACAGCATCAAGCGCCCCAATACCCCGTACCACCTGGCTCGCGCTCGTAGGCTGCAACTTGCTGTGGGCTGCCAATCCCATGATGTCAAAAATCCTGCTCGAGCGCTTTCATGCTCATCAGGTCGCCTGGCTCAGGTATTTCTCCGCAACCCTGGCCTTTGTTATTTTTTGGTGGGCTGCTGGTTTAGGCAGGCCACAGAAGTTCTTTGCTTGGCGCCTCCCCACACGGGATTGGCTTCTGGTGTTGGGGATGGGTTTTTCTGCATTTTGCTTTGCTCCGCTCGTGGCCCTCACCGGTCTTACTCGTACGGGGGCTGTCGACAACGCCATTCTCATTGCGCTTGAGCCTCTGGTCACCGTGGGGCTGGCTGCAGTCTTCCTTAAGGAGAAGTTCAATGCGCGAGGCTGGGTGTCTCTTGCGTTTTCACTCAGTGGTCTTTTTTTTCTTTCGGGTTTGGTACATCGGCCCCTGTCGACGTGGCTATCTCACACTTCATTTGTCGGAAATTTGATCATTGTCTTTTCTTTGGTGGGCGAGGGGGCCTATTCCATCTTTGCGCGGATCCTGAGTCCTCGCTACGCAACGCTTCCGATCTTTGGGACGAGTTTGACTCTGGGGTTCATCATCCTTTCTGGAGTGGTGATGGTTGTGGGGGGGGTGCCAGATCTTTCTATTCTGGGGCTCCGGCATTGGCTGGCCTTGCTCTGGCTTGGGCCCCTGGGATCCACCGTGACCTACCTTTATTGGATCAAGGCCTTAAAAAGCACAGATGTCTCGAGTGCCGCTCTGACTCTTTTTGTTCAGCCCGTAGCGGGTGCGTTACTGGGCCTTTTTGTTTTTTCTGAAACTTTTGGTCTGATGAAGGCTCTGGGTGCGCTGCTCATTTTAATGGGGGTTGGAATCGGGGCTGGGTTAGGTGTGGGATTGCTGACGCAGGGCTCTCAAAAAAGCGATCGCTAACTCAAATTAAAAGTTGCTCCTTTGAAATGACGGTTTCTATACTCAGGTCAGGTGGGGGGCACCTTCTGTGGGAAGCAATCTGAAAGCTGAAATGGTCAGCTCGCAAGCTGAGCTAGAAGGGAACAATCCTTCTGGCGAGGAGCTCATCCGGTCGATTAGCGCCATCAGCGGCCTTGCTGAAGAGTCGATTAAGTCAGAAGTTTCTGAAATGCTTTCCTTGAGCGGTCGTTCTGCTCAGCAAGAAGACCTTTCTAGTCTGTCTCTCGAGCAGCTAAGAGCTGCAATGCTGGTTTACCTTGAGACCATCAATGCCGATATGGAAGGCAGTGAGGCAAGCGACGACTCCTCGACGGTAGAGTACTAACGGGCGTCTGACTTAAAAATAGATTTAGCACGGTGCATCATAAACCGGGGATGTGTATACTTTGTTCTAACGGAGTAACTCACAGGAAAGCGTCATGATCATTTCGACTCAAAAGAAAATCCCATCCAGCCTGATTCAGCCCCAGCTTGTCGGGTTCAATGTTCATGAACCGCTGGCATCAGATTATATTCCCAACCCCATCGTGATTGAGCAGACTGCGCGTGGGGAGAGGCAGTACGACATTTATTCGAGACTCCTCCTGGATCGAATTGTTTTTCTCGGGACTGAGGTCAATGACACGGTGGCCAATCTTCTGATGGCCCAAATGATGTTTCTGGAAAGCTCTGATCCAGATAAGGACATCCATCTCTACATTAATTCGCCCGGAGGTTCTGTAACTGCAGGGCTTGGAATCTACGACATCATGCAATTCATTAAGTGTGATGTCGCCACTTACTGTGTGGGACTTGCGGCCAGTATGGGTGCGCTGCTCCTCACTGCAGGGACCAAGGGTAAGCGCTACAGTCTACCTCACAGCAGGATCATGATCCACCAGCCTCTGGGTGGAGCACGGGGGCAGGCCTCTGATATCGAGATCCAGGCGCGAGAGATTCTTTACCTCAAAGAGCGGTTGAATCAGATCCTGGTGCGACACACCGGCCAGAACATGGATCGGATCATCAAGGATACTGACCGCGATAACTATTTGAGCGGAAAAGAGGCTGTAGAGTACGGATTGATCGATAAAGTGGTCGAAAAGCGGGGGGCCTAACGGATGGATAGCAAAAAATACGGTGATGGCTTTGGAAATCTCTGTTGCTCCTTCTGCGGAAAAAACCAGCGAGAAGTCAAGAAGCTGATCGCCGGTCCGACCGTCTATATCTGCGATGAGTGTATTGAGCTTTGTAACGACATCATTGCCGAAGAGGGCCAAAAAGAAGGTCCCGCCCGCTCTTCAGAGAAAATCCCCAAGCCCTCTGAAATCAAAACGATCTTGGATGATTATGTGATTGGACAAGAGCGCGCAAAACGCGTTCTTTCAGTGGCAGTTTATAACCACTACAAGCGGATTCATCATCAAGGCGAGAACAAGAAATCTCGAGAGGGTGCGGTCGAGCTTCAAAAGAGTAACATCCTTTTGATTGGTCCTACGGGCTCGGGTAAAACGCTCTTGGCTCAAACCCTGGCGCGGTTGCTCAATGTTCCGTTTGCGATGGCAGATGCGACCACGCTCACTGAAGCAGGGTATGTCGGTGAAGACGTAGAGAATATCATTCTCAATCTACTTCAGAACTGTGACAGTAACGTAGAGCGCGCGCAGCGCGGGATCGTTTACATCGACGAAGTCGATAAGATCTCCCGTAAGAGTGAAAATCCCTCGATCACCCGAGACGTCAGCGGCGAAGGGGTCCAGCAAGCGCTACTCAAGATCATTGAGGGCACGATCGCCAATGTACCTCCCAAGGGCGGCCGAAAGCACCCGCAGCAAGAGTTTGTTCAAGTGGATACTTCGAACATTCTGTTCATCTGCGGTGGAGCGTTCGTGGGTCTCGATAAAATTGTCTCCATGCGCAAGGGTAAACGCAGCATGGGGCTTGCGGCTAACATCAGCTCAAAAACTGAGGAGAACGTCTCGTCGTTGATCGCTCAAGTGGAGCCTGAAGATTTGACGCGGTTTGGCCTGATTCCAGAATTCATTGGACGCTTGCCCGTCATTGCAACGCTTGAAGAGCTCGACGAGGCTGCTCTGATCGATATTTTGACGCGCCCAAAGAATGCTCTCACCAAGCAGTACTCCAAGCTTTTCGAGTATGATGGAGTTACGCTTGAGTTTGAGCCAACTGCTTTGACGGCAATCGCCAAAGAGGCCATCAAGCGCAACACGGGGGCTCGCGGCCTTCGCGCTATTTTGGAGCAGTCGATGCTTGAGGTGATGTACGACCTTCCTGCCATGAACGAGGTCAAAAAGTGCATTGTGACCGAAGGAACGGTTCTGCGGGGTGAGCGACCTAAGCTTCTGCATGCCGATGGCAGTCCGGCTCAGTTGACCCGAATGACGGCTTCTCAAAAAGCCGAGAGCGCCTAAAACGCGCCGCATCGCCGACCGGAGCGGTTGGGGATTGCCATTTTCGCTGCATCCGTCCTTCCATTTGCCAAAACAACTGTGGTCAAATTGGAAGTAGGAGGCGTTTAACGATGGCAAATGCGTCGCAGTCGGCAAAAGAAAAGAAGTCCTCTTCCAGTGCTTCGGGTAAAGTGAAAGTTCCACTTCTTCCGCTGCGTGATGTGATCATCTTTCCAAATATGGTGGTCCCGCTGTTCGTTGGGCGAGAAAAATCCATCAACGCGCTCGAAGAGTGCGTAAACAAGAAGATCGACCTCTTTCTGGTGGCCCAAAAGCAGGCGACCACGGTCACTCCGGGTGAAAAAGACATTTTCACTGTGGGTACTTTGGGGACAATCCTGCAGATTCTCCGCCTTCCGGACAACACGGTGAAGGTACTGATCGAAGGGCGAAAGCGGGCTCGGATCCTGAACTACGTCGAGACCGAAAGGATGATCGAGGCTGAGGTCGAGGAACTCGCCGATGCCTCTGAGTCCGGAAGCGAGCTCGAGGCTCTCGTGCGTTCGCTTAAGGCCACCTTCGAAAACTACGTTAAGCTCAACAAGCGCATCCCTCCCGAGATGCTGATGAGCGTGAACACGATCGAAGAACCCTCCAGGCTAGCTGATCTGGTCGTGGCTCATTTGAGTCTCAAGCTTGAGGATAAGCAAGAAATCCTCGAAATCCCGGCCGTATCTAAGCGTCTCGAGAAGTTACTGCAGCTCATGCAGGGGGAGATCGAGATTCTGCAGGTGGAGCGTCGGATCCGTTCCCGGGTCAAGAAGCAGATGGAGCGCTCGCAAAAGGAGTACTACCTCAATGAGCAGATGCAGGCGATCCAGAAGGAACTCGGTGAAAAAGACGAATTTAAGGCCGAGATCCAGGCTCTTGAAAAACAGATCCGTGGAAAGAACCTGAGCAAAGAGGCCCGTGAAAAAGTCACCAAGGAGCTTAAAAAGCTCAAGATGATGTCGCCGATGTCGGCTGAAGCCACCGTGGTGCGCAATTATATTGACTGGATCATCACTCTCCCGTGGGGCGAGATGACCCAGGACCGCAATGACCTCAAGGTTGCCCACGAAGTTCTCGACGAGGACCACTATGGCCTCGAAGAGGTCAAGGAGCGCATCCTTGAGTACCTTGCCGTTAGGGTTCGCACCAATAACTCCAAAGGTCAGATCCTCTGTTTTGCTGGTCCTCCGGGAGTGGGTAAGACTTCGCTTGCCAAGTCGATTGCAAAGTCTCTGAACAAAAAGTTTGTTCGGTGCTCGTTGGGCGGAGTGAGGGATGAAGCCGAGATTCGCGGGCATCGCCGCACTTACGTGGGTGCGCTCCCGGGTAAAATTATTCAATCTCTTAAAAAGGCTGACTCTTCAAATCCAGTGTTTCTGCTCGACGAAGTCGACAAGATGAGCATGGACTTTAGGGGTGATCCTTCGTCGGCGCTGCTCGAAGTGCTGGACCCTGAGCAGAACCACAACTTTGGTGATCATTAC
>JBKCVM010000092.1:0-3873 GCA_046317855.1 Oligoflexia bacterium
GTGTTCAGCAGCTCGACATCCTCTTTTTTCAGAACCACCGAATCCTTTTTATCGCCCGCCGAATACTGCAGATACACGTTCGTGTCGACTACAAACAAGCATAGGCGCAACTCTCAAATGAAAGCAAGCGTATGAAGCACACATAAACAACTACAAACCTTTCTCAGATGCGGCACTTACAGCAGCATCGTCTGATGTCAAATCTACAGCGTCCTACAAAGTAAAGAAACCACAAGACTGTTCAGAGATAAACAAAGTCGCAAAGTACATTGCAACAAAGTACCGATTCCCCGATTGAGCGCTGACGCAATGGCGAAGCCATCAGACGTCCACCAAGAGCCAAAGGATGCAGAGATCTAAACGAACAAGAGCATTCAAAACAGGTTAAACCACAGCACGCACAGAAGTCGAAGTAGAACAAAGTTTGATCAGCGACAAGTTGGGGACCAACCAAGCGAGCGGCGATCGCGAGGGGAAACGCACTGAAACGTTCACCACGTGGTAGGGGGTCCGGGGGTACCTAGGAAACCTGCACGGCCACGAGAGAAAAGTACATAGTCAGATAGCCCACATCCAGACAGGCACTTTTCGTGAGGGGGGTGGGTGGTGATGATGCGTGTGTGAAGCACGCCAAGCTTGGGAAGGAGACCGAATCGCACCCAACTTTCAGACCGAGTTTGGCAGACCAGAACGTGATTCGCTGGAAACACGTGCAATCGTCACGATATGCTGTGATTTGAATCACCATTTGTGTCCCGTGTTCCAATTCATGCGTAACTCTTCGTTTCCGGCTTGCGGGCAAATGTGCGAGCGATGTGACTCTGTGCGCTGACGTGTAGGAGGAACCAGCGCGTATCCCCATAGGCGCGTTGGCCTCAGTACATGTAGTGAGTGCTGGCCCTGCACAAACCCAGCTATCAAAGGTGCGTTCGTACTCATACCATATCCTTTTCCCTCTCCCGCTGCACGTGCACAGAGGACACGTACAAATTCCCAGTGTTTCCCAGAATTGGGCTTTTGCCAGTGTCTTCCTGATCACATGTTTCGTGTCTGGTGTGAATGCGAAATTGCAGCGGTTAGCAGCGGCTGTGAGCGGCTCAATGGAAGGCGGTGAGTTGAGGTATTGCGCGGCGACGTGGTGTGGGAGTCAATATCGATCTCAGAACAAGCAATGGACCCGCAAAGGACACGTACGCAAATACCCGTCTGATTATATGCGAATCGGGAGCAAACCCGACGACTTAGTGTGTGGGTGGTGTCACGATGACATCACAAAATACTTACTCGTAAGCACGATTCAAACTACGTTTGTGAGTCAAGTCTGAATGATCGCTCTCCTCTGACAGAAAGGAAAGGTCTCAAAGCGCGTTCTCGATTTTAATGCAGCGTCAACCAAGAAAATCCTCCCCCAAATCCTAGTATGAATGCTCTAGATCCGTTGTTGTGCGTGTGCTTGTGTACGTGCGTGCGTGTGTGTGCGCCTGTGTGCGCGTGTGCGCGTGTGTGTGCGCGCGTTCGCGCGTGTAGTGTGGTGTGCATTTTGCTACTTGAAGCTGTGTTTTGTGTGGTCAGTCCTCGTCCGACAATGACAAGGAGAACGTTGCTTTAGAGGACCTGAAGAAGGAGAATGAGGCGGTATGTGCTGTGACGAGATCGATATATCGTCATGATGTGCTTTAATCTCACGCGCGCGTTTGTGTGATTAGTTACGCGCTGATAACGAACGCAAAGTACTGTAAATCGCGCACGTTTTGAACACGACCTCTATCTCAAAATCGTTTGCTCTTGCCCTCTTCCTCAGACCAAGCAAATCGGCGATCTCAAGCGCCAGGTTCGACATCAAAAGCGAAAACGAACTGCCTCTGAGCATCGCGGCGAAGAGGAGACGAGAGCCAAGCGAGCCGCAAACGCAGTGGCTGAACGCGCGCGCAAAAAAGTCAAAGCGATTGAGGAAGACGCTGTTTTACAAGTCAAAGAGGCCAAAGTACAGGTCAATAAAACAAAGAAGAGTCTGACCAACACAAAGCAATATCACAAAGGCCTAAACGTGCAGCTCGTGGAGGCCAGAGCGAAGGAGGAGGAGGCGGAGGAGGAGGTTCGAGAGTTACGAGTGCTGTTGAAAGCAGCTCGAGAACAGCGCATGGAAATGGAGGTGCTTTATATGCGGGAACAAACCCGCAGCCTCTTTCACGCCGCAAGGTATGTTCTGAACTCACAATGCACGAGTGAGAACTCACGATTGTGTGCTCTACAGTTTATAAGGACGGGCGTTACACTCATGAGTTCAAACTCGCGTGTTGGTTGTGCGCGCGATCGCGTGTTGGCACCAAACGCATCGCCAAATCGTGGGTGATATCATGCAAGTGTTTACCGGCAAAACTCCTGAGCGATTGCCCGTGCATTCAACAGTGGAGAGTTGGATCCCACAATTGGATGCTGTCACGCTCGTGCAGGCATTCCAAGCCCTGACCGAGAACCCCTCTGACCTCAAAGTCGTCGCAAAAGACGGCACCACCAAAATGGGTCACAAATTGGGGAGTGCCAGGGAACGTCTCACTCACACCTGCCGCTTACCGCACATGCGATCTGATAGCATTCATTCGCGTGTTAGTTTTCACGTGGGCAGTGGGCAGGAAGACAAACGGCAAACCATCACGCTACGGACACGCGCAAGGCAAACTCTTGCAGAGATGGGCGCGAGTGCACAGCAAACCGGATCCTCTCACTTACCTCAAACGCGTGAGAGGAGTGCGCGAAGACGCCAGAGCCGGCACCGCGCGAGAAGTGATCAAGATCATTGATTTGGACATTGATCACTTCTTTGATTGGCACAAAGCCAATGCAGAGGCACAGAGCAACAGACTCGAAGCAAGCGTGAGAGCGGGTTTGAAATCAGAAGTGTGTCGATCGCAGCTATGGCTGATCGCCGTTTTGCACGAGGGCTTGATTGGACCTCTCAATCACTGCATCAACAAAACAGACTCTGAGAAGAGCATGTGGTCTATGCCTCGGTCTATGCAACAGTCAGACGGCGTTTGGTGGAGTGGAGTGAGGGCAAGAGCTTGAATGTGCTGATCAACGGCTCGCTTTGGTCTGATCTGAACAAACCGGACCCATCGCCATTCACAAACACAAAATGGGTTGAGCGTAAGCAATCAAATGTGCGAAGCGATGAGCTGCATTGCCGCGAAGAAGTTACTTAAAGTGTTTGACAGCTTCGCAAAGGAGTACGCTCCGGACGGAGTGCTCAACACCACTGATCCTACGGTGATCGCGATCGCGCGAGTAACGCCTCCGAACAATGATTCGGTGGAGCGCACATTCGCAATGGTTGATCACCTGTTCATATCAGTGTCAGCAAACATGCTCACAGCCAACAAATCGACGCGCGTGAAGGCACAATTAAACCACACCTTAGAGTGGTTACTGAAGCTCGATCCTAAGGAGGCGATGCGTATCACGAACATAGCGAATGCCATCGGTCCAACCCTAAAACAAAAGCACGACCAAAAGGCAGCGGCCGATGAGAAAGAGCGTGAAGCGCTGGCGATCGAGCAGTCGCGACGCGCAGAGGCCAAAGCTGTAAAGAGGCAGAAGCTTCGCGAGAAGCACCTGAGTATTGAGCTTTGGGCGAGGGCCAATATCGATATGGAGTTGGAGGAGTGTGGGTCTGAGCGTCAGCAAATCAACGCATTGAGTGATCAGTTAAGAGGCATTCAAGCGTTACAAAAAGAATGTGCTGCTTACCCGCGATCCGGCCACAAAGTCCAGAGCTACAGTAAAGAGCCACAAACAACAACTCATTAGTCTTTGGGAAGAGATCGAGCGAACGAGCCCTTCCTCCTCCTCCTCCTCCTCCTCCTCCTCCTCCTC
>JBKCVM010000093.1:0-14565 GCA_046317855.1 Oligoflexia bacterium
GTGCAGAAGTGTGCAACCACCAACGCACCACTCTTCATTTCGGGAGAGAGTGGTACTGGTAAGGAGGCGCTGGCTCGTGAGATTCATCGGCTTTCGAGTAAGGTTCAAGGCCCCTTCGTCAAGCTCCACTGTGGAGCGCTCTCCGAGCGGCTTCTCGAAGTCGAGCTCTATGGGCAAGAAGATGGGGAGGGAGTGTCTAGGCCTGGAAGGATTGAGCTGGCCGATGGAGGCACCTTGCTTCTTGAGGGGATCACAGAGCTTGCGCCCCAGCTCCAAGAAGGTCTTCTGCAGTTTTTAAAATTAGGAACTTTTAGGAGGGTAGGAGGGCTCAAGACCCGTCGGTCTTCGGCAAGGGTCATCGCTGCGTTGGATCTGAACTTGAAGCGCAAGGGCGGTCGGCTGATTCCTGATTTGACTCAGGCCTTGTCCGATGGCCACGGAGTGATTCGAGTTCCTCCGCTTCGTGAACGCAAAGTGGACATTCGGAGGCTGGCTCTGTTTTTTTTGAGACAAGCCACCATCCGAGCCAATCGAATTGTTCAGGGCATTTCTCAGGATCTAGTCGCCGCTCTAGAGGTCCAGCAGTGGCCAGGAAATCTGCGGCAACTTGAAAACTTTATGGAGTCGCTGGTCTTGGTAAGCTCAGGAGGTGAGCTGAGGCTTCAAGACGCGCGTCCTTTGCTTTCTGATGCAGACACTAGGGGAGACGCGCAGCCAGTTCGTTCGTTTAAAGAGCAAGTGAAAGCCAGGACACAACAGGTCGAACGTCAGCTGATCGAGGCGGAGCTAGTTCGTCAGAGTGGCAACATTTCTAGAACCGCCGAGGCGCTTGGGCTTTCACGCAAAGGCCTGCAACTCAAGCTCAAGGAGCTTGGAATTCGACCTGACTAGAGAAGTGCTACTCTAGTTTTGAGTAAATCCGTAAAAACTCCCCAGCTGTGTGTTGCCAGGTATAGGCTTGGGCAAGAGGCCTTGAGTCCGGGGCCTTGCACCTTTCTTGTGAGAGCTCAAAAAGAAGCTCTCGCAGAGAAGCTTCTGAATCAAAGAAAAGCGCGGTTGGATTTGGGCTTGTCTCTGCGATGTCTGTGAAAGCAGAAATTTTTGAGAGCAGGAGCCTGGTTCCAAACTGGGCAGCTTCGAGTACCGGAAGTCCAAAACCCTCTTCCAGCGAGGGGAGCACCAAGGCTGCAGCATTTTGATACGCCCACACCAACTCTCCCTCAGAGACCTCAGTCAAATGGATGAGCGCGGGAAAAATCTGTTTGATCTGTGACAAAATCATCTCGCCGCCAAAGCCCTGTTTTCCAAGGATCAGCCAGTCGAGACCGGTGTTGCCCTGGAGTGCACGAGCCAGTTGGGTTAGGTTCTTGCGGTTTTCGATCACCGCAACCGTCAATATGAATGGGCGCTGCGAGCCGGCCCGAGCAATCGAGATGGGCGCAGCGTTTGGGTTTAGGGTAGAGGCCCATGGAACATGAGAGGATCTGCCTCGTGTTTCAGGAAAGCGCTCATGCAGCTCATCCAATACGGAGGGAAGGGGAGTGGTGATCCAATCCGCGCGCTCAATCGCTTTTTTGAGAATGGGTGACTGGACCTGTTGAAACTTTTTAGACTGGTACGGGTTTCCGGGCCTAAGGGTCCACAAGTCATGAATGGAGAGTAAGCGCTTGCAGCGTTTGAGCGGAGCAAGCCTGTGTTCAAATGCGTGGTGCAGGGTGTGCGGAGTTCCCAGGCCCCGCTCGAGTAGCCCCATGGGTCTAATCTCAGTGGAGAGTTCGAACGGAATTCTGCGACTCCTAGAGACCCCAGCTACAGAGATCTGCATGGGAGCAAGCAGCTCTCGGATGGCTTCAAATGACCGCCAAGCAGTACGACCGATGCCGCTCTGCGGAGCCCGTACCCACGGAGTGAGGTCCAGCTGGATTCGTTGCACGCGGGCTTCCCTTAAGGGAAGAGCCCGCGCAGCAGCATGGCCTTGTTCAGGCGGTCCACGCCTGCAATCAGGGCGGCAGTTTTCATGCCGCAGTCATGCTGATCACGGATCGCAACGACTTTTTTGAAAGCGTTCTCCATGACCTCTGCCAGCTTGGCGTTCACTTCTTTTTCGCTCCAAAAGAAATTTTGGAGACCCTGGACCCATTCAAAGTACGAGACAATGACTCCCCCCGCGTTGCAGAGCACGTCAGGGATGATGAAGGTTCCCTTGTCCTCAAGAGCTTTCAGGGCGCTCGTAGTGATTGGGCCGTTGGCGCCTTCAGAAATAATTTTGGCTTTGACCTCACTCACGTTCTTGTCGGTGATGACTCCATCGATCGCGCAGGGCATGAGTACTTCGACGGGGAGTGTCAGCACATCTTGCGCGGAGATGGCTTCAGCCTCAGGGAAGCCTTTCAGGGTCCGATTCTTTTGGAAGTAGGCATGGACTTCTGGAACGTTCAGGCCGTTCTTGTTGTAAAGGCCCCCAGAAACATCGCCGATCGCAACCACTTTTGCACCCATCTGGTGAATCTCAAGCGCTGCGATGGCTCCCACTTTTCCAAAGCCATGTACCGCGACGGTGGTCGAAGCGTCCACTCTCGCAGAGCCCCGTCCTTTGGCCGCCAGATACTGCTTGGCATGCACGGTGGTGTAGACGACACCACGCCCCGTGGACTCAGCGCGCCCAAGAGAGCCCCCAATTTCGATGGGCTTTCCGGTTACGACGCCCGGAATGGCAAAGCCGCGCTCCTGTGAGAAAGTGTCCATCATCCAGGCCATGTGCTGAGCATCTGTGCCGACATCTGGAGCCGGAATGTCGCGATCGGGACCAATGATCATGTTGATCTCGCTGGTGTAACGGCGCATCAGGGCCTGATGCTCTTGGCGAGAGAGTTGATTTGAGTCCACTCGAATGCCGCCTTTGGCACCTCCCAGTGGTAGGCCCACGAGCGAGCATTTAAAGGTCATGAGCATCGCGAGTCCGGCAGTTTCAGAGAGGGTGACCTCGGGGTGAAAGCGAATACCCCCTTTGCCGGGGCCGAGGGTCATATTGTGTTGAACGCGGTAGCCTTCGAATACTTTGATGGATCCGTCATCGAGGCGAATGGGAACGCTCACGATCAGTGCACGCTTAGGAACTGAAAGACGAGCTGCAACGTAGGGGTCACACTTCATGACGCTGACAGCCTCTTGAAGCTGTTGGACCGCGTTGCGGTAAAGGTCGCTTGCGCTCCAGATGTCCGCGCCTGGGACGATGTGATTCTCGGGGTGGTTTTCTGGGTGTTTTCCGACCATGAAGCCTCCTCAGTTCAGTGATGATGTGATCGCAAACTTAGTGTGCTTTTCGGGGTGAATCAAGGATTCTGCTCTGTTACGATTTTTTCAAATGGCCCAAAAAAAAACGCGCGTAGCAGTGTTGTTTGGTGGAAGGTCCGGTGAGCACGAGATTTCGCTTCGATCGGCTGCCTCAGTGATCCGAAATCTTGACCGTTCTCGTTTTGAGGTGATTCCGATCGCGATTGATAAGCAAGGGTGCTGGCACCTGGTTGAGGCCTCTGTGGCTGAAAGACAAGCTCAAGGGGCAACGGTCTCAGTGCCGGCCGTCGGCTCGGCGGACTCTCGTTCAGTGGTGTTGTCACCGGATCCATCTCGCGGAGAGGGCAAGGCTGTTTTTTTGGATTTGCGGACGGGTGAGGTTGCCACAACGGCAGACGCAGTGTTTCCCGTGCTTCATGGTCCACTATGTGAGGATGGAACGCTCCAGGGAATTTTTGAACTGGCTGAGGTTGCGTATGTGGGGTGCGGGGTCTTGGCATCTTCTGCTGGAATGGACAAAGAAGTTTCCAAGCGTCTTGCTCGTGATGCAGGGATTTCGATTGTCCCGTTCATCACGCTGAGGGCGGATCGTTGGAAGCGCCTCTCTGAATCTGAGCGCGAGCGTGAGCGGGGGCGCGTTGCAAGTGAGCTGGGTTATCCGGTTTTTGTTAAGCCTGCCAACATGGGCTCAAGCGTTGGCGTGCACAAGGTGAAGGAGGCAGCTTTGCTGGAAGCTGCGCTTCAGGACGCGTTTCGATACGATACCAAAGTATTGATCGAGAAAGGGATTGCTGCCCGTGAAATTGAGCTTGCCACCTTAGAAAGCCGCAAGCCAGGAGAGCCCCCTCGGGTGAGCATCGCCGGGGAGGTCACGCCCACGCACGAATTCTATTCGTACGAAGCAAAGTACTTGGATGATCATGGCGCTGCACTGGCGATTCCGGCGGGCCTCACCGCCCAGGAGATGTCTCAAGCGCAGAAGATTGCGCAGGATGTGTTTGAAGCGCTCGAGTGCGAGGGGATGGCGCGAGTCGACCTGTTTCTTGATAAAAGCTCAGGAAAGCTCTACTTCAATGAAATCAATACGATCCCGGGTTTTACCTCCATCAGTATGTACCCCAAAATGTGGGAGGCTTCGGGCCTGGGTTATGCGGCGCTTCTAACCGAGCTGGTGGAATTGGCGCTGGAGCGGCAGTGCCGTAAAAAGTCCCTCTCAAGACACCTCTAGTCCCGCCCGGTTTTGCCGATAAGCCTTAGGAACAGGAGGCTGGCGTAATTCCATGGGTAATGCCGTCGCTAAGGTACAGGACCAGGGCAGTAGTAAACCCGAAGAGGGCAAGCAGCTCTTGGTGCTGGTCTACAGGCCTGAGGGCAGTCACCCTCTACTCCTGAAGGTGGAAAGCATTCTCGAAAGCAATCCCCTCGCCGAGGTTCATGTTTTTCAGCAACTGGATACTGCTCTCGAGAAGGTTCGAAAAGCGACGCACATGGTTCTGCTTTTTGGAATCACCAAGCCCGATGAAATCCCAGTCCTGAGCCAGCTTCTTTCTGAAGGCTCTCGCCTAGCTAAGAAAGGTCTGATCCGTTCTTCTGGGTTTCTCGGTGCGGTGACGGCTCATCCCAAAGTCGTGAACTACCTTGCCACCCAGTTTGGCGCAGATATTTTGCCTTCGCAGATCCCCGAGCGCAGCTTCAAGTACAAGATCAACATGGCTGCCAACGTGATCTCGGCAGCGTACTCGCATATTTCTCAACGTAAAGAAGTCCAAGAAGAAGGCGTCGTCAACTATGTGGCGCCGATCGAAATGGCCGAGGATTGCTGGATCATCCGCAACACCAGGGACATTGCGTTTAGGCAGACTGCCTGGACACTCAATCTTCTGGGACCACCTCCTATGGCCGGAGAGTGGCACTCCGACTCTTCACTCGATGCAAATGGTCTGGACGCATGGGTCTTCAAGGTAAAGCCAGATCATCAATCGCTTCAGCCGGTTCCTGGAAAATGGGTCTTCTGGGGTAAGGCTCCCACTTTTTCTCCGGACACGCTCGTTTGGTTAATGATCTCGTCAGCTCCGCGTCTCGTCTTCATCCCAGAGTCAGGCCCCGAGCAGATCCGAATCGAAACCTCCGGACACACCCTCAAAGTGGCCAAGAACGGGCCCAAAGTTCACGAAATGAAAGCGCTGATTCAGCAGATCATGTTTGCAGAAAAGCGCTTCAACAATGAGAAGGGCGAGCGGAAAGGTGACTTTGAAATCCACCTTGAGCATCAAATCGCAAACAAGGGTCCCGGGGTTGCCTTCAAAGAACATCGCGGTAAGGGTGGGCCCGATTACCACGAAGAGTTCGACCTCAAGGAGTCTAAGCCAAATCAATTTGTGGATCCTCGAGGCCGTGCGCTTCGAGAGCTCAATAACATTGGTGAGGATGACTTAAAGGGTCCAGATGCTCCCGATTTCAAGGATTCACAGGATCCCAACGGGCTCTCTCTCGATTTTAAAGACCAGCAGCAACAGCGAGATGCAAAAGATGCTCGCTTCAAAAAAGAGCCACCCAAAGCAGGGATTCAGGCACCGCTTCTTGATAACGGGGGGATCGACCCTAAGCAACAAAGCTATGACCAAGTGCTGGTGGACATGGGGTTTCAGCTCACCCTGCAAGTGACGAACGGAGCTGTGATTTCTGCGCAGATGTTGGATCTGTTTGAAACACAGCTGACTTTGGAGCTCGACTCGGAGAACAGACTAAGAAAAGACCAGTAACGCCTGTGTCGCTTTGTTTGGACCCAAGATAAAAACCCAGTTGATTTTTCAGTCAATGGTTCGGTGACGGAGATCGAGAGCGTCGAGAACGGAAGAGCGGTTCTCGGCATTGAGATCGAACCCATCAGTCCAGAAAAAATGGAGCTTTTGTTGAAAGTATTTCAGAACCGGCAGCAAAGCATTGCGGATTTCTTTGACAGTGCACGAGGCAGATAGGGGCAAGAGCAATGGCAGAATTTAAGAACATCGTCCTGATTTTGATGGCTCCAGATGCAAAAGACCTTGAAAAGCTCAGGGACTTCTTGGCTGAGCGTGGGCTTGCGGTTTATGTGGCTTCTGGCTTGGATGGAGCGGTCAGATTGGTCAAGACCAAGGCAGTTGACCTGTTGATCTGCGACACCCAAGCACTCGGAAAGGCAGGGGATGACTCCGTTAAGGAGCTTCTCGGTGAACACGGAAAAGGGAGTGATCTCCCTTTGATTCTCATTTCTGCAAATCTGGGGGCAGAAAGCAAAACCTGGTTCAAGAAGTTTGCTGGGGTGAAGGCGGTCATTCCGGGGCCACTGGACATGAACCGGGTCTTCAGAATTGTTTCATCAAACCTTCCCAAAGGAAAAAAAGGAGTCTTTGACCCTTCCGATGGCGATGATGAGAAGCCTTTAGTGGATCTTAAAGATCACAAAGGAATTGGAGTCACGACCAAAATTAGACGGTCGGCAGACGGCCCAGAATCGCAGGGCTTCGAAGCGGCGCTGATTGAGCTTGGCGAGGTGGAGGTTCTGCTTGAAGTGAAAGCTCCCGATTTAAAGGTCAAAGAAAAAGTTGAAGTGGATGTCGTGATGTCGGGTAGCTCTGCCGACGGTCAGTTCCAGTTTGCTGGGGTAGTGAAATCGGTCGAAGAGGGAGGGGCTCCAGGAGTTTGGATGGTGACGGTTGATTCGGGTGGGGCGTCGTCTGAGCTGTCTAAGCAAGTGGGCGAAGAAATAGCCAAACGCCAGAATGAGCTCTCTGACTTCATTCGTAAATCTCAAGGGTAAGGATTTTGCTTGGCTGAGTCTAAAGGTCTATCATCAGCGCTGAGTTCAGTGACATCTGTTTCGAAAGAACAGCTTGAGCGCCTTTCTGCCTATTTTGCTGAGCAGAATATTTTTATCGTGGACCCATCGGGCGTGTCCCGCAGGCGTTTGGCCAGCCTTTTGGTAGACATGGGAGCCAAGCGCGATAGTGTTTCTCTGTACAGCACCATCGAAGAAGCTGAGCATGAGATCAAAGACAAGAAACCCAAAGTGATCATCACTGATTTCTCGGTGGGCAAGAGAACGGGCTTGGATTTGATTCCTCCCCAGAAGACTCTTCATCCCGACGCACGGGATACTTTGTTCTTGCTCGTGACTGGAAATACGTCTCAAAGTGCTGTGGCTAGAGCCGCAGAAGAAGATGTCGATCGCTTTATCTTGAAGCCCTATACCGTAAGCTCGTTTGTCAATACCCTTGCACTGGCTTTCGTAGAAAAGCTTTTTCCAAATGAATATCGAAAAACCGTTGAGAATGGAAAAACACTCCTCTTTGCCGGCAAAATTGATGAAGCCATGCAAGTTTTCGAGAAAGCGATGGAGATGGATCCTTCGCCTTCGTTGGCTTGCTTTTATTACGGCCAAGCCGAAATCCTGAAGCAAGCTTATTTGGACGCCCAGGGAAGCTACTTAAAGGGTCTGAACTACAATCGAATTCATTATAAATGTCTGATCGGGCTTTATGAGTTGCTGATGCAACGCGAGATGTATGCTGAGGCCTACGCGGTCATTCGGCGTATGCAAAAGTACTTTCCCGCAAATCCCAAGCGCTTTGCTTCAGTCATTCGTCTTGCCGTGGTGAATCGAAAGTTTGCCGACATCGAGCAGCTTTACTCAGTGTTCACTGAGATGGAGTTTAGGGAGCGAGAAGTCATGCGCTACATGTGCGCAGGTCTCGTAGTGAGCGCTCAGCATGCTTTTAGTGCAGACTCAAAGTCGACCCACGCTGAAGACCTTTTGAAGAAGGTGGCAGTTTCGTGTGCGGGTGACCCCTATTTTTTAAGGCGCGTCATCGAAGTGCTTTCAGAAAACAAACGCCCTGACACGATGCAAGGGGTTCTCTCTCGGTTTCCGCCTGATCTTCAGAAGTCCCCTGACTTTTTGGTAAGCTCATTTTTACATTTGGATCTCACTGCAGCGCCGGGTGTCTCCCTCCAGGCTGGACAGGCGCTCTTGAGGGATGGGCATCACATGCCGTTTGTATATCGCACCTTGTGCCGGCGTTATCTGGAGCTTGGAAAAAAGGATCAGGCCGAGGATATTCTGCGAGAGGGCATTAGGCGATTTCCAAAAGAATACTCAGTCTTTAGACCGCTCGTCGAGATGGTTCCCCAGGTGAAAAAAGAGCTCAATATCGCCTAGGAGCCTGAGGTCAGGAAGGCTGGTTCTTTAAGTTATGCGGTCTGTGCTGAGGGTTCTGCAGCTTCAGCTGAGGCCTGTGGGTTGGGGTCGATCACTTCGAGCCAATCGCATTCCTTTTGCGTGCATTTATGAAAGAGTCCCATGCGTTTGGTGAGTTTTTCACTGACGATCGAGAACTTGCACTTGGGGCAAGGTTTGGCCACGGGCTTATCCCAGGACGCAAAATTGCAGGCCGGCCATTTATTGCAGGCGTAAAAGAGGCGCTTGTAGCGAGATTGTTTTTGGGTGAGCTCGCCCTCGGCGCATGAAGGACAGTGGATTCCTAAAGTGATCGCCTGAGTGAATTTACAGTTGGGGTAGTCGCTACAGGCCAAAAATTTTCCGTATTTTCCTCCTTTGACCACCATGGGCTGCGAGCATTTTTCGCATTTCTTGTCGGTGAACTGTTTTGGAACGATGACGATTTTGCCAAAGTCATCCTTCGTGAAGTCTTGAGTGTTCTTGCATTCAGGGTAGTTTGAGCAGGCTAAAAACGAGCCCAGTTTGCCCCATTTAATGACCATCGTGTGATCGCATTTGTCGCAACGAACGTCGGTGGGCACTTCTTGCCGCTTCACGTTCTTCATTGAAACTTTGGCTTCTTCGAGAGTTTTCTCGAAAGGTTTCCAGAACTGGGACATGACTTTCTTCCAGTCCGCTTTGCCTTCTTCGATCTCGTCGAGTTGGGTCTCCATGTCCGAGGTGAATTCCGAGTTGATGTAGCCCGGAAAAGAGGCACTCAAGAGCTCGGTGACGACCGTTCCCAGTTCAGACGGAAAATAGCGAGCTTGTCGCTTCTCGACATATTCTCGATCTTGAATATTAGAAAGAATCGAAGCGTAAGTGGATGGCCTGCCAATTCCCTTTTCTTCGAGTTCACGAATGAGCGAAGCGTCCGTGTATCGAGGTGGGGGCTGAGTGAAATGTTGCGAAGGATCCAGGCCGGTCATCTTGACCGAGTCCCCCTCGATTATTTTTGGTAGCTTCAGGGCTCGGTCCTCGTCCTGGGATGTCTCGTCTTCAGTGCCCTCCAAGTAGACTGCCGTGAAACCTGGAAATTTAATCACTGATCCGGTTGCGCGAAATCGAATAGCCCGTTTTTTCTTGTCTTGGGCCACAACGTCGACCGAGGTCTGATCATAAATCGCCGAGTTCATTTGGGATGCAACAAATCTGTTCCAGATCAGCTGATAGAGGCGAAACTCGTCTTTGTCGACAAAGCCTTGCACGATTTCAGGCGTGAGTTCCATTGAGGTGGGGCGAATGGCCTCGTGCGCATCTTGTGCCGATTTTTTTGAGGTGTAGGGAATGGCCTCGGCCGGAAGAAAATCCTTGCCGTACTTTTGCTGAATGAAGTCTCGCACCGAGGCAATCGCTCCAGGCTCCGTGCGCACCGAATCCGTGCGCATATAAGTAATGAGCCCCGTGGTGCCGCGGTCTCCCAGATCAATCCCTTCGTAGAGTTTCTGGGCAAGGGTCATGGTTTTCTTTGCGCTAAAGCCCAGCTTTCGAGCAGCTTCTTGCTGCATGCGTGAAGTGATGAAAGGAGGCTGGGGCTTTCGAGAGCGCTCCTTCTGTTCGATCGAGTCAATCGTGAAAGGGACGCCCTGAAGGGCCGCAACCAGGTCGTCAACAACCGCTTTGTTAGGTAGCTCTGGGTCTTTTCCGTCAATTTTGAAAAGCCGTGCCGGAAACTCGACTCCATCTTTCGAGAATCGGGTTTCGATCTGCCAGTATTCTTCGGGCCTAAAGGCTTTGATCTCAGATTCACGGTCAACAATCAGTCGCAGGGCAACCGACTGAACTCTTCCTGCCGAAATGCCTCGTTTGACCTTGTCCCACAAGAGAGGGCTAATTTTGTAGCCGACCAGTCTGTCGAGCACTCGCCTGGCTTGCTGGGCGTTGTACTTGTCTTCGTCCAGCTTTTGGGGCTTTTTCATTGCCTCGAGGACAGCAGGCTTAGTGATGGCGTTGAATAGGACGCGGTGGGATTTCTTGCCCTTGGTCTTCAACTCTTCGTTGATGTGCCAGGCAATTGCCTCGCCCTCACGGTCGGGGTCAGTTGCCAAGAAGAGCTCCGGGACATCCTTAGCTGCTTTTTTCAGCTCCTCGATGACTTTCTTTTTTGCCGGAATGAGCTCGTAGTCCGGGTCAAACCCCTTCTTGGGATCCACTCCTAGCTTGCTCTTGGGTAAGTCTTTGATGTGCCCAACGCTCGCCTTTACGATGTACTCTCGGCCCAGGTATTTCTGGATCGTTTTAGCCTTTGATGGGGATTCAACAATGACGAGGGCTTTCTTGGCCATAGAGATCATCTAGAGGGAGTTGGCGGTTTTTTTCAAGTACAGGAATTTTTTGCCCACTTGAGGCCAGGTTGAGCCACGAGGCTCCTCCCACCGCAGCAAGCGAATGGGCACCCCAGAGCGCGTGCACCGCGTGATCGTCCAGGAGCCGTTGATTTCCCTCAAAACCCGGCTCTCCCGGAAAGGCGGGTAGGGAAAGCACAGTGCGGTGGAGCTGAAGGGCATAGTCGGCCGTCAGCAGGGCTCCTGAGCGATGACTTGCTTGCATCATGCAAGTGGCGCGGGCCCAAGCGGCAATGAGGCGATTTCTTTGCACGAAACGAAAGGGTCGGGGTTCGAGAGTGGGTGCAAATTCTGAGATGATGAGCCCGCCACTGGCGATGATTTTTTGGCGTAGGCTCTGGTTTTCTGGAGGATAAGTGTGGCTGAGTCCACAGCCCAGCACTGCGATGGTGGGAAGGCCAAAGACCAGGGCGGCCTCGTGGGCCGCTTGGTCGATTCCTCGAGCAAGACCCGAGAGGATGATTAAGGGGCTAGTGCGCAAGTCTTCAATGAGTCTTCGAGTGAACTGAAGCGCACGCGGATGTGCGTTGCGTGTTCCGACGATCGCCAGTCCGCAATCCGGAAGTTTGTCCAGAAGCCGGAGTTGCGACTCATCGCGTGCTTCAATCCAGAGTTCACGAGGAACGGGTGCAGGTACCTGTAAAAAGGCTGAATCACCCGAACTCGAAGCCAACGAAATAGAGGCCAAATCGATATGAAAAAAGCTCATGAAGTCTTGCAGCTGCAAGACCCATGACACTTTTTAGAAATCGGGCGGAGCCTCGGGGGGTTCTGTGGGTGGGGCAGAGGGTGCCGACTCTTCAGTAGGTTCTGGGGTGGGTTCTGGGCTCGTCTCTTGGGGGGGCTCTTCCTTGCTCTCTTCTGGATTTTGGGAAGTGGGTAGTTCGTCCGAAGGAGCCGGAGCGGTGGGTGCCTCTGGCTCTTCTTTTTGTTCGAGCTGTTTGAGGTTCTTTTTTTCTTCTTCAGAGAGCTCAGGATTTTCTTCAAGCGGATCCAGCTCGTTTTTTTGAGTCTCAGGCGCTGGACTAGCCTCTGGGGCCGGAACCGGAACCGGAACCGGCTCCGGAGAGAGCAACGGTTCTGGGGTTTCGTCTATCAACTCTTGGGTCCTTTGTTTTTTCTGAAGGAGGCTTGAGACATCTGTCAGTGCTTTTAGAGAGACTCCTTCAGTAATGAGCTCGGAGCTTGAGATGGCCAAAACGGTTGAGAAGCGCTCGCTCACATCCAGGACCAAAAAGTCGGCCGTGGGTTCAATGTCATCGGGATATTGGTAGGCTCTAAAAACCATCCCGGCAGAAACTCCATCCTCTGCACCTCGGTCGATAAAGCCCAGCTGATGCTGAGCAATATATGAAGTGGATTGTCCTAAGTTAAAATTGAGCACTGCTGTAAAGGCTTCGGGTGCGGGGATAGGTGAAGGCTGCGCTCTTCGAACCGGGAGATCCACAAGGACCGACTCTCCGCGATTGGTAAATCCGCTCGAGTTAAGAATTTTTCCGGTCCAAGTTTGGCCCGACTGACCCAGGACCTGGATTCGACCGTCGAGTGAGTAGACCCATCCCTCGCGGTCTGAATTTTTACTTTTGAGCGGCCGAGGCGCCCGAGTGAGAGTCAGGATCTGCCCAGCTTGAAGCGGGGCGCCTTCTGCGGGTTCAAGAATCACGATTTCACCTGCGGTGAGGTTGACCAATCGTGAACTCGAAGCCCGGACTTTGGCGATCACCTCTAACGGAATGCTCTGTGCAATCTGGTGGAGGTCGAGGCCTGAAGTTTTTGGCATTTGATACCCTGACTTCAGGTCAAAACCCTGAGAGTCCACTTCGGGCGGGAGAGTGAGTTGAACACTCTCCCAATCTTGAGGAGTGAGGCTTCTCCATTCTTGGGAGCGACCTGAAGTTCTCGGGATTTTAGATTGCGATGTGGCCGCATCAGAAGCGTCGGCTAGAGTAATGGCCGGAAGAGAAGTGGCGCTTCCGGGTTTGAAGATCAGTCTTCGTCCAGGAAGGATCCAGTGTGGATTGGGGATCGATTGCCCGTTGAGGGCCCATACTTTGGGCCAGTAATTTCCATCACCAAACAAGCGCAAGGAAATTCCCCAGAGGGTGTCTCCCTTGAGGATTTCGTACTCTTGCTCGAGCTGGCCTTGAGCGATCTCAGTCCATTGCTCGTCGCTCAGGGACTTGAGTAACTTGGAGGCATCCCAGGTGCGTTGCTCAGGGGACTTTGCTCCCATGACAAGCGGACCCAAGAGGGCTTGGCCAAAGAGAACCGGTAAAAGCCACTTCGTTTGTCGCGGCTTTTTCCAGCGAGTCACGATTTAGGATTTCCTTCAGTTTGATCTTTTGGTGCAGGCGCGGTGTCAGGGAGTGGGGCGCTTGCCCCGACCCCAGCAGCTTCTGCAGGCGCTGTCTCGGTTTTTGTCTCAGTGAGTGCCTTTGGGGCGATCGTTCTCCGAGCTGCAGGAGCATTGGGGTAGAGGGATAACAAGAGCTGTCTGTGCTGTGCAGCCTGCTGTTTGAGTTTTAGCTCGTCTTCACAACGCACCAGTTCTGCCAGGGCATCTGGAACATGGGGGCTTCGATCATAAGAAGTGAGCACTCGCGAAAGTTCTTGAATAGCCAATTTGCACTCTTTTTGAGCGCTGTATGCCATCCCGACATGATACTGAGCTGAACCCGCCCAGGGATGATCCGCATTTTGGTCCAGAAACTGAGTGAAGCCCAAAATGGCCTCTGCGTTTCGACCCGCTTCAAAAAGGACCATCGCTTTACGGTAAGACGCCACTGCAGAGTCCGACACAAAGCCTGCGTGAGGGTCTCCTGCAGGTTTGCTAACTGTGGAGAGCGCAGAAGGGCTCGAGGCAGTTGCTTGGTCCACGATGGGGGTGCGTACTTCGACGGCCCCCACTTCGGGCTCCCGGGTTTTTCCTAAGGTATCAATGCTGGTTCGGGCAGCGTCGACTTTGTCATTTACGGTCGCAAGCTTGAACTCCAAGCTCTCGAGCTTACCCTTGAGCGTGTCGAGTTGTTTTTGAAGCTCTCCCACTCGAGGATCCTCGGGGGCCGGTGCTGCCGCAGGAGGTGCGGGCTGCATCGTGGCGCACCCAGTAGAGATCAGTGAGATTGCTGCCAGGAGCAAAAGACGGTTCAGTCCAGCTAAACGACAAAGAGCTCGAGTGTTGCATTCCATTGCTCTTATAAGGATAAGGGTCGCTCGGCATTTGGGCAAGAAAATGGCTGCAATCGAAACTTCAGTTCAAACGGATCCCGGGGCGGCCTGGCTGCAGGTGATTCGCATCGCCAAGGCGGACTCGGCGTGGGTCTATCATGTGCTCGAGGCGCAGGAGGGAATTGTCTCGTACTCAACCCTGCCAGAGCCTGAAGGCGGAATCCTGACGCCCGCTGGACTTCCGGCCTGCGAGCTCGAGCTCACGATTCCTGCCGCGTTTGTCAAAGAGGTGGCGCTGGTGCTCGAGCAAATCGAAAAAGGCGGGCTCTGGATTAAACTGCCCCCAGCCACTATGACCTGCTCACGCTAACCCGTTGGTTTGGAATCAACTTTGCTCAACCCGAGCAAATGAATCCAAACTGCCCTCGTTGTTTAAGGCCCGGTGGTCGTAATTCGTTCTACATTCGAAGATGCGACAGCAAAAAAATCACGCAATATCGC
>JBKCVM010000094.1:0-14455 GCA_046317855.1 Oligoflexia bacterium
GGACTCCACTGGCTGAGACTTCGGTCTTCATCCTTCCCCACAAACTGAAGGCCGTGACCGACAGCCAGGGAACATTCAGATTTCAAAATGTCCCCGAGGGACCCTTGAGCTTTGTCGTCAACAGTGCAGGCTTTTTGAAGCTCGAGCAGCAGGACCTGCTTGCAGCAAGCGATACAACGGCTCGCACCCTCTATCTTGAACGTGCAGCTTACGGAGAATACGAAACCACGGTCACCAGCAAGCAAGATCGTCGCGATGATTCGAGACGAACCTTGAAAGCCTCTCAAGTTCGCACCCTCCCGGGCGCGGGCGGAGATCCGCTGAGGGCCCTCCAAAACCTTCCGGGCGTCAACCGCCCTGCACCCTTTAGCTCGCAAGTGATCATTCAAGGTTCAGCACCCAAGGACACCCGTTACCTGATCGACGGCCACGAAGTTCCGATCATCTTTCACTTTGGCGGCTTGAGCTCGGTCGTGCTGCCTGATGCACTAGACCGAGTGGACTACCTCACAGCCGGCTATGGCCCTGAGTACGGGCGAGCGCTGGGCGGTCTTGTGGGAGTCTGGACCCGCTCACCCCGATCCGACCGCGTGCACGGGCTTGCCTTTGTGGACCTCCTCAATGCGGGAGGCTACATCGAAGGCCCTGCGGGAAAAGGCCGCTTCTTACTCGGTGCACGCCAGAGCTACATTGGTGCCATCTTAAAGGCAGCAACACAGGACAACTCGGCTTTTGACCTGACTCTGGCACCCACCTTTGGCGACGTCGTCGGAATCTACGAACGCCCGCTTACCGACCGCGATGATTTTAAACTCGTAGCGGTAGGCTCAAGCGACGAGCTCTCTTTTTTACTCAACCAACCTGCATCGGGAGACCCTTCGATTCGAGGTCAGTTCAATACTTCAACCCGGTTTTTTAGACTCATCCCTCAACTCACCCATCGCCATAGCTCCCGCACTCTCTCACGCTGGTCGGTGGGATTTGGTCGCGATTGGATTCGATTCAACACTACGGAGAACAATTTTGCCATTTCGACCTGGGCGCTCACCACCCGAGGTGAAGTCGAGCGCCGAATGTCCCCCCGCTGGCTCACTCACTGGGGCTTTGATCATCGTTACAGCTGGACGCGGGTCGATATCCTACTCAATGATGTTTACTTTGACGGCGGCGTTGCCAACCCGTTTTCAAGCGGTGAACTCAAACAGGTGGGGATCGACGCCCGAACTCCGAGGCTCGGACTCTACTGGCGCAACGAAATTCAAGCAACTGATCGGCTCACACTCCTTCCGTCCACTCGCCTCGAGTACACGCGCAACAGCTGGAGCAACAAACGAGAAATCACACCACTGGCACGACTCGCTACCCGCTATGAAGCGTGGCCAGGCCTAGCCTTTAGGGCGGCTGCAGGAACTTACGTGCAGGCTCCAGTCGAGCAAGAATCAAGCCCGAGCTTTGGAAATCCACAGCTGGACAGTCCAAGAGCGTTTCACGCTTCAGCAGGATTTGACCGCGACTATCGCCAAGGCGGATCCCGGGGCATCCGCTGGAGCGGCGGAACATTCTACCGCGACTTTTGGAACCTCGTGGTCCCCACTACGGATGGCTCCAATTATTCAAACTCAGGCACGGGTCGCTCCTACGGAGTTGAAAATCTCGTGCAGCTGGATTTTTCCCCATGGTCCGGCTGGCTCTCCTACACTCTAGGGCGCAGCACCCGCAGGCAGCCTGGACAGTCTGAGTTTCCGTTTCAGTTTGATCAGACCCACTTACTCACTGCGATTGCTGCACTGGACCTTCCCGGAAATTGGCGGATCGGCAGTCGCGTACGCTACGCTACCGGCAATCCTTCCACTCCAATCACGGGTGGGGTCTACGACGCCGATAACGATGTCTACTTTCCGGTGCGTGGGCCTTTTTACTCTCAACGCATTGATTCGTTCTTTCAAATCGATCTTCGTGTGGACAAGAAATGGATCAAAGACACTTGGATCTTGACCGCTTACTTGGACATCCAAAATGCGACCAACCGCAAGAATCCAGAACAGATCCAGTACGCTTATGATTTTTCGAGCCGTGATGTGGTCGCAGGACTTCCGATCCTACCCACGCTCGGAGTTCAGGCCGAATTTTAATTTTCAAGCTTTCTTAAGGAAACACCTTCTCAAACTCGACAGGTTCGTCTGCTGTTTTACCGGTCCGAGTGGCCTTTACTTTAAGCACCCCACTCACTACCGCGGTTTGAGCGGGCCAGCTCGACGCGACTTGAAACTTGAGCGGAGCTCGACTGTCCAAAGGGTCATAGAGACGAATCTCTTCGCCGTGCACTCCCCGGGTCCACCGCGTGAGCAGAAACTCTGACTCACGGCTCTTGAGCCGAACCCACTCAAGACTCTTGAAGCGCTCAGCCGAGTCACGCACCGAAAGATGAGTTTTCTTTGAGTCTTGGTCCTGCACCCAGAGTTGATCCGAATCTAAAACTCGCTGTACTACCACTCGCCAGCTGCTTCCGTTACTGAACTCGAACTCAGATACGTGCTTGATTTTTTTAGCAGCAATTTCTTCTAAAACAGGAGGAGTCAACGCATTCTGTGACTTTGCATCCACTTTGGCCATCACGCAAAGTGAAAGCCCCACTGCGATCCACCAGAGCCGTTTCATTTCATCTTCTCCAAACAGTCAGATGGGGTTTCTTTGGTCTGAGCTAGCGCCTTCATGCAGGGTAAACAAATCTCCCTCACGTGAGTCACGTAAGAATCGGCTCGATCCGTGTCATACCGAAAAATAGTTTCACTCAAGAGCGAAGTGTCTGCCTGAGAGGCCTGGGCCTGAGCGCTCTCGGTTTGGGCCTCTTTGAGCCGAGCGCTTGCCAAGTCATTCTTCAAGTCATTGTTGGCGATTCGAGCCTTCTCACTCAAGGTTCGATAAAGAATTTCCATCTGCAGAGGCACATCGTCATTCAGGGCTTCAAAAACCTCGTTTGCTGAGCTCTTCTCATAGCCCTGAACGGTGGAGAGCCTGAGCTTCCCCTCTTCCCACATCCCTTTCAAAGTGCTGCGAGTCATTTGGCCCAACCCATGAGCACTCGAGAGGTACTTACCCCGGCCCTCGGGCGCGCAAAAAGTGTAATTGACTCGATGAGGAGTCAGATTTCCTCGGGTTTCTTGAAATGCAATACAAGCCACGAGCTCAGGGGTGACGACCCCGCTCAAGCCCGCCTTCGAACTTGCCAGAAGCTCGCCCGTGCGCCGAGCATGGGCATAGACCCGCTCCGCACGCTGCTTTTCAGTAAACTCTGCCCACAACGCTTTTTGTGGCGGAACCCCGAGCTCGGCCTTGTAGAGTTCGTTGAGCTTAGCATGACACTCTTTTCCAGAAAGGTTCTTCACCGAGTCTCGCAGAGTCTTGTACGTTCCGCGCCCGAGCCTCCGATCCGACGCGAGATTTGCAGAACTTGTTGAATCGATTGGCGCCTGCCCCAGCACCTGGGTGCCCCTGATTTCAACCGCACCCCTTTCACTCCCAGGGGTGGACTGGGGGGAGCATCCCGGTTTGGCCCCGCCACGATTGATTGCCTCGAGGGTCTTGAGAAATTCTTCGAGGGCCGTCACCTCAAGGTACTTTCCGTTGACCCAACCCTCAAGTTCACGGCCATCCACCGCCAGAAATCGAATTTTGAGCCAACTCGACTGCCCTAAGATTTTACGATCCAAAACCGTTACGTCATGATCGCAATCCAAGGTTGAAACAATTTTAGAACCCGCACCGGGCTCCGCCCTAACATTGAGCTGGGTGCATTGGGCCACCCGACCTCGAACCCCTTCTTGTTGAGCCCAGGTGACCGGATTGCTCAGATTCAGGGCAAGAATAGAGATCCCTAAAACACTCCACCCCAACTGGGCCAGAAATTTAGCCAGAACTTAATCCCCCCGGATGGGCGAAAGCCTTCGACCGAGCTCGTAGCCCCCCACTGCAAATAGAAGCACAATCGGAAGATTAAACATATAAGAAGTCATGAGCCCCATCAGCACGGGCCCCAGTCCTATTTGGGGACCCGCAGGCTCTCTCCAGATCTGCAGCAGCGTAAACCCCACCGATTCGATGAAAGTCAGCAGGGCCGTCATCGCCAGAGCTTGAAATCGAACCAATCCGCAGCCCCAGGCCAAAACCAGGGGCAGGGCCAAAATCACCATCACCCGGAAAAGAACGAAAAAAAAATTACCCAAAGATTCACCCAGCGTGGACTGAGCCACGGGGCCCAGCACAAACCGCCAAACTCCCTGGAGCGCCACTGCAAGCAAAAAGATCAAGATCGGGCGAGAAATGAGTTTGCGCATGGAACCAAATTCTCCGAACAATTCGAGATTTACAAGCTCAGCCGCTTCGATTTAAATCCCAAGATACAATGAGCACCCATGCTTCGCAGGACCTGTTGGTAACGGGCGGTAAAACCTTTTCGGACATCAACGACGATGTGTCGCGTCCGCTTGAGAGCTTTCCTACTAAAAAATGGTGGGTGGTTTTTGGCACGACGATCACGATCCTGGGCATCTGGGCCTTTGTCGTCACGCAGTTTGTGAGCCGTGGTCAGGGGGTGCTTGGACTCAACCAGCCCAGCGGCTGGGGTACTGACATCACGAACTTCGTGTTCTGGGTCGGTATCGGGCACGCCGGAACCCTGATTTCAGCCATCCTCTTTTTGTTCCGCCAAAAGTGGCGCACGGGCATCAATCGGTCGGCCGAAGCCATGACGATTTTTGCCGTCATCACGGCGCTCACCTTTCCTCTCCTGCACACTGGCCGTCCCTGGTACGCGGCCTTCTGGCTGCTCCCGTACCCCAACCAGCGCCAGCTCTGGGTCAACTTCCGCAGCCCGCTTCTGTGGGACGTGTTTGCCGTGGGCACCTACTTTACGATCTCTAGCGTGTTCTGGTTCGTGGGCCTGATCCCCGACCTGGCCACCGTGCGCGACCGGGCCAAGAACGGAATCCGCAAGACGATCTACACGCTGCTCTCGCTGGGCTGGCGCGGCAGCAACAAGAACTGGTCGCATTACGAAGTGGCCTACATGATTTTGGCAGGTCTCTCGACACCTCTTGTTCTTTCGGTGCACACGATCGTTTCGTTCGACTTCGCAGTGGCGCAGCTTCCGGGCTGGCACACCACGATCTTCCCGCCCTACTTCGTCGCGGGCGCCATCTTTTCGGGATTTGCCATGGTGGTCACGCTGCTCGTGATCATGCGTGAAATGTTCGGCTTCAAGAACTACATCACGATGGATCATCTCGAAAAGATGAACAAGATCATCATGGCCACTGGCATGATGGTCGGCTACGCCTACGCGTGCGAGTTTTTCATCGCCTGGTACTCGGGCGCGCAGTTTGAAAAATACGTGTTCATTAACCGCGCCTTTGGACCCTATTGGTGGGCTTACTGGACGATGGCCATCTGCAACGTCATCATCCCGCAGATTTTCTGGATTCGTTCAATGCGTCGCAACATCGGTGTGATGTTTGTTGTTTCGCTGTTTGTGAACATCGGAATGTGGTTCGAGCGCTACGTCATTGTAACGACTTCGCTCCACCGCGACTTCCTGCCCTCGAGCTGGGCAATGTACTTCCCGACTTGGTATGATTGGGGCTGGACGCTGGGCAGCTTCGGGCTGTTCTTTGCCCTGTTCCTGCTCTTCGTGCGCTTTCTGCCCACGATCGCCATGGCCGAAGTGAAGTCAGTGATGCCTGAGGCGCAGCCGAAAAGTTAAAACAAGGCGCAGCCGAAACACTAGGGTGGCCGCCGACCAGTGGTCGGCGCCTTTTCCTTAAGTACTGCGTCATAGCTACCCAAAAAAACTGGGAGGCACTTCTTGCTCCGTCTTGGTGTCGCCCTGATCCTGGCCTCGTTTCTTCCTTGGCTGGTGCTTCCTGCCGTTCCGTGGCTTGCCCATGGGGCCGTAAATCAGGCCAAGCTCTCGGGTGCCCTCATCGCCCTGGGCGAAGTACTCTTCTGGCCTGGACTGGCTCTTGCGGGAAAACCCGCCTGGAAGACTGCCAAGGCTCACGGATGGCGTCGAATGATCCCCGCCCTTGTGAAGATCCTCATCCGCGGAGAGACACTCAAAGTCGACAACCCACCCGATAACAATTGACCAAAGCCTCTGGCGTTGGCTAACTCCCGCGCATGGCAAACAAAACGCGCGGACCGATTTCGCAGTTCATCACCCACCACTACCGGCACTTCAACGCTGCAGCGCTCGTCGACGCAGCCAAGGGTTACGAAAAACACATCGACCAGGGCGGCAAGATGATGGTCACTCTTGCCGGCGCGATGAGCACGGCCGAACTAGGACTTTCGCTCGCCGAAATGATCCGCCAGGACAAGGTTCACCTGATCAGCTGCACCGGAGCCAATCTCGAAGAGGACATCTTTAACCTGGTCGCCCACGACCATTACGTGCGCGTGCCTAACTACCGCGAGCTCAGCCCCGCCGATGAACAAAAGCTTCTCGATCGCCACTTGAACCGCGTGACCGACACCTGCATCCCTGAAGAGGAAGCCATGCGCCGCATCGAGCGCGCCATCACCGACGAGTGGGTCAAGGCCGACAAATCGGGAGAACGCTACTTTCCGCATGAGTTTTTCTACAAGATCATCAAGAGCGGAGCGCTCAAGCAGTACTACCAGATCGACCCCAAGAACTCCTGGATGGTGGCTGCAGCTGAAAAGAACCTCCCCATCATCTGCCCCGGATGGGAAGACGCGACGCTTGGAAACATGTTCGCAGGCGCAGTGCTTCGCGGCGACGTCAAGAATGTCCACACCGTGCGCACGGGCATCGAGTACATGACCTGGCTCGCAAAGTTCTACCAGGACACCACCAAGAGCACGTCGCTCGGAATGTTCCAGATCGGCGGCGGGATTGCAGGCGACTTCCCCATTTGCGTCGTACCCATGCTCCACCAGGACATGGGGATCAAAGCCCGCCTCTGGGGCTACTTCTGTCAGATCTCGGATTCGACCACGAGCTATGGGTCGTACTCGGGTGCCGTCCCCAACGAAAAGATCACCTGGGGCAAGCTCGGCATTGATACCCCTAAGTACATCATCGAAAGCGACGCCACGATCGTGGCCCCGCTGGTCTTCAGCTACGTTCTGGGCTGGTAACCGGGCCGCCGAGCGGAGCCGGGGTTACCCAGGACCTGGGAGCCCATCTGCGAAAAAAGAAGCAGCATCACCCCGAAGAAGGGCAGATTCCACGCGGCAACTCGGGCATACCCCTCCTGCCCCAGCAGCCCTCGTCCGGTGAGCGTGTAAAACACGAAAAATCCAAGCAGCCCGAACCAGCGCCGGTTGACCTCCAGAAGGCTCAACATCGCCAACGGAAGATAGAACAAGCCCATGTTGAACCAGCTTGCAGGGTTGATCAGCGGAATCCAGTAGAGAGCCACGGCAAAAAGCCTGGCACGAACCTGCACGGTCATCCGTGAAGGATCCAGGAAGGGCCCAATAAAAAACGGCGTCATCAGCAGAAGCGCCACCGGCAGCGTCGCGGCCATCGGCGACAAGTCCACGCCGAGCGAAGCAAATACCCGGGCAAAAAATGCAGGAAGGTTCTGGAAGGTGCTCGCATGCAGCGAACCATAGTTGCGGTCATCCGCCAGGACGCGCAAATGCTGGCTGAATAGCTCAAGGCCCTGCTCCCAACCTGACAAAAAGAACGGGGCCGCGTACAAAACTGCAAAGCTTCCAGCCGCCCAGCCCAGCGCGCGCCAGCGCCGCTCCCAAAAAAAATAGCCCATCCCCATTAACGGAAAGAACTTGATCGAACAACAGAACCCAAGAAGGATTCCAGAGGCCCGCGGCCTGGCCTCCCGAAGCAGGTAAACCGCCGCCATCAGCGCGAACAGCACGCCGTTCAAATTGGCGCTCAGGAGCACATCATTGATAGCCCGCGAATTGAAAAGCAGGGCTCCCCACGCCAGAAAGGCCTGCTGCGCGGGCGCAGGCGTCCGTCCCGTCGCCTCCTTGCAGATCCGCAATGAAAACCAGACGCCCAGGCCCAGGCTGGCCCAGATCAGGAGATAAAAAAGCGCCTTCCCCTGCCACTCCCCGAGGGCGGCAAACGGCGCAAAAAAATAGGCGGCAACAATGGGGTAAAGAAACCCCCCCATTCCTTGAAGCTCGGGCTGATAGACTTCGGCGACCCTGCCCTCGAGGATCCATTTTCCAGCCCGATAGTAAGTGGAGTAATCCACCGCATGCTGCCGGAAATGAACGCCCGTCATCCAGAGCTGCACAAGAAGCACCGCAGCAAGGACCCAGAAATGCCCGCGCCAGGTCGAGAATCGCTTGAGGGCCTGAACGGGCGTGATCTGCATCGAATCCTCTGCTACCTCAGTTGAGGATCCGAATGGCAGAAAAACTGTAAAGCAATGCTCAAAAAGAAAGGCCCGCTCCCTTGAACTGGCTTACTGACAAAAAGAAAAAGATCATACCCCCTGGCAGCGCATCACTCGTGCCTGTGGCGGCCGCTGTGGCCGCCCTCAGCTGGAGCCTTCCGCTTCATGCCATGAAGATCGAAACCCAGGTCAGGCTCAGGGGCCTGGACCGAACCCTCACCATCACCCACGATGAGCCAGGGCAGCCCAACACGCTCACACTGGACTTCCAAGAACAGCGAATGGTGTTCAGACTTGAAACCTTCAATCCGAGCGCGGGAATCGTTGCCTCGAGTCGAGAGTTCCAAGACGACAACAAGATTAAGCGCGAGACGGCCAATCTTTTTTTAGATCCGTTGCTCATGGCACGCTTCAAACGCGCGCCCGAGTGGAGCGCTAAGGGAATGGGGTTCTTAAACTCAAGCGAAGTGCACTGCCCTCCCGAAAGCAACGCAGTGCTTAGGTACCAGCAGACTCACAGCCCACGCGTGACTCTGGGAAACTGCCTGAGGCTCCCGCTTGAATAAACGGGGTCCCAGCCTCAGAAACATCTGCCCGTCCTGCAAGGAGGGCCCGATTTTCAATGGGTTGATCATGAACCCGCAATGCCCTGGCTGCGGGATGCAGTTCTCTCGGGAGCCCGGGTACTTTCTAGGCGCCATGGTGCTGAGCTACTTTGCCAGCTCAGGGCTCGGAATCCTTTTGATGCTCGTCTTGTTTGCGGGATTCAAGTTCGACATTGTCGAGGCTGCCGTCTGGTCGGTTCTAGCTGTGCTGGTACTGACCCCGGTGCTCTATCGGACCTCCCGAATTATCTGGATCCACCTCGACCGGTCGGCTGATCCTGACCCCAAAAACTGAGCGGCTACCGGCTTTGTGGGCAGATCTGAGCCCAATTTGAGATTTTGATCCAAGTTCATGGTGGCTGGTAGCCAGCTCACAGAAAAGCCTTACAAATCACGTTAATAATTAAACGCAAGTAGTTGATTTTGCTAAACAACATTTCTTGTGAAACACTTTTCAGATGGGGGAAAGGTCCGAATCCTTGCCAAGCAGCAACACTCTTGGGTAAGGCGGCCTTCATGGTTTGTATGGCACACAGTCTGCTCTCATCGAATCGCTCGATGCGCATTCCGCTTTCTTTTCATTTGAAGGGGCTCACCACTCTCGGCCTCATCACGTTGGCCCTTCAGCAGGTCGGACCAGGCTCCGTCCGCCCTTCTGGCATCATGACGCCCGCCTGGGACTACGGATCGAGCTCAGCTGACCTTCCAGAACTAGACTCCAGCAACCCTTCTTTTTGGCGGACCCGAGGACACCAGCTGGACCTCAGTTACCCAGAGGTGGCAACTCTTTTGGATCGATACATGCCGCGCAACCTGCAGCCGGCCCAAAAGCGGTCGATCGTGATCCGGACACTCACGGCTCAGATGCTCAAACTTTGCTCTGAGCTGGATCTGCAGCCTTCTTTCGTCCTAGCGGTGATTGAGCATGAAAGCGCCTTCAAACCCCGCGCTCTTTCACGTGCTGGTGCCGTAGGCCTCATGCAGCTCATGCCTACGACTGCTGCCGGCGTGGCCCGACGGATTGGCTATCGACGCTGGATAGATTTACGAAACCCAGTGACCAACATCACGCTTGGCATGCACTACCTGGCGGAACTCAAGGATCAGTTCAAATCCTCTGAATCAACGCTTGCCGCCTACAACATGGGCCCAGCTCGCTGGGCGGAACTCCAGAAAAACCCCCACCGTATTCGGCCGGGCCAGACGCTTCGGTACGTCAACCTCATTCAGCGCACCCGAGAGCGCATGAAGATCGATGGCCGTGCTGCCTGGCACCCAGAGTACGCCGCACGACTGGGCGCAGGCGCTTGGCTCTGAGGTGTTGGACACCTTTTACTTAAGCGGTGCGTCAAAAGCTTTTACGCCGGGGCACTGACTCAGCCCGAGCGAGCTGAGCTCCAGCAAAGAACGAGCGAAATCCACAGACCGTTAGCCACGGCTAGATGCAGGATCTGAAGGGCAAGCGGCGCAGCCAGCAGCACATTTAGCCCCCCCACCCCAACATTAGCCACCATCAGGCCCAGAGCCCAAACCGCCGGAACCCCGCCTAATCCTGCCCGCCTCAGCCCCTGAAGCCACGGAAGCGTCAGAGCCACCCATCCCAGTGCTAAAAAGGGGTGCACGACCCGCAGTCGCTCTAAGAAATGAGCATCGCGAGCCCAATCCCGAGCCCAGCCCTCACCAAAGCTTGCGGGAGCAAAGAGCGTATCCCCGAGCGCAGTCCAGGCGCCTGCGGCCGCCAAAACCACAAACCCCCCGAGCACCCAGTTGCCCTGCACCAGGGCAGGCGCCCCAAATTCGCGCGCCTTACCGCCAGCGCCAGCGGCGCCCGCAAGCCCCACCGCGCCTTCCACCCTCACCACCTCACGGCAGAGCAGCGTCAGAGCCCCTAGTAAAAAGCACGTGTTGGCTAAATGAAGCGCAATTGAAATGGCTCGGTCCAGCGACTGGTCGTGCTCAACAAGCCTGAGCAGCACCAGCGCCGCTCCGATTGCGGCTTCAATCAAAATCCCCACTACCGAAAGCAGTGCCAGCCTACGAATACGCGCGTGGTCTTTAAAACGCCGCCGCGCCACCCAGCCCACCGCACAGACCATTAAGAGACTCAAACCAGAACTTGCCCGGTGGATGAATTCGATCAGCGTCTGATTGCGCGAGATCACGGGGAGCATCTCACCGTTGCAAAGCGGCCAATGCGCACCACATCCTGCGCCTGACCCCGTGGCGCGCACGAGCGCACCCCACAAAATCACCCCCACCACGAAAACCAGTGTCCCAACAGAAAACTTAGCCAGCTTGGACATGGCCCATCTATACGCTATGACCATGGGGTGAGCCAGAATGACTCAGGCCAGCCCCTGACTGCAGCGATTTTTCCAATCGAAGGCGTCGTATTCTTTCCTTCACTCACCCTTCCGCTCAATATTTTTGAGCCCCGCTACCTCCTCATGATCAACGACTGCCTGGAAACAGGTCGCCCGCTTGCGGTGACCGATCTAGAGCCCGCTCCAGGAGTCGTTGCCGGCGTGGGCCAAGTTCAGCTTTTCGAGAAACGCAGCGACGGAACTCTCGTCATCCTCGTTCGAGGACTCCATCGCGCCAGAATTCTCCGAATTGAACAGCAAACCCCCTATTTCACCGGAATCCTCTCACCGCTTGAAGAGGCGACCACTGTGGCCGATGAGCACCGCTTTTTTTTGCAGCGCCTGAAATCCGGGATGTTGGAATGGGCGGATCAAGCTCTTGCGGACGCAGATTCACGGCAAGCCTTTATGCAGGGTCTCACTGAAGGCCCCGACGCCACCCGGAGACTGATCGAGACCTATGCGCACTTCAAGATCAGTGACTGTGACGTCCGTCAGCAGCTTCTTGAAACCGACACTCTTGAATCTCGCCTGGAGTTGCTCAGGCGGTTGATCTAATGATAGTGGTCAGGCGTTTGGAATTGGTCTGCGCACCCATAGCTCAATTGGATAGAGCATCAGACTTCGGATCTGAGGGTTAGAGGTTCGAGTCCTCTTGGGTGCGCCATTCTTCGGTTCTTCGGGTTCTTCTCGGTTCGTAGTGGGTCTTGTCTAAAACATCATCAAGAACAAGCCTGTAGAAGTTGGATGCGATAGTTCTCTGCATCCCTATACCCATAAGCCCTTCTTTTCAAAGCAGAAGCTTTGCAATTAAACCCCTCGAGGCGGGCATTGGTGAGGCGGGAGTAGAAATAATTGAGAATTTCGTCCCTCCATTTTAGCAGGGTTTTTCTCAGTGTTCGGATTTCGGGTAGAAGGCTCACACTCATATCATCCACGAGCTTCTTGTAGGCCTGATAGGACCGGCCGCCACCGCGCATTCGGTAAAAGGAATGGAGTCGCTCCTTCCATTCATAGAGCTCCTTCATTTCGGGATAACGAGTGAGGAACCGTTCCAAAGCAAGACGCTCGCCGTAGCGAAGATTTTTGGAGCTCATCAGCAACAGCTTTTTGGCCCTCAGATCCGCGCGAGTTCCTGAGATTTCCTTTCGCTTTTTGAGCAGGGCGGGCGTGAGTAACCGCAGCACATGAAACTTATCGGCGACGATCTTGGCATTCGGAAAGAAGCTGCGAATATAATTTCGGTAGGGATCACACATATCGATTGTGGCCCACTGGACATTTTCTCGGCCCGAAATGTGAACAGTGGCCGCCTCTAGTTCGGCCTGCGTTTTTCCGATGACCGCTTCAAACATCCGTCCCTTGCCATGATCGACAATTGTCGTGACAAATTGCGTCCGCCTGAACTCTTTGTTTTTGCCATAGGCGTGCTCATCCATTCCGATGGCTGTTGGCCAGGGGGCATTTTGCCGTTCGCGCAAATTAAGGCGTAATCGCTCGTAATAAGCCTCATAAATGAAGTGCGAGGAGACTTTAAACTCCTGCCTGACCCGGCTTAAGTCAGTGTACTTCTCGCACGCCTCCATCACCGCCAATCTGAAACGCTGAGTGGTTCTGCGACCGGGGAGTACGCCGGGCACAGGCTCGGTAAAAGGGCTCGGGCAGATCTCACACGAGAATCTGCGTTTGAGGATCTTAAGCGTTACGCCACGACCCCGGAGCGGTTCATCACGTACGGTGACCCAGCGGTGGTCGTACACGCTATCGGATTTCGTGGCGCAGCGAGGACAGACCTCGAATTCAGAGACCTTTTCACACAGCCATAGGCCATCAGTTCCAAACTTCAGAATTTTCAGTTCAGGAAGCAGGACAAAGCCTGCTACCTTGGACTCGGGCAGAGTCATGGGATTGCCTTTCGTTAGAGTTAGACTTCGCAATCCAATTCTAAACGAAGAAATTCCTGACTCTGCCTTTCAACTATTCACCCACCATCAACCGTGAAGAGCCCTGCCCCACCCACGGCGGCTCCTTGCCGCGCACTCCGGCAAGCCAAGAAATCTCCGAGAACTTTTCGGCATCATAGCCCGTAGCCAGGTAGACTGACGAAAAGCCCTGCTCCACAATCCTGCGACTCACGACTTCACCTGCAACAGCCCCCCCGAGGTTCGAGTCAATGTAGATCGGAAGCGCCCGATCAAACCGATCGGCAAGGCTCAAAAACTCATCGGGAGAAAAAAACGATCTGAGTCTCTTGGAATGGTCACGCGCCGAGGATTCCCAAAGGGCATGCACTAGCGGATCGTCATCAATCAGTACGGCATCCGCCTGCTCGAGCGGCCTGCGGATGCTGATCGGCACGAATCCCGCCATTCCTTTGGGGATCATCTTGACGCCCATGGCAACACAACGATCGCGAAGAGCCGGCTCTTCGTAGCGGCTTGTTACCAAAATGCTGCGTGACTCAAGCCCGAGCCTGCGCACGAGATCGAGACCCGTGACCTCAGAGCCGATGAGCTCGTAGTCGACCAGGAAAACAGTCCGGTCCAGCAGGCCTCCAGCCTGGCGCACCCAGCTCTCCAAATTGGCCGGCATCGAAAAGTGGCGGAGTTCCACTCCACTGCGATCGGCACGCAGGGACTCAAAACGGCCGTCCCAGATGTGGTGGATCGAAGCATCATCGTCGAGCACGACCACGGTGGATCCAGCCTCCACCACAAGCTCGCCCACGAACCACTGCGGGGCCGGAGCTGCCGGAAGCGAGATCACGACCTGCGTGCCCACGCCCTCCTTGGACTGGATTGAAACGCCTCCGCCCCAACCCTCGAGCGTGGTGCGGGCGTGGTAAAGGCCAAGGCCCGATCCGCCCGCCTTGCCGAAGGACTCTCCGCGCTGCATGAGCCGGGGGAGCACCTCGGCCGGCACCCCCTTGCCGTTGTCCTCAATGCGGACTTCGACCTGGTCCAGGGCGCGGGCCAGGATCACCTGCACATGGCCCACGTCGCTGATCGCCTCGACCGCGTTGTCGATGAGGTTGGAGACCACGCGCTTCATCTCGATCGAGTCGATCTCTGCAAAAAGGCCGTAGCTCGAACGG